>CANBTI010000080.1 GCA_947372355.1 Bdellovibrionales bacterium | reverse complement strand
AAATAAATGAAATTTATATACTTGCCAAATCTGGTAAGTATTGTTAAAATATACCTGTGGCACGCCGCGAATACGACATTAGTATTAAGTTTAACTTTAAACGGATCAATAAAGTAATTATTGATCCACATTATGAAGGGAAACATGCTGAAAGTATTACAGATGAGATTATTTTAATTGGTTAAAAAACTAGATGGCCTCATCGTAATTCCGGATGATACTAATCCTCCGTTTACCTATTTTACTGAAGATAAAATGGAGCTAAAAGGAAAATTGTACCGGCTTGTTTGGCTGCTTGAGGACAATCAAATTTATATTGGCGTGGTGAACGCTCATCGGAGGTAATATGGCATTTCCATCTGAAGATGAAATTAAAAGGGCTTTAAAGAAACTAGAAAACATTGAGGGTACCCTTGGCATGCCCGAAAACCCTACTCCTCTTGAGAAGTTCCGCCACGATCTTCAACAAAAATTTGTAGGTTATATTTTGGTAAAGAAAATATCCCAACGCGAAATGGCTGAGATCATTGGAATTGATGAAGGTAAGGTAAGCAAAATTTTACATAATCGACTTGATGAATTTTCAACGGATAGGCTCATCAATTTTTATGAAAAATTAAACCCTGATGTAAAATTAAAAGTTGGTTAATAAATTTTATTGCATCCCAGTAAAAACAGGAAGGCTTTCCATTTTTATTGGTAATTAACCAATCACTTCGGATACTTTATATTCGATATATTAGAGTTAACCTTCGTGCGACCGAAGTCCTACTTCATTCAGTTATAGTTAGTTTAATTAAACCCCATTTTTGGTCTAAATCAATTAACACTGCGAGTCTGCCATTTTTTTGAGCTACTCTTTCTCTAGAGAACTAAACACCCAGAGAGAGAGCACCATCCTTATGTCTACTCGCGCGTTCACCTTCGATGATATTTTACTCATCCCCTCATACAACCACTACGAATCTAGAAAAATGGTGAGCACAGAAGTCACCGATCGAACGGGAAAACTCACGCTCGGGCTCCCCGTGATGAGTGCCAACATGGATACCGTAACGGGTGCTGAAATGGCAAACTTCATGGCCAGCAAAGGCGGAATCGGTGTTCTCCACCGCTTTCTCACGATTGAACAAAACGTAGCTGAATTTAAAAAATCTCCGGCTAAAACTTTTGTCTCCGTGGGTGCTTCCACTTCCGAATTAGAACGTGCAGCGGCACTTCGCGATGCAGGGGCTGATTATTTTTGTGTGGATGTGGCCCATGCCCATGCAAAATACATCGGTAAAATGTTAAAAGAATTACGCGCGCTTTTAGGTGATCGTTGCATCATGGCCGGAAATATTGCCACCTACGCAGGCGCTGATTATCTCGCTTCTTGCGGGGCTGATATTTTAAAAGTAGGCATCGGCGGCGGATCCGTGTGTAGCACCCGTATCAAAACCGGTTTCGGTGTTCCTACCCTCACCTCTGTTCAAATGTGCGCGCGTGCGGATCGCTCGATCGTGGCCGATGGTGGAATTCGCACTTCAGGAGATATCGTAAAAGCACTCGCTTTTGGTGCTGATTTTGTGATGGTGGGCGGAATGCTCGCCGGCACTCGTCCTACACCCGGTGAAGTGATCACACGTAAAGATGCAAGCGGCGTTGAACGTAAGATTAAACTTTACCGCGGAATGGCCTCTTCTGAAGCTCAAGAAAATTTTAATGGTAAAGCCATGCCAGAATGGAAAACCGCAGAAGGCGTGCAAACCGAAGTGAAATACCGTGAAGATGAAGATGCAATTTTTGCAGATATCATCGGCGGATTACGCTCCGGACTCACCTACGCCGGCGCCATCAACATCAAAGAACTTCAACGCAAATTAGATTTCGTGGAAATCACGAATGCGGGAAGAATTGAAAGTTTACCGCATAAGACACTGTGATCCAAAGCGCGTGAGTGCTAAAGTTGCGAGTTCATTTCAACGGCTGAGCAAGGCTCAGCAAATGAAATGAACTCGCATAATCCAGCTACGCTTTTTATCGAGACATCGCCTGAAACACTTTTTGAAAGTAAATGCCTTTGAGTGTTTTTTCGTGCGTTTTAATGAAATCCGTAACACTCCAATCTTGATGAGTGAAAACGTAATCTACAAAGTAATGGCTCACAATAAACAAGCAAGATAAGGGCAAAAATTGAGAAGTGGTGATTCCATAAGGAAAACCCGAGCCATCAGGTAACTCTTTTTGCTGAATTAATATTTTAGAAGCATCTGGATAAGCTTCAATATCATGACGAGCCAAATCGGTAGCAAAGATTGGCCCTTCCATATATACATTTTGCTCATCTGGAGTGAGTGTTTTTTTCACTTTTTCAAAGGCCTTTAAAGAAGGGATTTTAGCCAGTTTTGGCACGCTAAAATAACGAGCATCATGCAAACATGCCGAATAAATTAATTTATCCATGGTGAGCTCAGTAACCCAACCTAACTTGGTTCCTAAACCGCACATCACTTCGGAGAGAAAATAGAGGTGTTGTTTCAAATATTGATGTTCGATCTGGCGCATATCCAATCGTTCAAATACATTGAGAAAATTTCTACGCAACACCAAAGTTTTTAAAATCTCATCCAATCGCTCATGAACATTTTTTCGAAATTCCTGCGTTCTCACAATTTGTTCTTCATTGATGGAAAAACTTTTTTCACGCACACAAAAACGATCAAAAGTAACTTTAGGAATTTTTTTACTGAATTGAATCCCAATTTTAGCGCCTAAAGCATGAGGAATCTTAAAAACAATTTCTCCCGTAATTGCCGGATTAATACGAAAAGATCCAAGTGCATCGAGTAAAATATAATCATTTATTTTAAAATTTTCAGATTGAGCAGGAGTTAAAAACAAAGCAATTCCTGTTTGACTGATATCAGAAACCAGTAATTCAAAAAAACGCTCACTCAGGGATGAAACATTATTTCTAACTTTTTTTATTTGAACTAACTTTTCATCATTGGGTTGGAAATATTGTCGATTTTCAAAACGATTTTCTGATAATGCAATTTCATCCGGAAACTCTAAAACAATTGAATCCTTTGATATGCGTTGCACTTTTGTTTTAAATGCGGAATCTCGAGCGGCTAATTTTAGATAAAGTTCTTCTTTTTCATTGATCACCACTCCTTCATTTTTTTGAAGGGTGATCTCCACTGTATTATCTTCTGCATGAATTTGTTGGATGAGAATCGGGATCGTTTTACGTTGGCTGGAACGCCATAAAAAATTATCACGGCTTTTTTTTGCCTTTAGCAAAACGTCTAAAATATCTTTAAAGCGGGCGGAAATCCGATAGCTTTTTTTAGACCTCATTCTTTAATAATAACGTACACTAGAGTAATCTTGCAACTATTTGACCAAATATCTTATTCACCCCTGCAGCAAACTGAGGGGTACCTTCTACCTTGAGTTGCGCTGGAAGATCCATATGAGCGTTCCAATCAGAGGCTTGGAACTTTAGCTTCACCGTAGATTTTCCTCTATTTTGCAGGATAAATTGCTTAAATGAACGAAGTTGTTCAACGGCAACCATTGCAGGATCCAGCTCCACCATGACCGTCACGACTCTGCCTGAATGAGCATCTTCCAATCGTTCAATTTTGTTGGCTAGAATTTTTGCTTCACCGTCTTTAATATCTAATTCACCCGTGATCAACATTGGCTCCGGCGCATCCTTTGCCATCGTTAAAATTTCAAGATGGTTAGCGAAAAACTCAGGAAAGGCGATCACTTCGATTCTGCCCTCCATATCTTCCACTTGCATGAAAGCCATCTTGGAACCCTTTTTGGTCATGATTTCTTTAAACTCACCAATGATCCCAGCAAACTTCACTTCTTTGCGCTTCGGACGATTCATTCCACCCGCGCCCCATTGAGGTTCGGCTTGCTTCACCACTGGTGCATTCGCTGCCAGGGCTTTAATCGAATCCGTACTATTGCCAATCCAATCTTTACAAATGCTTTGCCAGTTTTGCATCGGATGCCCTGAAATGAAAAACCCTAAAACCTGTTTTTCACTCAGTAATTTTCTCGGCAATGGCCAATCGGTTTCTCGTTTGATGATGGCGTCAATCGGTGCAGACAAACGAACTTCTTCTGCCTTAAAATCATCAAATAAAGAACTTTGTCCGAGTTCTGCTTTCGCTTGTTCACTTTGTCCGTATGAAATTAAATTTTCAATCGATGCAAATAAGGAAGCACGATTAAGGTTAGTTCCCTCAATCATGGAATCCATCCCTCCGGATAAAATGAGCGACTCTAAAACTTTTTTATTCACTCGACGCATGGAAACGCGCTTACAAAGATCTAAAATGGATTCGAAAGCACCGTTCGCACGTGCTTCTAAAATGGTTTCCACGGCGGCTCCACCCACGCCTTTGATGGCCTCTAACCCAAATCGAATTGCTTTAGAAAATCCATTAATCGCCACAGGCAATTGTTCAACCGTGAAATACTGGGAAGACCGATTCACATCCGGTGGTAACACCGTAATCCCCATGGAACGCGCATCATTGGTGTATTTCGCGAGTTTATCCGTATCCGCCATTTCGGTAGTGAGGAGTGCTGCCATGAACTCTACTGGAAAATGGGTTTTTAAATATCCGGTTTGATATGTGATCACACCGTAAGCAGCAGAATGGGATTTATTAAATCCGTAATCCGCAAATTTCGCGAGCAAATCAAAAAGTGCATCTGCTTTTTTGGCATCCACATGGCGTTCGGCCGCACCTTTGATGAAAATCTCTTTGTGCTTCGCCATCTCATCGGCTTTTTTCTTACCCATCGCACGCCTGAGCATGTCGGCTTGCCCGAGGGAATAACCGGCCACATCTCGAGCCGTTTGCATCACTTGCTCTTGGTACAAGATCACGCCGTAGGTATCTTTCAGAATCGATTCCAGTTCCGGTAACTCGTATTTAGTTTCAAGACGACCATGTTTACGATCGATGAAATCATCCACCATGCCTGAGCCTAACGGACCCGGACGGTAAAGAGCATTGATCGCGGTGAGATCTTCAAGTGAATTAGGAACGATCCGTTTACAAAGATCCTTCATCCCATCGGATTCAATTTGGAAAACCCCATTCGTATTACCGCTAGAAATCAGATCAAAAACTTTTTGATCGCGAAAAGAAATTTCTTTTAAATCAAATTTTTCAAATTCTTTTTGGGCATGAATGAACTTCACCGCATTATCAATTACGGTGAGGGTTTTGAGTCCCAAGAAATCGAATTTAATAAGACCAATCTTTTCAGAATAATCCTTATCAAATTGAGTGACGTAATCGCCATCTTTAGAAACATAAAGCGGGCAATAAGAAACAATTGGCTCTTCGGTGATGATCACACCCGCAGCATGCATGCCGGCGTTTCGGGTTAAGCCTTCGAGTTGAAGGGAGTATTCCCAAATTTTACTGAGCTTCGGATCAGAATCTATTTTTGCCCGAAGATCAGGCGAATTATCATAAGCATCTTTTAATTTGATGTTGAGCTCATCGGGGAAAAGTTTGGTGATTTGATCAGTTTCAGCAAAAGCCAATCCGAGAACACGGCCTACATCTTTCACTACCGCCTTGGCCTGAAGTTTACCAAAGGTGATAATCTGAGAAACATTTTCTTTTCCGTATTTTTGTTCTACGTACTCGATCACGCGACCGCGTTTTTCCTGACAAAAATCGATATCGAAATCGGGCATCGATACACGCTCTGGATTAATGAATCGCTCAAAGAGTAACTTGAATTCAAGTGGATCGATATCGGTAATATCTAGGGAATAGGCAACAAGTGACCCCGCACCCGATCCACGACCCGGGCCCACTGGAATTCCTTGATCTTTCGCCCAACGAATAAAATCAGAAACGATTAAAAAATAACCAGCGAAGCCGGTTTTCTCAATCATCGCCAGTTCAATCTCTAGCCGATCAATGTATTCTTTTTCTAACTCATCCCAATTCGGTAAATGCTTTCTTCCCTCAGGACCAACAAAGTGAGGCTCTAAAAAACGTTTTGCCAACCCATCACGCGTTTGATCTTTAAAAAATTGAATCTCATCAAAATTAGATCCCTTTTCAACACCTAAAGGGCGAAAATTGGGCAGATGGTAAATCGCTTTGCCCTGATCATCTTTAAACTTAAAAGTTACATTACACTTATCTGCAATCTTTAAAGTGTTTTCAAAAGCACCTGGAAAAGATTCCAAACGTTCTTTCATCACCGCGCCGGTTTTAAAATAAAACTCAGGAGGGACTAAACTCTTAGGACGTCCGAAATCAAGAGTTCTTCCCAGTGGAATGCATTGAAGAAGTTCGTGCGCTTCAGCTGATTTTGGATCCAGATAATAACAATCACTCGTACCCACGAGCTCAACCCCATGCTGATTGGCCATTTCAGTTAATCGCTGATTCACTGATTCTTGTTCGGGTAAGCCGTTATCCACGACTTCAAGATAGAAATCATCTTTGAAACGATTCTTAAACCATTCAATAGTCTTGCTCGCTTCTTCATCCTGCGAGGTCATGAGTTTATAACCGATTTCTCCACGAATCGAAGAACTGAGAACAATGAGATCATCCCCGTAAAGATTTAGTAACTCACGATCACAAACACCACGGATCAAATCACTGAGATTGGTTTTATTGCTCGCACCATCTTTGTAGGCTTGGGTGAGCAATTTACATAAATTTTCATAACCGTTTTTGTTCTTACAAAGAACCACCAAGGAATGGAGTTGTTTGCCCTTATGGCCACCCTTCTCTTCAAAAACCTGATCTCGGCCATCCGGACAATAAACTAACTCACAACCGATGATGGGCTTAATTCCAGCATCTTTACAGGCAAAATAAAAATCAATCGCTCCGAATACGTTATTGGTATCGGTCATCGCCACTGCAGGCATGTTTTCTTGCTTCGCGCGCGTGATGAGCTCTTTTACTTTGATCGTGGAATAAAGAAAACTATACTGCGTGTGAACGTGCAAATGCACGAAAGGAGCTTTTTCTCCAATCGCCACAATTTCACTTGCAGATACTTTTACCGCAGAGCTCACTCGTTACAACCCTCTCCATCCGCATGATCGTGTCCGCAATCATCTCCACCAAAAAGTTCTTCATATTCTTTATTGTAAAATTCAGCATCTCCAACATAGTTGTTAGCTGAAATTTTTAATAACGCAATTTCATCTGCTGTGAGTGTTCTCACCACTTTTGCAGGAGATCCTTGAATTAAACTCTTCGGAGGAAACACTTTATCTTTGGTGATCAGTGCGCCCGCGGCCACAATCGAATCATCATCAATCACGGCACCATCCAAAATAGTAGCGCCCATTCCCACTAAAATTCTATTTTTCAAAGTACATCCATGAAGTGTTACCCGGTGACCAAGAGTGATGTCATCTCCCAATGTGAGAGGCGCACCTTTCATCGGTGGTTTATCGCGAGTCACGTGAAGTACTGCTCCATCTTGAATATTGGTGCGTTTTCCGATGCGAATCTTATTCACATCTCCACGAATCACCACTTGGAACCAAACCGAACTTCCTTCGCCTATTTCAACATCACCGATGATATCGGCGCTGGGTGATACAAAACAACTATCATCAATTTTTGGCTCTATGCCTTTGTGGGGTAAAATCATGGGTTAAGACCTTTCGTTATTGAACAATTTCGCTCGTGCTATAAGTGCTCGTGTATTTATTTTCTGAAGATTCAGCAAAACTTGGATCATGAATCAATTCACCACTGAGTGAAAGTGAAGTGGCTCCAGTAATTTTTACGGTTAAAAATTGACCAAGGTAATTTCGATTCGTGTGATCAATGAAATTTACCGGGCGATTGCAAGTGGTGCGGGCGGTCCACACGCGGCCTGTTTCACCCTCATGAATCATGTTCTGAGTTTTGGCAATTTGTTCCACCATCACTTCCATCACTTGGCCAATACGATCGCTGTACATTTTTTTTGAGATCACTAACTGATGCTGAAGTAATTCATTCAAGCGACGATTTTTCACACTTGCCGGAACATCATCATCCATTTTAGCGGCACGAGTGCCAGGACGTGGAGAATAAGCGAATGCAAAAATATTATCGTATTGAACTGCATCGAGAAGCTTGATCGTTTCTTGGAATTCTTCTTCCGTTTCAGTTGGGAATCCTACGATCAAATCTGTGGATAGACCCACTTCAGGAACGAGTTGTTTCAAACGCTTCATTTGAGAGATGTAGTGCTCAATTTGATGATGGCGTCCCATTTTGGTGAGAACGCGATTGGATCCAGATTGCACTGGCAAATGTAAGTGTTTGGCGAGTTTTGTGCATTTTACAAAACATTCAATCAACTCATCACTGAAATCCAGTGGATGTGAAGAGGTAAAACGTAAACGTTTTAATTTTGCCAAACGAGGTTCTCTTTCAATGGCGTAAATCAATTGAGGAAGATTTTCTTCGCCGGCGCGGGGTCCTACTTTTCCGATCACGTTGTGTAGCTCTTTAGGCTCGTACCCATTTACGTTTTCATTGCCCTTACCAAATGAATTCACATTTTGTCCAAGAAGAGTGACTTCGCGAACACCTTTAGAAACTAGATCCACTAAATCTTCCATCACTTCATTGATGGTGCGTGATTTTTCACGACCACGGGTGAAAGGAACAATGCAGTAAGTGCAATACTTATCGCAACCCTTCATGATGTTTACAAATGCGGCCGCTTTTGCGCCGTGAACTTTAGTAGAAGTTGAATACGCTAATGTTTTATCAAATACGGTTTGAACAAAATGTTTTTCGCCCATTTCAGCTTTGTGAACGAGTTCCGGTAGATGATCAATGGCATCCGGACCAAACACGAAATCAAGATAAGGTGCACGAGCAAAAATTTCGCCTTTATCGAGCTGTCCTACACAGCCGCCAAGAGCGATGATCGGCGGTTTACGAGTGACCACCACGCCACGATTGTTTTTTCCGTGATGTTTATTTTTCAAAACTTGTTGCTCACCTAAAAATGAAACTGCTTTATGAACCGCTTTATCGCGTACAGAACAACCGTTGATGATGATGAGATCGGCTTCCTTCACTTCTGAAGTGGGAACCATTCCTTTTTCAACCATGAGCGCAAGCATGCGTTCGGAATCAGCTACATTCATTTGGCAGCCGAAGGTTTTTACGTGAACTTTTTTTGGGGTGGTGACGACTGATTCAGACTCAGTTTTTAGATCAGAATTCATTTTTGTCCTTCCCGGAGTGACGGTATAAATCCGGCCCCGATTTGGTTTTTTAAGTACTAAAGAAGTAGCACAAAATGAGATCAATTTTTAGTGGAATCTGAGAAAGGCGCTGAAAGAAATTAACGCAATGCTCATCTCGCTAAAATTAGATCCTGTCTTGAATTTTACGAGTAATATTCGTGATCATTTTTCGTGGCATGAAACTCACTGTAGTGGAGAGAATTTTGTTCATGGTTCCATGAACCGCAACTGTTTTTCCAGCCATCAGAGCTTCATAACCATATTGGGCAACATCATGAGAGGTGGGCATTTTGAAATTTTTAAATAATTTACTATTCCCCATGTTTGCAGCGTCTTGAAATCCGCTTTCCGTTGGGCCCGGACAAAGCACACTCACCGTGACGCCATAATCCTTCCACTCATTTGCCAAGCCTTCACTAAAGGCCAAAACAAAGTGCTTAGTTGCATAATAAACACTAAGAAGTGGACCAGGCTGAAAAGCCGCCGTAGAAGCTACATTTAAGATTTTTCCCTCTTTACGGGCTACCATTAATTTGCCGAATAAATGAGTGAGTTCCGTGAGAGAACGCACATTGAGATCAATCATTTGAAGTTGGCGCTCGAGTTTAGATTCATGGAAAAAACCATAGTCACCAAATCCTGCATTGTTCACGAGCACATCGATTTGAATGTTTTTTTGTTTCAGTTCATTAAAAATTTCGAGTCCTGAATTGGGAATGGATAGATCCATTGAAATCACGAGCACTTTTACATTGGGATTTGCGCTGGTAATTTCGTTTGAGAGTGCATTTAATTTATCCGCACTTCTCGCCACCAAAACTAAATCATGATTGTTTTTTGCAAAAATCTTAGCAAATTCAAGACCAATCCCTAAAGATGCACCAGTAATGAGAGCTGTTTTATTCATGGAAAGAGCTTAACACATAACGCGCCGCCATCTCTCTTCCCATTTTACTTTTGATGAGATAACCCTGTTGCCACATGTCTATAGGGAGAACTCCATTTAAATTCGATCCTCTCGCACCAGAATGCAGCACTCCACTCATGAAGCAATTTATGAAGCTAAAGGATACGGCAGGCGATGCGCTTTTATTTTTTCGCATGGGAGATTTTTACGAGCTCTTCGGGCAAGACGCCGTTGATGCCGCTCCCATTTTAGGAATCACACTCACATCACGGGATAAACGTAGCGATAATCCTGTTCCGATGGCAGGCATTCCGTATCATAGCTCCACCAATTACATACAAAAGTTACTCAATGCTGGGAAAAAAGTTTCGATTGCAGAACAATTTTTACCCCCAGGGCAAGATGCAGATTCCGTTAAAGGAATTGTCGATCGCCAGATCGTTCGCACTTTTACTCCCGCTGTTCAATTTGAACTTTCAGGAAAAGCGGAATCACGCTTTTTAGGAACCATCGCGCAAGACGGAAAGAATTGGATTCTAGCATTATTAGAACCAGCAACTGGAGAAGTGAAAGTTTCTCATGCACTTACTTTTGAGGCATTACTTGCTGAAAACGCGCTTTTTTATGTACGTCATTTTTTAAAATATTCTTCTAAAACGCCCATTGAGCTCATTGAAAAATTTCAATCTCAAGAAAATACCTTGATTGAAGAAATTCCTCATAATTGGATTGCGGATGCCGATACTGCTTCATTTTTAAAAAAACAATATTCACGCGCTGTTTTGCATCCACTCTTAGAAAATGAAGAGGCTCAAAAAGCTGTTTCGCTACTCATTCAATATGTTTTAAAATCTCAAGGCTTAGAAACTATTTCTCATCTTCATGAGCCGGTTTCATTATACGAGAGTGATCGATTGATCGTTGGTCCACACACTCACAACCATTTAGATTCAGAGGATTTGTTTAAACTGATCAACCAATGCGCAACGTCCATGGGATCACGCACTCTTCATGGTTGGATGAGTTCTCCCTTCAAAAA
>CANBTI010000079.1 GCA_947372355.1 Bdellovibrionales bacterium | reverse complement strand
TCGAAGGAGAGTTAATGCCATGGTTTCAATGGCGAGTAGCTCATGATTGGCAAAATAATGAAGCAATCGCCCGCGCTCTCGGTATCCCTCTTCATTTTCTAAGATTAATTTAGCTTTTTTTGGAAATCCACTCATCGAAGTTTGAGATGGTAAATTCTCTACGAATGCACGTCCTGGTAATTCAGGAACTTGATCTAAACGAAACTCTTCGTTTAACCACTCTAATTGTTCAAAGGAGAGCTCTGCTCCTAGTAATTTATCCTGGAGAGCTCCGCCGCAAAGAATCTGCTTAAATAGTTCTTGGGAGCTAATCAAGAAAGTAAGCTTTCTCCTGAAGAGTTGGAACTCGACAAGTAGCGCGTCTACCAAACCAACTGATACGATACCTGGCGATCCATCGATAAATAGAATCTCGGATAAATCTAGGAATCATTCTAAAAGTTCTTAAGAGAGACCAAGGAAATTCAAGTTCTGAAAAGATTCTAAGCAAGGCTTCAGATTCTGTGAAAAACTCGGACTCGCTAACCGTGCCAGCCACTCTTTGATATAAAACTACCGAAGTATAGGGCGGCTTAATTAAATCCAATCTACCTGCAGATGCAAAAATTGACTGCGCAGTTTTACCTTGAAGGGATGCTAACTGAAATGAAAAATGGGTTGATTCTTTCGAACGTCGCTTGAGCAAACGTAGAAGAAAATCAACCCATTGATTACAAAGATTACACTCACCATCGAAGAAAATGACTCTTCTGGCTTCTGAACTAGTTTGGAACGTAGATCTTGTTGATTCCATCTAAGTAATCTTTAAACTCTAGATGGTTAGTTGGCAACCATACGAAATCAGGATGTTCTTTTCCGATGAACTTTCCACCAATGATATTTCCTGAGGAATCCAGATCAAGGATGTAATCCATTTCTAATTTACCCACTACATTATTTGCAGTTCCAACTACAGGTTCCCAGCTAGATTTATCGAGCTCATCTGCATAAAACAATGTGGATTGCACGCGAACTCCATAGGATCCGGCTTCAGGCGTTGCAGAACCAATGATTTTAGATTCAAATCCAAAGGTTGCTTGATTCCAAATTTGTGGACTTAAGTCCACTTCGCTGACGAATCCTTGTTTTTTAATTCCTAATTGATTGGCTAAAATCACATGTAAAGATCCAGCATTAATATCTGCACAAGCTGGATTACCAAAAATTCTGCCCACACCGGTGCAGCGTCCGCCTACTTGTTTGCTTACCACTTGAAAATGTCTTGCAGCTGCATAGCTCATCAAGCCCTTCACATCGGAAGCGCCAAATGGAACGATCACACCATCAGGATTATTCATATCAATGGCTTTTGGCTCTTTATATTGCAAAGCCGCAAGCGACCAACCATCACAAATACCCGACCACCATTTAGCTGATCTAGAGGCAATTCCTTCCACTTCTTTTTTAAGGGGATAATCATATCTACCCATAAAAATATCGTATTTTTCAGAAGGGGAAAGACGAGCTAATTGATCACGGCTCATGCTCATCACTTCTGCACGAGAAGGAGATGTGTAATCAAAGCCTACTGGATTAGGCTGATTCCAACGAATATTAATACTCCCCTGTTTACTTGCCCAATAGGTTTCAGACCAAGGTGTAAAATCCAATTTTCCTTCTAATGGCAATTGCTTTAGCTGATAAACAAAGCTTGGATCCATGTTTGAAGGATCATTAGTAGCATCCCAACGATCAGCGAATGCACTTGGTGAAAGAAAAGACACAACAAAAGACGCAATCCATAATGACTGCAAACGACTAAATTTCATTTTATTATTACCCCTAATGCGCAGGGTCTAACATAGGAATTCCTAGAGTTAAAGAAAAATAGATCTTTGAATAATTGTAAATTTTACATGAGCGATGGAGATAAAAAAAAGGGTAAAGACAAATTGCCTTTACCCTTCAATTAATGAGTTTGAATTGGCTTAGTTAAAACAAGCTTGTTGAGTAGGATAAGCTTTGTGTTCTTTGCCGATGAATTCATTTTTGATTGGATTAAATGTTGAATCACATGCACCTTTGAAAAAGCCTACAGGGAATTGTGCATCAGCACCTTTAATACAAGCACAACGTTTAGCTTGATCTTTTTCTTTTAAACAACCTTCAGCAAATGAACGTAATTTACCCACTTGAGCTTGGCATTGAGCCACTGGCCAAGGAGCAACTTGTGATCCACCGTTATTATTGCCACCTTGGTTCATGTTACCTGGACCTTGGTTCATGTTACCTGGACCTTGGTTCATGTTACCTGGACCTTGGTTCATGTTGCCTGGACCTTGGTTCATGTTGCCTGGACCTTGGTTCATGTTGCCTGGACCTTGGTTTGTGTTGCCTGGACCTTGGTTCACGTTGCCTGGACCTTGGTTCATGTTACTAGGTCCATTGTTTGGTCCTTGGTTATTCGCACCTGGGCTCATGTTACCTGGTCCATTGTTTGGTCCATTTTTTGGACCTTGGTTACTATTAAAACCGGAAACTTGAGTTGGGTATTTGGCTTTCTCTTGAGACATGAGTGTATTTTTTAATTGATCTAATGGTCCACCTTGACCACATTTTTGCATTAACTCTTGAGAAATCCCTGCTTTAGATGGCGCTTGATCAAAACAAGCAGTTCTTTGTTGTTGATTTGCAATTTGAAGACAAGCCTCGCCTTTTGGTTTCAATGCAGTGAGGGCATCGTTACAGGTGGTGATCGCTGCCTGTGCAGGCGCTAAAGTAAGTGCAAGGAAACTTGCCAAAAGAACATTATTCATAATTAAACTCCCTTTCTATTGTGAGTATTGATTTTTAATGTACCTTTATGATCTTCTAGGGAAGAAAGGTAATCAATGATTGTGTTTTGGCGTATTAAAAGCATTTTTAGTGGAGTTTTTTTCGTATTATTATTGAGCGCCGCAGGATGGGGCACCGTCGCCAATACCAAGACTGCTGATTGCTCCAAATGTCCGGAATTATTAAAGGATACTGAAGCATTAAAAAAAGATGCCCAAATTTCCGCAAATGAATTTAAAAATGAAAAAGAAAAAGTCAAGAACATGACCGTTGAACAAGATGCACAAAAGAGAAATATGGCATCGCAACTGTTTGTTTTAGCCGCTAAATCTGAAACTGCTCAAAACTATTTTGAAAGTAAAGAAAAGGAATGGAAACTTAACTGTTCAAAATGTGGAAAAATACAAAAAAAGTAAAAAATTAAAATGAATACTGTAGCCCGAAAGAACTTCCTAACCAATTCACGGGAAGGTGACGATCGCTTGGAAAACTTGTATTAGTATCAGCAACATTTAACATCAAATTTCCTGAGTTCCAGAAAAAACAAGCTTCAATCGACCAAGGGCTATCCTCACCCATTTGATAAATAAAACCTGCCTCGAAGTTAAAAAGATAAGATGTGAAAGAAAGATCATTCACTACATCTTTGAAATTTCCAAAAGAAATTCCAAATCTGCCTCTTTCGCTTAAACGAGGCAACCATAATGGAAAAAGTTTTCCTTCGACAGAAATCCCCGGTTCAATTTTGATGAACTTCCAAGAATCAGAATCATCCCGCACGCGTTCCATTTCCGTTCCTAGGGTTGCACTATGATAACTAGAGCCGGTACTTTGATTATAATCTACTCTACCTTTGATTTGTCCGTATTTTGTTGAACCAGAAGAAAATCGAAGATCAGCACCCAAAAATTCCCAACGCTTGCCTACTCCAACTCTTAAACCGCTTTCCATTAATCCAACATTTGTTTCAAATGCCAGTTCAGCCCAATAGGTACGATGAGCATCAATTTGCGGTGAAGCGACAGAGGTATTGTTAATGATCTCATTAACGGTGATCGCTTCTGAGTTTGAATGCAAAACGAATATTTGAAATGATAAGATTAAATAAATTATTTTCATTCCATCCTCGGTAAATAATCAACCCCAATGAATGCTGCAAGTTGTGTTTTGTTATACAAATGAGTAATGAGCGCATCGTTCAGTTCTTGCTCTCGATCTCTGGCTTGATTAATCGCATCACGCACATCCAATCGCGAAAACACCTGCTGTTTCAACATTCCATCAAAGATAGATTGTAATACAACCATACTATCCTTGTAACTTTGGCGATTGTTTTCAATTGTTTGCTCATATTGGCGAATATTTTGAATATAATCAAAAATCTGTTGGCGATCCTTGTTTGCAATGTTTGCAATGTGAATTTCGTTTGTTTCCCTTTGGATTTTATAATATTCAACCTTACGATTACCAAACAAGCCCCCTGGACCAGTGAGAGGCATGGTAAAATTAACACCTGCCGAAACTTCAAAGTTTTTGGAACCATATTGAGTATAAGGATCTAACTTTCCACCATATAAATTATTTCCATAACCAACAGTGACTCCACTGAATTTAACCGAGGGCAAAGGAAGTTGATTTTTTTCGGAAAGTTCTAAGCTCATATGAGCTTTCAAAAGATCTTTTCTTGCGTTTTTAATATTTGGAGATTCTTTTAGGTACGTTTCATAAAGAACTTCTTCAGTCACCTTGATCGGTAAAAAGATAATCTCTTCATCTATCTGGTACCTGGTTCCTACTTCATCACCTAGCAATACGTTTAAACTATAAAGAGCACCCATGGCTTCTGTTTTTGCCTTATCTCTAAAGTTTTTTACATTCATCAAATCTACATTCGATGACGAAACATCGGTCCAGGTGGCCTTATTCATCATCACTCTGGATTCTAGTAATTTAACAATCACACTTGCAATTTCAACAGAATGTTCATAACCATCAAGTTTATTGAGTTTACTCTTCAAACTCCAAAATGCATTGATCACACTAAATCGAACAGATCTTTTTTGTTCCTCAAAAATCTCTTTGTTTCTTTCCCATTCTAATTTTGCCTGATCAAAGGTGATTTTATCCTTACCAAAATTAAAAAGTGTGTACTCGCCTAAACTCACACCAGCAAAAGAACTCGGATATCCATGATTTTCATAAGCAGGATTGTAATCCACACCTTTAGAAATTGGAGCAATTGTTTTTGAAGCACTGGTATTTAAAGCCAAATTAATTTGGGGAATATACATCTGATCCCAGGCATCGTTATAACTTATTTCTGAAGACTGAAGACTTAGTTTATTTTCCTTTAGATCTTTATTTGATTCCATTGCTCTTAAAACAGCATCTTTTAGTGAAAGCTTCTGAATTGGCGCATTTTCTGGTATCGATGATATTTCAGCATTGGCGTGAGTGCTGAAATAAACAATTAAAACTGTAGTAAAACAAAATTTAAATTTCCTAGAAAACATATGGTTGTTATAAGCTAACATTAAAATTAAATAATCTGCAAATTACAAGTTGATTTGTTCTTACTTTACCCATCTCCGAATCGCGCTGAGTAACTGCATTGGTAGTTCTTTCATATCGCGCACTTCCATAAAATTACCCAATCCTGTATCAGAAATAGATCGCATGACTTCTCGTCCGAATGGTTCTTTCCCAATTTTAACCGGATAAACAAAGGGCATTATTTTTGCAATTTCTACTGGGTCAACCCCCTCCGTATATCTACCATCACTGATTAAAATCACACGGGCTTGTTTAAAGTGAGCAGCCTGAATCCACTCACGGGCAACAGTGAGTCCTTTTGAAATATTGGTAAAACCACCAGGAGGAATGGAGAGCACTCTTTCCACACAATCATAGAGAGAAACTTCTTCATTAAATTTTTTGATCTCATGAATCTCAGAATCAAATCCTAAAATTGCTAAGGCATGAGAAGGAACACTCATTGCCACAGCCGCAACCGTTGCGCCTAACAAAGCTAATTTTTCACCTTTAATGCTGAGGCTTGTGTCGAGAACTAAAACTAAACCATGATCACGCTCTACTTGAACGGTAAAAACAGGTTCATAAAATCCGCGATTTTTAGGCTGGAGTAAAGTTTCTTCAATATCTAATTCTGGAGAGTGGTAAGCTCCACCACTCAAATCAATTTCATCTTGAGATACATTCAAGTAACCATAGGGTTTTTGAACGGGTCCTAAACTTTCATGAGCTCGTTTGATCACCCCGAAGATCGCTTGCTCTGACATCTCTTTTTTTTGTTTCGCCTCTAAATATCCATAGCGTTGAATATCTCTATATCGGGCTGCTAAATCCCAAGATTCATCCTTTTGTGGATTATTCTGACTGTGACCATGATCATCGGTTCTTTTTCCGAGACCATCTTCAGGCGTTGCATCTTCTTCATTTTCAACCACGGAATCTCCATAGAATTGATAACGATCCAATTTACCTGCAGAATTAGAATTATTTACTTTTTTTTACCGCTGTTTGAAGTGCTTCAAATAACTCTCTTAAAACATCATCCAGTAAATCAGAATAAGGCTGGTTGGAGTATTTTCCAGTGAGAAGCTCGATACGGTTAGCAAGTGCGGTTTTCGCAATGAGCTTAAAACGATCTTCATTCATTTTACTTGGGCCTGTGGATAATTCTTTTTCTAAAATTTGAGCCATCGATATTGCAGCCCTCACTGAAGCTCCACGTTTAATTTTTGCTTGAGATCGAGTGAGTGTTACGAGCATTACTGCCTGAGTGATCCAAGAACGTAACTCATCTGAAATTTTTCCAGGGATGTGAGTGAGAACCACTTCCAATTCTTGTGCTTCTGTTAATGGTTGAATCGCAATCCATTCAAAACGATCGAGCAAGGCTTCTGAGAGTGAAGAAGTAGCCACAAACTCGCGGGGATTTTGTGTGGCTATGATGGCAAAACCTGGCTTTGCCCTGAGTTCGCCTAAATAAGGCAACTGAATCACACCCTCATCCATTGCGGGTAATAAAACATTTTGAACCATTTCAGGCATACGATTTAATTCATTGATGAGTAGAATTTCTCCATCCTTCATCGCCTGATACAAAGGACCAGGTAAAAAACTATCGTTCGTAAAGCCTTTTTCAAGAGCTATCTTAGGATCAAAAGAACCCACTAGTTTTTGCTCTGTGAATCTTCCATCTCCATCCACACGGATTACTTTTTTACTCAACGAACCAGCAACCGTAAGTGCCAATGTGGTTTTACCCACCCCCACTGATCCCTCTAAAAGGACGTGCTTGCCCACTTTTAAAAGTGTAGCAATCAATTCTTTTTCAGAATCACGACCGATGAGTTTCACCGTTTGATGTTTCACTTTATTGAGTTACCACCGTTTGTTGAGACATGAAATAAATGATGATGATCATGATGATGACAATTGGAATTTGAAGGAGTGCAAAAATCAACCAAGGACTTTTTTTCACATCCATCCCCAGTGAATCTTTTTCTGGTTCTTTATTTTGTGTTTCATTTTGATCCGATTTGTTTTCAGTATTATTTTCCATTTGATTTCCTTTATGAAGCTGTATTTAATTTTGAGTTTTTTCGACTATATAAGAAGTAAATAGATAGCCCCACCACTAACCATATTCCGAATCTTAACCAGTTGGTCCAGCCGAGTTCGGTCATCAAGTATCCGCAACTTGCCACACCTAATAGTGGAATCATCGATAGAGATTTTTTAAAGCTTAACCAAGAAAGATAAACCATCATCACTAAAAATCCCATCAAAGGAATTTTGCCTTTGAAGGAATCCCAATCTCCATAAACAAAAAACTGTTTCACTCCATCAGTATTGAATTTTAAACAAAGCAATCCACTGATCAGGACTAAAGTTGGGAAAATGATTTTTCCATTCAAGTAAGGAGTGTAAAAACGGCCAGGAACCTTAGGGCGGTTTGGATCCATGCTAAGTACACCGGCGCAAACTAAGATGAAAGCAAACAAAGTTCCGATCGAACATAGATCGGTTACTTCGGTGAGATTCATGAACAAACAGGGAACACCCACTACAAATCCAGTTAAGATGGTAGAAAAGGATGGTGTTTTATATTTCGGATGAAGTTTTGAGAATATTTTTGGAAGTAGCCCATCACGGCTCATCGCCATCCAAATTCTTGGTTGTCCTAATTGATAAACGAGGAGCACTGTAAAGAGTGCGATCACGGCACTCACCGCAATCACTCCTGATAACCAATGAACGTTTGCGCCTTCTGGTCCAAATACGTAAGCAAGCGGATCACCCACTGCTAATTTATCAAACTTCACGATTCCCACTAACACTAACGCCACAGCGATGTAGAGAACTGTACAAATCGAAAGTGCATACATCATCGCCCGAGGTAAATCTCGTTGAGGATTTTTACATTCTTCTGCAGTAGTAGAGATGGCATCAAAGCCGATGTAGGCAAAGAAAATACCGGATACACCTTTCAAAACACCTGTCACTCCGTTTGGATTAAAGGGATCATAGTTTTCAGGCTTTACATAAAATGCACCTAAGCCAATCACGAGTAAAAGAACTGCAACCTTCAACATCACCATGATGTTGTTCACTCTCTTTGATTCTTGAATTCCGATGTAAACTACCCAAGTGACTAATACCGTGATCAACATTGCAGGAATATCTGCAATCATGTGAACACCCATAAACTGAGGAGCAGTCATCCACGCTTGATAAGCTTCAATAGCCCCCGATGAAATCCCCTTTGCTGCAAGATCAGCCATGGGTACACCAGTATCGAGAACCGCTTTCACCGAATCAAAACCACGAGATGCCGTGAGCATGTCCATGGTGATCCAAGTGGGTAAATGAATTCCATATCCTTCTAAAAGAGCGGTGAAATAATCACTCCAAGAAATCGCCACTGCAATATTTCCAATTGCGTATTCCATGAGTAAATCCCAACCAATGATCCACGCGAGTAATTCTCCGAGAGAAGCATAAGCATAGGTATAAGCGGATCCAGATACAGGAATAGAAGACGCAAACTCTGCATAACAAAATGCCGAAAAAGCACAAGCAATGGCTGTAAAAATAAATAAAAAGATGACCGCTGGTCCGCCGGCTGCTGCTGCAGTTCCAATGGTTGAAAAAATTCCGGCACCAATCACCGCTGCAATTCCAAGTGCGGTGAGATCAAAAACTCCTAATGTGCGCTTCATTCCATGAACAGAATCATTTGAGCTCGGATTTTGAGCACCATGACCTTCAGAATTTAAAGAGGCCTCGGATAAAATATGACCGATGGGTTTTGTGCGAAACAGACTTTTTAAGTTAATCACCGAATGTTCTCCTCTTGACGCTACTATTTAAAAAAGAGAGTATCTAGTCAAAGCGAAAAAAACAAGGAGTCTGATCATGAACTTATTTAGAATAAAATCTCTCAAAAGTTTGCAAAATGAAGCTGCACAGGAAGGTTCACATACCCTCAAACGCACCTTGGGCTCAGGAGCACTTCTTGCTTTAGGTGTTGGCGCCATCATTGGGGCCGGAATTTTTGTTCGAACTGCTTCAGCTGCAGGGAACTATGCTGGTCCAGGAGTCATGTGGTCTTACGTGATCGCAGGGATCGGATGTGCATTTGCAGGTCTATGCTACGTTGAATTTGCTTCCATGATCCCAATCGCAGGAAGTGCATATACCTATTCTTATGCAACGATGGGCGAATTAATTGCTTGGATCATCGGCTGGGATCTCGTGCTTGAATATGCATTAGGCGCTGCAACTGTAGCAATTGCTTGGTCTGAGTATTTGAATAAATTATGCCAAACATTTTTTAACTTCACTATCCCGTATGCTTTGTGTCACTCACCTTTTCAAACTGAACTAGCAACCGGATTGCATGGGATGATTAATCTTCCCGCTATTTTCATTTTAGGGGTTTTATCTCTCGTTCTCATCAGAGGAACAAAAGAATCGGCTAACGTAAATACATTCATTGTTTTCATTAAAGTGGTGATTGTGCTTTGTTTCATTGCACTTGGATGGAAGTTCATTAATCCCATCAATCACGCAGTCATTGTTCCACCCAATGAGGGTGGAGATGCCTTTGGATGGCAAGGCGTTTTTCGAGGTGCGGGAATTGTATTTTTTGCCTACGTTGGCTTTGATGCAGTTTCAACAGCTGCACAAGAAGCAAAAGACCCTCAAAAAGGAATGCCGATCGGAATTTTGGGCTCATTAGGATTTTGCACTATTCTCTATATTTTGTTTTCCTATGTCCTCACAGGAATCACTCACTACAAACAATTCTCAAGTTCAGGACCAGGACACGAGGCTGCGGTTGCTTATGCAATTGCTACCAATATGCCAGGCTACACATGGTTCAGTAACTTAATCACGGTTGCAGTTCTTGCAGGATTTTCATCGGTAATTTTAGTGATGTTACTTGGTCAAGCACGTGTATTTTATGCAATGGCAAACGATGGACTATTACCTAAAATGCTTGCTGAAATTCATCCTAAATATCGTACACCAGCAAAAGCGAATATTGTTTTATTCATCTTTGTTGCACTTTTTGCTGGTTTCATTCCAGGCGATATTGTTGGAGATATGTGCAGCATTGGAACATTATTCGCGTTTGTTTTAGTTTCCTTGGGAATTATTATCATGCGTAAAACAAATCCAACTGCACCTCGACCTTTTAAAACTCCATTTGTACCCATGGTACCACTCTTAGGAGTTGCTGTTTGCTTTTTCATGATCTACCACTTGGGCTGGGAAAACTGGGCTAGATTATTTGTCTGGTTGGCTGTGGGATTTGTGATCTATTTTGGATACAGCATAAAACATTCGAAACTAAATAATCGGTAGTTTGTGATAAAAAAAGGCTCTGAGAATCCAATTCTCAGAGCCTTTTTACTACTAGTACAGTTTATAAGAATAATTTATTTTGCAGATCCAACATCTACCAAAACATAAGCAATATATTTATAGGTATCACCTTTGTAAAAAGGCACGTGTGCTAAACAATTACTTTTTAGAATATTGCCTTGATTTGAAGCTGCGATCTGAGCCAAATACGCTTCGCATTTTTGACTACCGTTCTCAGAAGCCTCAAAAGATTCAGTGAATTTCAACACTGAACGATTTTCTGTACCACTATCGATTAAAACATAAGCAGTGTATTTATAAGTATCACCTTTGTGATTTGGAATATGAGCCATGCATTTGCTCTTTAACACTTCACCTACATTGCTTGCAGCAATCTTAGCTTTATATTCATCACATTTTTCTTTACCGTTAGAAGCAGCTTGAAATGTTTTAGTGAATTTTGTCACCGTTAGAACTTCAGTAGAAGTTTCAGATGCGTGAGCAGTTGCAAATTGGCCTAAAGCGATCATTGATAATAAGATAAGTGTTTTCATTTTCTATTTTTCCATTTCATTTTTTTTAATTCGTTATGTGTCTTTGTCTTGAACCTAAAGTAATT
>CANBTI010000078.1 GCA_947372355.1 Bdellovibrionales bacterium | reverse complement strand
CCCACAATAGCGAGCGAGCTATTTGGAATTAAATTTCCACTTGAATCTTTTACGAGTACCGTCACCGTGACTGTACTTACACCATTGGCATTCACTGAGGATTGAGAAAGAGAAATGGTGGACTGAGCCAAATCAACCGTGGCTCCGCTTGACACTGTTCCTGTTTCAGAAAAAGATGAATAAACTGCTGGTGCACTAGATATGGCAGCGCGAACGGTATTGGTTCCAGAAGTGGATCCTAAAGTAAATGTGGCTTGAGCGTATCCGCTAGAATCAGAAGTCACTACTTTTGAACTTGCTCCTGCAAAAGATCCATTTCCGGATTGAACAGAATACGTGACGGATACATTTGGCGCCGGTGCACCTGATCCGTTTAAGACTAAAACTTTTAATGGAGTTGCACTCAGAGTTGAACCAACTATTCCCGTTTGTGCATCCCCTGCTATATTTTGAAGAGTAAAAGCACTGAGTGCAATCACGGTTTCAGTAAAGGTTACGGTACCAACAGAACTAGTAGCAGAAACATTTGCAGTTGCTACCGTGCCTGTTGCTGTAAAATCAATGGAAGCTAATCCGTTGCTATCAGTAGTGGCTGTGGTGGCGCTAATGGTTCCACCGTTGATAACTGAAAAAGTAATGACTTTTCCAGCAATCGGCTGATTTGCGCCATCTTTTGCCATCACGGTGAGTGGTGATGAGGCTTGAGTGTTCACTGGAACTTGTTGTAAATCTCCGCTGACGATCACAAGAGAATTCCCTGCATTCACTAACGTAAGGGATGCGGAGCCCGATGCAATCGCTGATCCAGCGATTGTTGCACTAAAAACAACTGTTCCAGATGTGGTTCCTACTTGATAAGTATTCGTATACGTTCCGGTAGATGTATAAGCAAAAGCACTGCTAGAAACCCATGATCCCGTGCTCGGCGAAAAACTTCCTACTACTGCTAATGCATTATTTGGAATGAGATTACCGCTCGCATCTTTTACGTGTACGGTTACCGTAACAGTGTTCACACCATTGGCGTTTACTGAAGATTGAGAAAGTGAAATAGAAGATTGCGCAAGATCAACAGTAGCTCCACTCGTGACTGTTCCTGTTTCTGAAAAAGAAGTGTAAACAGCCGAAGCACTAGAAATCGCTGCACGAATGGTATTGGTTCCAGAAATTGTTCCTAAGGTAAATGTTGCTTGTGCAAAACCACTAGAGTCAGAGGTCACCACTTTTGAACTTGCTCCTGCAAACGAACCATTTCCAGATTGAACGGAATAAGTAACCGAAACGTTTGCTGCTGGTGCACCTGAACCATTCAGCACCAATACCTTTAATGGAGTTGCACTCAAGGTAGAACCAACAGCACCCGTTTGTGAATCTCCTGCAACCACTTGTAAAGTGTATGAAGTAAGAGCAACAATCGTTTCTGTAAATGTGACTGTTCCAACAGAACTCGTGGCAGTGATGCTTGCACTTCCTGAAGTTCCTCCAGCTGTGAAATCAACGGAAGCTAATCCATTGCTATCGGTCGTTGCGGTGGTTGCACTCAAAGTTCCACCACTGGCGATTGAGAATGTGACTGTTTTTCCAGAAATTGGCTGATTTGCACCATCTTTTGCCATCACAATGAGTGAGGATGATGCTTGCGAATTGATTGGCACTTGCTGTAAATCCCCACCAATCACCACGAGCGAATTTCCACCGCTGGTTAAGGTCAGGGATGCTGAACCAGATAAAATCGAAGAGCCTCCGATGGTTGCACTAAACCCCACCGTTCCTGGATTCGTTCCCACTTGATAAGTATTGGTGTAAGTCCCTGTTGAAGTATAAGTAAAGGTACTGCTTGATACCCAAGATCCAACGCTCGGTGAAATAGTAGTAGAAACTACCTTGGTAGAACTAGGAATCAAATTTCCATTTGTATCTCTCACTGAAACCGTAACGGTCACTAAATTTGCACCATTTGCTGTTACCGTTGTTTGAGAAAGAGAAATCGTAGATTGGGTAAGATCAACCGTGGCACCACTCGCCACCGTTCCCGTTTCAGTAAAAGATGCATAAATCCCTGAAGCACTTGAAATGGAAACGCGAATCGAATTCGTTCCAACCGTGGTTCCTAAAGTATATGTGGCCTGAGCGTATCCATTGGTATCGGTGAGAACAGTTTTAGAACTCGCACCGGAAAAGAATCCATTTCCAGACTGTACTGCATAAGTGAGCGACAAGAAACGTGCAGGAGTTCCATTCCCATCTAAAACTCGCACTAAAAGGGGCGATGCTGAAAGAGTTGAACCGACACCTGCTGATTGCGCGTCTCCTGAAACAATTTGAATGGTATAAGATGTTAAAGCGGTTACGGTTAATACAAAAGAAGTTGTTCCCACTGAACTCGTGGCCGTTACCGTAGAAATTCCTGCTACTCCGCCAGCAGTAAAATCAACTGCAGCTAAACCATTTGCATCTGTTGTAACGGTAGTTGAACTCACCGATCCGCCACCACTCACACCAAAGGTGATTGCAGTATTAGCTAGCGGTTGATTCGTTCCATTTTTCGCCATGACTAATAACGAAGCAGAAGCTTGAGTGTTGATTGGAACGAGTTGACTATCACCACTCACTACCATGAGTGAACTGGTACCACCCACTGCTGGGGTTGGTGTTGGAGTTGCCGTACTACTCGATGAGCCTGCAGAAGTACTTCCCGTTGCTGTGCTTGGAACCACTAAAATACTATCCAGTGATCCTGATCCAGCTCCAGAACATGCACTCAATAGCAAAGCAGAACAAAGAATCAATAAATGATTCCCTGTCATGATCTGTATCAATTTTGCACTCTTACGAATTAAATTCATCAACACCTTAAATATTAATACATACTAAATATTTAATTAATGCGTCTCCCTAGACACATAAAAAAATTAAATATTACTAGTTAACTACTCGGCAGATTTTTTGAGTTTCTAAAGAAAATGAATAATTAATTTATTGTTTTTATGCGATTTTTAGCTGTTTTTTAAACAAATCTTTAGATTCATTTGAACTTAAAGATTGTTTCAATATTAAATAAAGATTCAAATTTTAGCGCGACACGCATTTGACGCTATAAATTCAAGTCCAAGACTTCTTCAAAAGTAAGATACATCACCGGATGATTTTTATGCGTGTGGTGATTGAAATGCCACCACTCATTTTTGATTCCTAGAAAGCCATGAGCCTTCATCATGTTTTGAAGAAGGTCGCGGTAGTAACGCTGTTCTTCTGTTCCACCTTGGTAATCAGGGTAAGATTTTTCGTTCATCTCATCAAAGGCGCTCGGCATTTGAACTGGTTCGCCCGTTTTAAGAAGATACATTGTTAAATCCACCGCGCATCCACGATTGTGCGAAGAGCCGGTTTCAGGATTTGCCAAATACTGGCGATCATTTTCATTAGATCCATCCCAAAACTTTTTGGTGACCGACCATGGCCGATAACCATCGAAAATTAAAAGTCCACATCCATGTGGAGCTAAGGCTTGATGAACTTTGTAGAGATCATCCGCCACGTGCTTCAGTAAAAATGCCTTAGCAAGATTGTAAACCTTTTCACCAAAAAAATTATCCGGACGTGCGTAACAGATGTCGAATTTCAAACCGGAATACGTTTCTAGATCAACCAAATTTTTCATATGATAACGCACCTAGCATCATAAAGGTGTCAGACACCTTTTAGTCTTCTAGCTCTCCTACTTCATCATCTTCATCGGGAGCATGATAGCGCGTGTATTCATCCATAAAAGCAATCGGAGATTTTCCTGGCTCATAACGAATGCGATCCACAAATAAAACCCCAAATAAATGATCCAGTTCATGCTGAAAAACAGTCGCTAAAAATTCATCGGCCACGATCGTTTGCGGTTGAGCCTTTAGATCTAAAAAATCAATTTGAACTTTAGATGGGCGATAAACCAATCCACGAATTTCAGGAACGGATAAACATCCCTCCCAATTTCCTTGTTCCGTTGCATCTAAAATTGTAATTTTTGGATTGATCACTACCGTGAGCGGTTGATCACTTTCACCGTCTTCTTGATAATCAATGATCGCCACAGAAACCGATTCATGCACCTGAGGCGCAGCAATTCCAATTCCACCGTATTCATTCATCGTTTCAACTAAATCGCGAACGAGTAAACGGGTATCTTCAGAAAGAATCTCAGCCTTGGTGAGTTCACGCGCTTTTTTTCGTAATACCGGATGCCCCATTCGAGCTACTTTTCGTATTGCCATAAATTGTTACCTGGTTCCTTCCGCCCTCTTTTGATTGGTAAAGCGCTTGATCTGAACTCTCTAAAACTTTTTCAAAAGTAGTTCCGTTTTCAGGAAACGATGCTACTCCAATGCTTGCTGAAACTTTTCCTAGTGGTTGAAATTCTCCGAAAGGAAAAACGGTAGACGAAATTTTTTCACGAATCAGTTCTGCTTGTGCATAAGTTTCATTTTCATTTGAACTTCTACAAAGCACTACAAATTCTTCTCCACCGTACCTGCAAGCGAGATCTTGAGATCTTGCCATGTCTCGCAAAATACGTGCAACTGTTTTTAGCACTTCATCCCCTGCAGGATGACCATTTCGATCATTGAATTTTTTAAAATGATCGACGTCGATAAAAATAACGCCGTAGTGTTGATTAAATTTTTCAGCCTCTGAATGAACTGCAGCAATGGCTTCTTTGAAGTATCTAAAGTTGCGCAAGCCTGTCATTGCATCAGTGGTGGAAAGCTTATGCAGCACTTCATTCATCTCTCGCAATTCGCGTTGCACGCGTTTCACTTCGGTCACGTCTTTCGCGATGAATTGAATCACCTCTATGTAATCTAAAATTTGTAAGGATGTGGCAGTCACCTCAAAATGAAAGCGGTTCCCTGATTGATTTTGCCACTCCAGCTCTTGCTGGAAACGGTATTTGGATTGGGTCTTAAATTGCCCTAATGAAGTGTCTAGGGCGCCTGATTCCTCTGGATTGAACTTCATTACCTCAGAAAGTTCTTTGCCTAATACTTGATCTTCGGAGAGACCTAATAGCTCGCAAGCTGCCGGATTGCACTCCATAATACGGTAAGAATTGCGATCGAGTAAGAACACGCCTTCCGACATTCTAGAAAAAAGCTCTGAATAATTAGCTAGTTGAGACAAAGCACCCCCTACCAATCTCCCCCCGGAGATCTCATGCAGTAGATCCTGTTTATCCTTCTTTCCACTCATAAATGACTTATCGGCAGGACCGTCAAAAAAATGAAGCACCCCCCTCATTTCTGACTAAAACTGTTTTATTTTCAAGACTTTACTTTGCGCTGCGGCACTGCTAAAACGCAGCCACACAAAATTATGAATTCTTTATTACGCGCGTTCATCGCCATCTTATTTTTTACGTCTTCCATTGCCCAGGCCAAGGTAATCCAAATCCTTCACACGAACGATCTTCATGCTGCTCTCAATATTTCAGGAGCCGCTGCGGATGGTGCTCCAGAATACGGTGGGTGGTCTCAAATCAAAACGGTCATGGATCAACTTGCAGCGAGTGCGAAATCTCAAGACATCGAAACCGTGCGTTTAGACGCGGGTGATTTTATGGAAGGAACCATTTCCTACTTTCCTGATCATGGTTTGAACGTTTTAAAAGCATTCCAAAACATGGGTTACGATGCCGCATCTTTAGGAAACCACGATTGGCTCATGGGAGCTCGTAATTTTGATGATGTACTTGGCAAATCACCTTTTTCATTTCCAATCTTATCTGCAAATACAGAATTCAGTTCTGATCTTAAAAATTTACCCGCGCAAATTGTGCCCACCACTCAAATCATTCGCGATGGAATTAAAATCGGAATCGTAGGACTCTCCACGGATGAAGTTTTTTATAAATGGATCACCAAGGTTGATTCCTATAAAAACGACATGAAAATTAAAGATTATCGCGATTCAACGGATCCTGAAACTGGTGATGTGGTTGCTGGAATTGCGAATGAACAGGCAGCAAAACTTCACGAGAATAATGATCTCGTGATTGCACTCACTCACATCGGTTTTAAAGAAGATAAAAAATTGGCTGCATCTTCTTCAAACATTGACCTCATTGTCGGTGGTCACTCCCACACTCGCGTGGATTCACTTGGATTGATTGAAAACACCAAAGGCGAAATGGTTCCCATCGTGCAAACAGGTGCAACCGGAGTGTTCATTGGAAAAATTTTAGTAGATGTTGTTCCTGGTAAAAAACCAGTCGTTCTCACTTATGAACTAGTTCCAGTGATGCATGAAGTGGCTGCTGATCAAAAAGTAGCAACGTTGTTAGATGCATCTGAAAAAAGAGTGGAAGAATTTTTTGGAGCTGAAAAATTGAATCGAGTGATCGGCACTTCTGATACGCGTTTAGTTTCAGGAACCAATGGTGCCACTGCTTATTCCAAATTTATTGTAGATGCGATGAGAGACACTACAGGGTCCGATATTGGTCTTGACCTTGGAGAATTTCATAGCAATTCAGCTCAAGCAAAAGGGGATGTTACCTATCGCAAATTGATGGAAATGTATCCTCGCAAACTCAACGTAGAACAAAACGAAGGACTCTACGTATACCAATTCAGAATGCCAGGTTGGGCAATCAATTTAGCTTTAAAATTAGCCGTACAATTTGGTTACGATCTTTCGATGAGTGGAATTCAGTATCAAACTTATCAAATTACGGATGAAGAATACCAAAGCGAAAAAGATGCGCTTGGCGATTCCTGGAAGGCAAAAGCGATGACTAAAAATCGCTTGGTGTATAAGAGCATTCAAGTGAATGGATATCCTCTTAGAAAATTCAAAAAATACCGGATTGCCACCCCTGAGTTTGTGGTGCGTGGAGCTTATGCGATTTCATTTCTGACAAGATTGGTAATGAGAGGCGGCCACCCGACTCCATTCACCATTTGGGACGCTTCTGAAAGATACCTCTCTAAGATTAAGAAAATCGAACAAACAGCAGATTTAAAAACCGAAGTTTCAAGTACTGGCGAATATCCTTACGCAAATGAATTAATTGAACACGTGTTAAAGAAAGTTCAATCTTCACCAGAAATGTCGGATGTTAAACTAGAGCCATAAAAGAATCTGAGTTCAATTTTTTTCCCCTGAGGAACAGCACCCATTCCTCTTAGGATAAAATATTTGGAAATTAAAATTCCATGTTTGCGCTCAAAGTAATGCGCAAGCCACTCTGCTCGCGCAAACGAAAAAGTCAAAGCACTAGATCCATAATCACTTGGTTTTTTTTCTTTAGGGTTATCTGCATCCGCATATCCGGAAATTTCAACTTTTAATCCGTGTTGGGCTTTCATGATCTCAACCAAGGAATCCAAACTTGTTCTTAAGCTCTCATGAATGGAGAAGCCTTCATCAGAAAAGATCTCTTCTCCTGAATAAGTAATGGTAAAATCATTCTTCACTTGTGCGTGTGTTGGGGTGAGTCTGATTCCAGAAATTCGATTTGAGAAATACTTCTGTGAAGAAACAATTTCATAAAGAACCTGAATGCGTGTTTGTGGTTTAGCCGTTGGTGCTGGCGCCAACAAAGTAGTGAGGCGAGATTTCTCGGTGATTGCTTTTTTTTTCAACTGAGAAGCATACAATCCAAAGGTGATGAGAAATAAACCTAAAAAAACCAATCCTTGATTACGCATGACTGATCCGGGCCATTAACTGATCCCTTAAAATATCAGAGTTAATGCCGTCTTGAATTCCTGCAACTCCATTTTCCAAAATCGCGTAATACACTCTGGATTGATCCAGTTGGAAATCAATCTGACTTTGTGACCAAGCACTAAATACAAACTGCATGAATAAAGAAAGTAAAAATGGGACAAAAGATGCCGCTACTAAGGTCGGATCATCTTTGGATAAAAAATACATGATGTGGGCTAAGCTACCAGCCATCCCAAACAATGCAATGGAACTCGTTACCCGTTCTTTATAGGCTTCCACAATTAAAAACTGCTCATGATAACGAAGATGCTCATTTCGAATCACGGGAACAATGGCATTTTTATCAAAACCATCAATCATTTTTTTTAAAGCATACTGTAACCAAGGATCTTTTAAATCTTTACGAAGTGATTCGGTTGCCAGTAAACCATCTTTACGAATGAGTGCTGAAATTTCATAGATTGAATTGATCAATTGAACAGGCACTATTTTTGAAAATAATTTTAACTTTTTAAATCAATGTTCTTCCATGGATTCGGGAAATAAAAAAAGCGCATATGCCGTAACACCAGAACTCACCAAGAGAAGTGAAAGAAACCAAACGGCAAAACCGGGACCAAATTCACCAATTTGGAAACACAGAATAAGAAAAACAAAAAAAGAGAAAATACCGAATCCCTTGATCATTACTCTCTCTAGTGTAACCTAATTAAAGATGAAATCAAAAAAACTTACCCTGCTTTCCATTCTAGTGATGGGCATATTCCTCATCATTACTCTTTGGCTTTATCGAGTTTCTAAAAATCCTCTTTCTGGAACACTTGAAAAAGAGTGGTTAGATCAACGTTTTCCTGAAAAAATTGATACTCCTGATTCCATCTGGCAGGTGCTTCCTTATGGTTACACTCTCGGCCCTTGGCCCATGGAATTTAAAAATGCTCCAATCGTCACTAAATTGACCTACAGCAAAGGACCACCTAAAAAATTTCTTCAATCCATAACGCAACTCTGGTTACCTGTTGAAGTAGAACTCTCCTTACTCGGGCCCAAAACATTGATCGAAGGTTTCACTCAAAATCAATGGAAAGCATGTTTTGAATCCCATTGGACCTGCAATTCGAAACGAGAAAAAATCTTAGAATACATTGCCCATAAAAAAGACGATGCAAAATTGGCAAAGGTAACTTGGTTTGATCATTTAGAACAAAATGGGCCACGAGGGATTCATCTACTATGGGATTATCCAAAATTCCAAATTGATGATTTTATCGTTTTAACTGAAAATGGAATCGCACAAGGCTTTGAATTAAAATCCGTAAAATCAGATGTTGGAAATGAAGCAAGATCTCTACTTTATCAGATCTTTGGATCATTAAAAGTGAAGGAAGATTTAGTCAGTAGTCGTGAATGGATTCAAACCAAAATCAAATCGGTGAACTTGGCAGAAGTTCAAAAAATTCAGGATCCTAAAACCAGACTCTCCAAATTAATTGAAATTCAAAATTGGTTATTTTCTTTACTCTCAGTAAACCCTACTGAGGTTACACCCTTTTTCCATCTCGCGGGAGTGACCCACTTACTTGCTCTGGATTTGATTAAGTTACAAACGGTTTATTTTGAAAACCAGGAATCTTGGATTTTAAGCACTAAACCGAATCTGGATACCCTATTTAGATATTCACAGGATTTTGAAAAGCCAGAGATCTCCAAACAAATTGAAACCTTGATTCAAGATGTTTTGCTTCAACAGCAAAAGGCTACTTCAATCCTCAAAAAATAAACTATTTCTTTTTACTCAAATCTAAATCAAAGGTCACTCCACCAGCTATGTAAACGCTAGCAGGAACCGGAGCGGAATAGATATTCATTCCAGGTTCTTTAATCGGCATCAAGGTTAATGAAACTTGATCGACGACCCCTTTTTTATTTTTAAATTTTAAGGTGATCACGCTTGGAACTGGAGCATCTACTTTCGGTGGATAAACTAAAATTTCTTTTGGCTTTCTCACCACTTCATAACTCAATCCTGATTTTTTCAACTCTTGACCACCATGAGTTGGTTTAAATAACTCATCTTGGGCAAACGCTGAAAGGTGGGAAAGACTTAGAAGTAAAGCTGCGCTCATTATATATTTCATAGATTGGTCATCGTTTCTAATGCTGCAATTCGATCCTCCAAGGGAGGATGCGTAGAGAAAAATTTAACAAAGCTACCTTTGCTTCCACTTGAAATTTGAAATGCGCGCATCGCTTGAGGAGCCGGCTGAGCATCTTCTCCAAGTGGAGATTCATAGGCACGTTGAAGAGCACGAAGAGCTGCCACCATTTTATCGCGTCCGGCTACTCTTGCGCTTCCCGCATCGGCACGGAATTCACGAAAACGAGAAAACCAAGCCACCACCATAGAGCCTAAGATTGAAAATAAAATTTCAAAAATGAATACCATTACATATTGAATCATCGGAGAACCACGTTCTTCGCGATCATTATTTCCACGCAATGCTTGAGAGACTGCAAATGCAGCAACACGCGCAAGGAACATCACAAACGCGTTAATCACACCTTGAATGAGTGTGAGGGTGATCATATCACCATTGGCAACGTGAGAAATTTCGTGTCCTAAAACGCCTTCCAATTCATCTTTGCTCATGCGGCCTAATAAACCAGAAGATACCGCTACAAGTGAACGTGCTTTCGACGGTCCCGTTGCAAATGCATTTAATTCTGGAGAATCATAAATCCCCACTTCTGGCATCGCAGGCAATCCTGCTGATCGGGAAAGATTGTAAACCATTTGAACGAGATCTTGAAGTTCAGGATCTCGCGTATTTGGATCAACCAACTGCACACCCATCATGGATTTAGCCATGAAGCGAGAAAGGGCGAGAGAAATAAAAGATCCACCCATACCCCACACCAAGCAAAATACAGCGAGTTGTTGGTAATCAATTCCGTAGCGAGTGAGATAATGATTTGCTCCTAAAAGATTAAGAGTAATCGAAATGGTCACTACCATTAAAATGTTAACGAGCGAAAATAAGAAGATACGTTTCATCCATGTCATATAGTTAAATAATGGTACTTGAAAAAGATTTGTCAAGAATGACTGGAATAATTAACGCACGTTTTTAACGCACTTAATTAGCTATGAGCGCCAAAGTGCAACCCAAAAGCCGCCTAAACCCGCTCCAGTGAGTTTTACGCCTAATGCACCTTGCTTTAAAAGTTCATACTTTTGCTCAATGAGTTCAGGGGTAACTAAACCCCAGGTTTCAAAACACTGCTGAGCGAGTGACATTGCACTAGCTAATTTATCTTCTGATTCGCGAGGAGATTTTGAAAAATTAAGTAATGCTTCATAAGCAATCTTAGTAGACTGCCCCATTTGATCATCATAGTGATTCACTAAATGTGGCATTGCTTGTTGCCAATGTTTCACCTTCTGAATGCATTCTTTTGTTTGTCCACGTTTACCGGAATCATAAAGTTCAAATCTTGGAAGAGCGCCGAGTGGAGTGATGAGTTGAGCTCGTTTTTCAATGGAGTACAAAATAGGAAAAGTATTTGCAGCAATCGCACTCACGTCCATACCACTACTCTTTCCATGAAAAAGATCTTCTAAATGGGTGGCAAGTGCAATCAATTGATCTTCGTT
>CANBTI010000077.1 GCA_947372355.1 Bdellovibrionales bacterium | reverse complement strand
AATCGTAAAGTATTGGTAATTTTTGCAGAATCTTGCGTGCCTTCTTTTTAACCGCTCACGATAAAATAAGCTTACTTTTCTGAATTGTTTTTTTGTGCTTAGATCGCGGCATATGAAAAACCTAATTTTGATTTCTATATTTGCATTATCCATGAACACTGCTCAAGCGGCTCAAAAATATAAAAAAATTGAGGCAGCTACCCACAGCAATTCAACTGCGATGTCTTACAACACTCAACAAGATAGCGGCTTCAAATTTGAAGCGCGTCCAGGTTTTGGTACGTCTGCAAGTAACTTCACTTGGGGCATTAACCTTGAAGGTAAATATGGATTTAAAATTTCTGGAAACACACTTTTCGTAGGATTAGAAACAGGTTTCTTTAGAACTGGTTTAGGTTCTAATGATTTTGAATCTTATGCAATCAATTCAATTCCCATCACTCCATCTGCAACTTTTGAATTTGCAGTGAGTAATAAAATTAAGCTTTATGGTGGAGCAAGTGTTGGTTTAGCGATCGGAACTTTAAGCCATAGTATTAGCAACAATAATGATTTCGGTTTTGGAGCAGCACAAGGAACTTCAAACACTCAAACAGCATTTATGTGGAAATTCCGTCCAGGAATGGTTTTGAACGATCAATTCGTTGCCGAACTTCCAATCGGAACGACTGATGGCAGCTTTTACTTCATGCCAAACGTAGGAATGCGTTTCTAAATTTGGTTAGAACTCTGAAATTAAATTTAACGACTTAAAATTTAAAGAGCGCCTGAAAGTAATCATCTTTCAGGCGCTCTTTTTGTTTTCGCTTTAAATCGCGTTATTCAAGTTTATGATTAGTTAAATCGAAATGAGTTCACTTGTTTTGAATTTATACAATTACCACCTATGGTTTTACTCACGACCTTTGTCACACAAACCTCTTTGCCGAGCATTATTGCTTGCTGAACAAAAAATAAAAGCTCTAGACTTGGATTATTTGCAGCTTCAATTTCGTTTAAAAAAAGTTTTGCATTCAGGATTTTCTCTTCAATGACCCCTTTTTGCTCCTCTAGAACGCTTGAATTCAATAGGTAACGTTCTGTTAAAGTCAATTTTTTAATAGTGGGTTTTCCACAAATTTCAACCAGTTTATTTGTTTGCTCACCTTCACATATTGCAAAAGCAGGTATTGCAGTTAAGACCAAGAATCCAATTAATAGACTTTTCATAAGCTCTCCTCGAACATTCGCTGTTCATTTGTTTAATGATTCATTTCTGAATCGTGTATCGAAATTCTTTGTTTATCCACGCAAAACTGAATTTCTGAAATTTTGCGCGGAACTTTTTTACATTAATGAGTATAGATTAAATCTATAGTCTATGCACTCCTGCGCGAGTATAGATAATTTTACTTCTTGCCTAAGCAGTGAGACCAAAATGAATCATTCCAAGAGTAATTAACTTTTTCATTTTCCTTTTAATTTGAGCTTTAAAACCCTAAAGCTAATTTTTATATTTAACTAAATCATAGAGACTATAGTTATCAAAAATAGAACGCGGATGATTAAAGAAATTATTATGAAGTGAAGGTGCATTCGGGAAAAGAAATTGCACTGTCTCTATTTCTGTTTCATCTAGTAATTTTTTTAGCATTTGATATTCGGTTTGTTCAAAGTATTGAATCAATAAATTGTAATAGGAATCTTTTAAAGTCTTAAGTCTTATGTTTTTTAAAGACGCGAAGTCAGTTCCTGTAATTTCTGTGATATTTATCATTTGATTTTCTAGAGCCTGAGACATCGCACGATAATCTAATTTTGCAAGATAATTATATATTAATTTTTTTAGTAATACTGAATTGTATTTTTTCAATACAACTGAAACATTAATTGTCTTTTTTGCAACCTTAGACATCCCAAGTTCGAATGCTTCTTTTGTTTTTACGTAACCCAGAATTTTTGATGAAATGGGATAGCGCGAATAATCTGATTCTACATTGGTTTCAATTCCTGCAACCCCGAGGTATTCGTGCAATACAATCATATAGCGAGTATCTCCACGAGTAGCATTCCATGCATCAACATTACAGGTGATAGTTTTATCCTCATTTTTACAAATACGAGAGTTTTTACCAAAATTGATTTCTGCCTTAGTGAAAACCACTCTTTCACCTACATCTCTAACTGCCTGAGCAAAACTTGCGTAGAGATTAGAACCACTAATTGATTTCAGTTCCAGTTTTTTTTCTAACTGATTAACTGCAATGTTTTTTTGCATCCATAAATCAACCTCATAACGAATACTTTTAAATACACCATCTTCTCCTCCGCCATTCGATCCACCCACCTGAGCATTCGCATGAATTCCGATCGGCGATAATAGTAAATTTGCGATTGCGAAATATTTGAATAACTTCATGTGCCCTGTTTGTTTATTTGTTTTCGTTTTCATACTGATCTCTCCTGTGCGATTTGTCTCACAGTGCCAGCGCCCTTACCCACGGTTGTCTGACCATCAGACAATGGGGCATCGGTAAGCCGGAAAAAATGGAGATTGAGTTGATATACTTCATCCGCTGCATCTTTCATCATGAGCGTTTGAAACTGGTTATAGAATTTTTGTAGAAGATCTTTGGCAATCGGTATCGATTTACGGGGAATAGCAATCGTTAAGCTTTGAAAATCACGTTCAGAGATTTCTTGCTGATCAATTGCTTCCGCACCCCAACGAGCCATTTGTTGGTGGTATTTACGAATCTTCGGATTCGGTACATCTGCTAATGTATTGAAACTATCTGCCGACATCTCGTAACGGCCGTTCTTGATCACGAGATACTTTAAGCGCACTAAACGCTCTAATGCTTCTTGAATTTGGGTAAGGGAGTATTTAGATGCAAAACATTTTGAGATAGCTTCCGGTTTGAAGTCAAAACCTGGAATGCGAGTCATCACCATAATCGCGGCGTGAATCCCATCTACCATCACTTGTTCATGTTCCAGTGTGGCAACATGATGATTGCGTCCGGGAACGAGCTCATTCAGCCATCCACGGTACAATTGTTTTTCTTCCTCGTTTTTTGCTTGATCGAGTTGAATTAAAGTTTGAAAAAACTGGCGTTCCGCTCCTGAAAATTTTAATCCCACAGCAATCGTCGGAACATGCTTGAGGTTTAATGAGCGCTTACCATTGAGGATCATGATCATCAATGCATGAGATCCAAATCCACTTTCTTTCGCCCATTTACGAATAGAAAAAGTAGGCTCTTGATCCTTCTCCAATTGAAAGCGAGCCTTAAGATAGGCGATTGCACTTTCGAACTGGAATAGGTTAATTGGGGAACTTGAAGCACTCATGTGACGGATTATATTAGACTTGTTGCCATGCGTCAACAAAAAGTTACCAGGTATATTTTTTGTTACCAATGAAATAAAACGAAGATATTACATAATGTTAGTGTGTAAAATAATCTGCCTCTTGTTACCAGCGTAGAACTCATCAGTTCGAAAGAAACATATAATTGAAAAAGGTATAAAAATGGTATATATTTAACTCATGGGTTTTGAGTTCGATTCCAATAAAAGCAAGATCAATAAGGAAAAACATGGGATCAATTTCATCGAAGCTCAAGCGCTTTGGAGTTCGCCACATTTTGAGTTTCCACTTAAAACTGAAGGCGAACCTAGATGGGCTATCATCGGTATAATCGATGAAGCATTTTGGACCGCGATTATTACCAAGAGAATGGGTGAGATTCGCATTATTTCAGTCAGGAGGTCACGTTATGAAGAAAAGCAAGCCTATCAAAGCCGCTTCAAAGAAGATCACGAGTGATGAGCTCGACGCACGATTTGATGCAGGTAAAAGTATACTCGAGTATGCTGACCTCGACACTGGCACTTTTAGAGTCAATGTAGATTTTCCTGCTTGGACTGTTACTGGACTAGATAAAGAAGCCACAAGATTGGGAATATCTCGGCAAGCACTCATTAAGATTTGGATTGCTGAAAAGCTTGATCATACTCATGATCGTGATCGTGATCGTGATCGTGAACTCAAAAAAACTGGAACGGACTGAGTCCGTAGTCGGTATATTGTAATTACCTAGTTCGAAAAAATCCAACGAACGTCAAAAATTATGCCGAAATAACATTAATCCTGCCTTTTCAAGCTCGAAAATACAAAAAGTTTTTAACTCATTACGTACTCTCTAATTCTTCACATTAAATTCCGAAAACATGCTTATGAAGAATAAAAATTATCTTGCATCGTCTGATAGATCCAATTGTGAAGGAGCTAGAGTTGCGATGGCATTTCTCACTAGAGCATGCGAACTGAACTTGCTCAATATTCCAAAGCACGAAGTGCTTGAGGTGCGATGGCATTTTTCACTAGAGCATGCGAACTGAACTTGCCTGCCGAGCGATGCTCGGCTAACCAAGTTCAATTCGCATAGTCCGGCTGATTGCATCAGCCTCCTCTAGTTTAAATGATACCTCACGCTCGTTACCACCACTCCCTTACGGAAAAGCAAAGCGGTTTTGAGCATGAATGCGGTCTGATTGTGCAAGAAACTTTGATACCAATGAGCGGTTACAAACTCTGGAATAATTACGGTGAGCATTTCGTCTTTAGTATCCATTTTTACCTGATCTACATATTCCAAGATCGGACGAATCAGTGAACGATAAGGAGATCTTAAAACCACGAGTTCAACTTCTGGCGCCCATTTTTTCCAACTCGTTTGCAAACGCACCGTTGCTTTTGGATCAAGCTCTACATAAATAGCGCGAACATCTTTAGAAATAGAGAGCGCATACTGAGCAGCATTCATCACGCCTGGATGCAATCCGGATAATGGAAGAATCGCTGTATGACAAAGACTCGCCACCGGTGGGTGAACACCTTCCACTACCCCACCACTCAATTGTTTTGCCACTCCTGTATAGTGACGACAAATTTGCATAAAGAGCACCACTAAACATGGAATGAACAGCAAAACCATCCATGCACCTTGTGCAAACTTACTCACTGAAATCACGAGGAGTACAATCGTCGTTGCGACTGCACCAATTGCATTCACCACGAGAGATTTTTTCCACCCTTCGTGCTTATATTTATAGTGATGCACCACCATTCCCGTTTGAGAAAGCGTGAAGGATAAAAATACACCAATTGCGTAAAGTGGAATCAAATGATGGACATTTCCATCAAACAAAACAATTAGGATGATCGCAAATACGCTGAGTCCGATGATGCCGTTGGAGTAAACCAATCGATCACCCAAACTCCCCAATTGACGAGGAAGATAACGATCATAAGCGAGCAGCGAAGATAAACGAGGAAACCCTGCATAAGCAGTATTTGCAGCTAAAAACAAAATGAGCGCGGTAGAAAACTGAACAAAATAATAAAGTCCGGTTTTTCCAAATACACTCATCGCCACTAGAGAAATCACGGTTTGACCTTCGCGCGGTTCAATCCCTGCAACATGGGCAATCAAGGTAATCCCAAAAAACATTCCTCCCAAGATGAGCGACATCATGAGCATGGTTGTTTTTGCATTTCTTTGCGCCGGATCTTTAAATATGGAAATACTGTTGGTGATCGCCTCCACTCCCGTTAAGGCCGAACATCCGGAAGAAAATGCTCTTAATAATAAAAACAATGGAATTGCTGGATAAGCTTCATGCATTACTGGATGCACTTGCACTATTCCTCCGGTTGCAATTTTATAAAGTCCCATTCCCACCATGAGGATCACTGAAAAAATAAAGAAATAAGTGGGATAAGCAAAAATCCCTGCAGATTCGGTCACTCCACGCAAATTTAAAAGCATGATGATGAAAATCACAATCGCGCAAACCAATACCTGATGCTCTGCAACCATAGGAAAGGCAGCGGTAATATTGGCAACTCCTGAAGCAACCGAAACCGAAACAGTGAGAGTGTAATCAATCAACAAAGAAGCTCCGGCAACTAATCCGGCTTTCATTCCTAAATTTTCTTTCGCCACCGTGTATGCACCACCACCATTCGGGTATGCATCGATCGTTTGACGATAAGACATGGTTAAGATTAATAATAATAATGCAATTGCAGATGCAATGGGGAGTGACCAAATCGCCGCACTCGCGATGAATGCCGTGAGTGGAATTAAAATTTCTTCGGTCGCATACGCTACTGATGAAAGTGCATCAGAGGATAGAATGGCTAGAGCTTTCCATTTGGGAATTTTTTCATCATGAAGCTTTTCATTATGAAGTGGATTACCAATAAATATTTTTTTGATCTCGTGAAATTGTGGCATTTAAAGTGATCCTACTCCAAAAACAAAAAAGCGCTAGGGGTTTGAAACCCTAACGCTTTTTTAATTCTACCCTTTTACGTTCCAATTCATCGGTTGGTTCGCTTTCGGGGCTGATCAAACTCTATAAATCAATTAGCTGCATCCCATGCTGTTTCCACAGTTCAAACAACGGTAACAAGCACCATTTCTAACAGTGGTATGGCCGCAAGAATCACAAGGAGGTGCGTCTCCCATCATTTCTGCCAACTGGCCAGAAACAGGATCTGCTCCATTCAAAGGCATCGACATCTGGTAATCCATTCCCTCCATCGGAACCCCACTCTTGATGGAATCCGCAGGAGATTTTGGATAAACCACGGAAGCGGCTCCTTTTTCTGCGGTTAAATCCACTGGGGGTTTCACTTGTAGGAAATCAGTGCGGCCCAAATACTCCATACCCACTACGCGGAAAATATAATCCACAATCGAAGTGGCAAGTTTCACATTCGGATGCCCCGACACTGGTCCACTCGGTTCAAAACGAGTGAAAGTGAATTTATCTACGAATTCTTTTAAAGGAACACCGTATTGGAGACCTAAAGAAATAGAGATCGCAAAACAGTTCATCATGGAACGGTAAGCCGCTCCTTCTTTATGCATATCAATGAAAACTTCACCTAAAGAGCCGTCTTCATATTCACCAGTGCGAAGGTAAACTTTATGTCCAGCCACTGCCGCTTCAATCGTCAGACCTTTCCGTTTAGCAGGTAAACGGCGACGCACAGGTGCGAAGGTCATTTGAGAAGCAATTGCATTTGATGCTGCTGCCATTGCTGGAGCAACATCCACTTTAACATCTTCCTTCTTTTCCGCTTTAGTGGTGAGTGGTTGAGACATTTTGCAGCCATCGCGATAAAGCGCAACAGCCTTCAATCCCAATTTCCAAGATTCCATGTGAATCTCTTCAATTTCTTCCACAGTTGTTTCATTAGGTAAATTCACTGTTTTAGAAATAGCACCACTTAAGAAAGGTTGAGTTGCACCCATCATGCGCATATGGCCCATCGGAGCGATGAAACGCTTTCCTTTGTGACCACATTTATTGGCACAATCAAACACAGAAAGATGTTCATCTTTCATGTGTGGAGCGCCTTCCACTGTCATCGTTCCACAAATTCTTTCATTCGCCGCTTCAATTTGAGAGTTCGATAAACCAGCCCAAGTTAAGAAATTAAAAGTTGGTTTCTCAAATTCGCTTGCTGGAACTCCAATGCGGGTGAGTAATTCTTCGCCAAGAGTGTAACGATTGAATGCACTTGAAATTTCAAATGTTCCACGCAAAGTTTTTTCAATTTTAGCAAGATCGCTATCGGTGAACCCTTTTGATTTTAAGAATTCCGTAGTGATGTAAGGAACATTGGATGAGAAATTCATCGTTCCTAATACATAGGTGAGAATTTCTTGAATCTGAGTTTCAGTGTACTTCAAATTACGAAGAGCACCTTCCACTGATTGATTCACAATTTTAAAATATCCACCACCTGCGAGTTTTTTAAATTTCACGAGTGCGAAATCGGGTTCAATACCTGTGGTATCGCAATCCATGAGTAAGCCGATCGTTCCTGTTGGAGCGAGAACAGTCACTTGAGCATTACGGTAACCGTGTTTTTCACCTAAGGTTACAGCACTTTCCCACGAATCTTTTGCTGCTTTTGCAAGTTCAGCTGGAACTTTAGTTGCATCAATTTTATAAGCTGCTTCTTTATGTTTTCGCATCACTTTCAGCATAGAATCGCGGTTTTTTGCATAACCTGGGAATGCTCCCATTTGTGCTGCTTCTTCCGCGCTCACCGCATAAGCTTCACCACACATAATTGCAGTGAGAGCTCCGGCCCAAGCACGTCCTTCATCAGAATCATAAGCGATTCCTTTTAACATCAGCATCGTTCCAAGATTTGCATAACCCAAACCTAATGGACGATAATCATGTGAATTTTTAGCGATTCTTTGAGTTGGATAACTGGATAAATCCACCAAAATTTCTTGCGCAACAATCAATGTACGACATGCATGCTTATAACTGTCTAAATCAAAAGATCCATCTTCACGCATGAATTTTACCAAATTCATGGAAGAAAGATTACAAGCAGTATCATCGAGGAACATGTACTCAGAACATGGATTAGATGCATTGATCTTATCGGTGTTCATGCAAGTATGCCAATCATTGATCGTAGTATCAAATTGCAATCCTGGATCCGCGCAAGACCAAGAAGCTTCCGCAATGTTTTTCCACAATTCACGCGCTTTAAAGGTATCGATCACTTCACCCGTAGTGCGAGCAGTAGTGCTCCAATCAGCATCATCAATTACAGCTTTCATGAAATCATCAGTGATGCGGATTGAATTATTGGAGTTTTGTCCGGCAACTGTTTTGTATGCTTCACCGTTAAAATCAGAAGAATATCCAGCAGCGATCAATGCCGCCACTTTGCGTTCTTCTTTCATTTTCCAATTTACGAAACTTTTAATTTCTGGATGGTCTACATCCAAACAAACCATTTTAGCAGCTCTGCGAGTGGTTCCGCCTGATTTGGTAGCCCCTGCTCCGCGATCGAGAACCTCTAAGAAACTCATTAAACCGCTTGAAGATCCACCACCAGAAAGTTTTTCCTGAACACCACGAATTTTTGAAAAGTTAGTTCCTGTTCCAGAACCATATTTAAATAAACGGGCTTCATTTTTGATGAGATCAAAAATGGACATCAAATCATCATCCACCGATTGAATGAAACAAGCGGAACACTGAGGGTGCTCATAAGCATTTTTTGTTTCTTTGATCGTATCGGTAAGCATGTCGTAATAGAAATTACCGCCTGATCCTTCAATTCCATACTCATGAAAAAGGCCAAGATTAAACCAAACTGGAGAATTGAATGCACCCATTTGATTGACCAGAATGTGAGAAAGTTCAGCTTCAAATGTTTCAGCGTCTGCTGCATTGAAGTACCCCATCATCTCTCCACCATTGCGAAGAGTGTGAGCAATACGCTTTACCACTTGTTTCACTGAAACTTCATGACCCGTTCCTTGAACGCCTGCTTTACGAAAATATTTTGACACCAAAATATCCACTGCAAGTTGTGACCAGCCAGCAGGCACTTCCACATCCTTCATTTCGAAAACGGATTGGCCATCGGTATCTTTAATTTTTGAATTTGCTTTTACATACTGAACAGCATCGAGAGGATTCATTCCTACTTTTGTGAATCGACGGTTCATTTGAAGAGAAGTGTTTTTAGCTAATTTTTTTCCAGGCAAAGGCTGTGTGTTCAAAGTTTTGACTCCCACATTCTTATTACTAGATTTATTGCTGATTGAGGATGATTTTTCCATTTGAGTGACTTCCATTTCTTTTAAATCTTCTTGATGATTTAAGGATCACTAGAGATCTGGTGTTTGTAAAGAGCACCACTACAGATTGTGGTACCCGACCCAATCACACCACATATTGGTACCTATACACACGCGCGTTAGGTATACGGACGAATTGAACATTTCAGAATTATTAACTGCGCCAGACTGTTTTTTGACGCTTTTTGAGTGGTGCGCTAGATGCTCATAGACATAAATAAACTCCCTCGATTTTCATTAAGGTTCGATGCGCATTTAGCCGAAAAGAATAGTGAAAACAGCTGAAAAATGAATCAAAAAGAGTCTTTCTTGAATCGCGATGTAAGTTGGCTCGAATTTAACGCAAGAGTTTTGAATGAAGCTCTCGACGATAGAACTCCCCTATTCGAACGTGCGCGCTTCTTGGGCATTTTCCAAAGTAATCTCGATGAATATTTTATGAAAAGAATGGGCTCACTCTACAGTGGGGCCAGAATCGATTTTAGAAACCGATTGATGCCACTCCTGGAGCAAGCACACGATTGCTTCAATACAGAGATCATGAAGCTTCTTAAAAAAGAAAAAATTGAAATTTTATATTGGGAAGAACTCACGGAGAAAGAGCGCGAAAAAGCTTCCACGTATTTTTATAGCAATATTTTTCCTGTGCTTACACCACTCTCTCACGACTCTGGACATCCCTTTCCGTTCTTATCCAATTTATCGACTTCACTAGGGGTATTTTTAAAAAATCCTATTAGCGGTGAAGATGCATTTTTTGCACGAGTTAAAATTCCCACTCACTTTCCTCAATGGATCAAAGTCAGCGAAGGTAGATTTGTTTCGATCATTGAAATTATTATCGCCCACTTAAGCGATGTATTTCACGGAATGGAAATCAAGGAAATCATGCCATTTCGGGTCACTAGAAATACGAATATTGATCATGGCGATGACGATGGCGAAGATTTACTCGAACAAATTTCAGAAGAATTAAAAGAACGAAAGTTTGGAGACATTGTGCGCTTGGAGTATTGGGGTAAAGCAAAAAACCACATGCTCGAATTTTTGCGTGATGAACTTCAACTCGATGATGATCAAGTTTACGAAGTAAAAGGCTTGATGGAATACACATCCTTAAAGCCAATTTTAGATTTAAATCGTCCGGATTTGAAATTTGAACTTTGGATTCCCATTCCTCCGCCTGCACTCATGGATCCAGAACGCGATATTTTTCAGGCCATCAAGCAACATGATATTTTAGTTCATCATCCTTATGAAAGCTTCACCGGATCAGTAGAAAGATTCATTCGTGCAGCCGTGAATGACCCAAAAGTGATCACGATCAAAATGACATTATACCGAGTTGGAGCCGATAGCCCACTCATTCCACTGTTAGTGAAAGCTTCAGAGCTTGGAAAACATGTGGTTTGTTTGGTGGAATTAAAAGCACGCTTTGATGAAGAAAAAAATATTCTCGTTGCTCAAAAATTGGAAGATGCCGGTGTGCACGTAGTTTACGGTGTGGTTGGACTCAAAACACACTGCAAACTCACCTTGGTGGTTCGCCAAGAGGGTGATGAAGTTCGTTGTTACTCTCACATTGGCACGGGAAACTACCACGCCATCACAGCAAGATTATATACGGATTTTGGCTTATTTACCTGTAAAAAAGGGATCACGGAAGACGTGGTTCACCTCTTCCATTTTCTAACTGGAAAATCGACCAAAAAAGATTATAAAAAATTACTGGTTGCTCCCCTTGCGATGAAGGAAGCATTTCTTAAAAAAATCCACCGCGAAACGCAAAATGCAAAAAAGGGAATTCCAGCCAGAATTATTGCGAAAATCAATAGTATGGACGAACGCGATATTTCTCACGCTCTCTACGAAGCTTCACAAGCCGGAGTAAAAGTGGATCTAATCGTTCGTGGCTTTTGTTGCTTACGTCCTGGCGTGAAGAACCTCAGTGAAAATATCCGAGTGGTATCCGTTATTGGTAGATTCTTAGAACACTCTCGTGTTTTTTATTTTCAAAATGGTGCAAAAAATGAAGCGGAAGGTGAAATCTACATCGGTAGTGCCGATTG
>CANBTI010000076.1 GCA_947372355.1 Bdellovibrionales bacterium | reverse complement strand
CATCATTTTTTGCTTCAACAGAATTCATGATTTTTAAAACAAAAGTATCCTTTGAATCTTGTTGAGAGATGAGGCGATACACTTTACCGGCTCTGCCTTGTCCTAGTTTTTGAATTTTATAGTTTTGGGCATGTGGAATATACTCTTCCAGTTCACTGGGTAAAACGGTTTCGCCCTGTTTTACACTTATGGGGAAAAGCACTTTTAATTCAGAAAATGTGCACGAAGTGGCAAACGAGCTTTGATTCGTTTGGGATATAAATACGGCGATAATGATCAATCGAAGAAGGGAGATCACCCCTAGATTATACATGAGCTCTCTTAAATTTGATCAAAATTTAGCCCGCCAAGACTTTGGCTATTTAGCCGTTTTTGGCTTAATTCGCTGCTCACTCATGGGTTTAATCGTAACCGTTCCTTTGGCCCAAGCGTTCTCTCTTTTGGCTTTAGGATTTGCTCTAGTTGGTTTCTTAGAGGCCTTCACTAAAGCCGCTTCTGGCTCAAGATCAGCAACATTGGCGGCACGAGCCTGCTTCACTGTTGTTGGTTTAGGTACCGAAGAATCAGTTTTTTTCAAAAGTGTTTCGATTTCTGTCCAACGACGTTGATCTTCCAGAGTTAAAAAGGAAGTCGAATAGCCAATCGCACCCGCGCGACCCGTTCTACCAATACGATGAATGTAATCTTCTGCAACTTGAGGAAGATCGTAATTAATCACATGAGAAATTTCAGGCACATCAATTCCGCGTGCAGCAACATCGGTAGCAACTAGTACTCTAATTTTACCTTCGCGCAATTCACGAAGTGCGGTTTTACGCTGGCCTTGAGAACGCCCACCGTGAAGACAATTCACTTCGATCCCGTAAGACTCAAGATATTCAGCCACTCGATCCACTCGGAGTTGAGTACCAGCAAAAATAAGAGTAGCTCCAGGATGAGCATTGAGTTCTTCCAGTAATAAATCGCGTTTACCATCTTGAGTGGTATTCAGTAACTTTTGCTTAACGGTAGTGGCAGCCTTCGAGGTTTCGCCCACTTTAATGCGTTCACTATTATGAACTAAAAACTTTTTAGCGAGATCATTGGTTTTCGCATCCCAAGTTGCAGTGAAGAGTAGGGTTTGGCGTTTTTTAGGAACCAGGCGAAGGATCTCATTTAACTGAGGAGCAAAACCCATGTCCAGCATGCGATCGGCTTCATCTAAAACGAGAACTGCAATTTTATTGAGGACTAAACTTTTATTTTGAAGATGATCCACCATGCGTCCGGGAGTGGAGATAATCAATCGAGGATTTTTTGCTAATTTTTTTGTTTGAGATTCCATCGGAACTCCACCAATCAAACTCACGACATCAATCTCTTTACAAAATTGATTGAGCTCTAACCAAAACTTTTCAATTTGAATTGCGAGTTCTCTCGTAGGAACTAAAATTAATCCATTCTTCTCAGTGCTTTTTAAAAGTGAAGTGAGTAATGGAATACAAAATGCAGCAGTCTTGCCGGTTCCAGTTTGAGCATTTCCTACGATATCAGCACCCGCTAGGATGGAGGGAATCGCCTTTTCTTGAATGGGAGTAGGTGTTTTAAACTCGAGTGCAAGGAGAGCCTGTTTAATCGGGGGAAGGAGCTTAAAAGTATCAAAATGTGCCATGCGGGGAGTCTAGCACTGATTTGATCAATAAGGAAAACTTTTGGATTTTAAAGCCTATTATCGGTTAAAAAGGCCTTCGAACCTCGGTAATTCCTCAATGAGCTGATCAAGCTCCTGATTACTTAAGCCTTGTTTTAATATGGGAAGAACCCGATAGCGATCGTTATAATTCTCCATCCAGCCAAATACCGGCATCATTTTGTACTCATTTGTGCTGAGAGTTTCTACGCTTAATCCGTGGGAAACGTGAGCGGTAGATTGGGTAAAGGCGGTCCAATCGACCATACCGGGCTCTTTGTCGGGGAATCTTAACTGCATTTTTCTTCTAAATTCCGTTAATTTTATATTCAAAGCACGAAGGTGAGGGTCCTTTAGCGTTTGAATTCTAAAAGCTGCAGCCACATGTTCTGCATCGTGGCCTTTTTGAACTTCATTAAATAACTGAAGCGAAGTATTTTTTTCAATCGGTAGACCAGCTTGCTTTAAAAATTTTGCCACATGAGGAAGATCGGAATTATTCATATAGGCGGTTCCAGCCTTATTGTTAATTGAACTCACATGCCCATGGTCGATATTGATTTCACCTAATGCTAAAAGTTTGGGTTCTTTTTTTGTTGTCTTACGAAGTTGATTCAGAAGTGATCGATGGGTAACCACAGGTGTCACTTCATCCAAATCTGGATAACGATGAGAAATCACAATGTTCTCATCTTGATCTATTAAAAATACATATGTTCCATTTTCAGTGAGTTTAGGAATCTGAGTGCCCTTTTTTAGAACGGTACCGTAAATGGGTTTTTCGCCTGCTTTGAGTTGAATGTTTTGGTTCAGGGTTAAAACGGATAGTACGGAATTAATGTCGCAATTATTCTCAGCAAAAGAAACCGGAAGGAATCCCAATAAGCTAAAACTAATGATGAAAATGATACTTCTCATTCAATCACTGATCGGAATATTCCAAGGATAGCTTGATGAGAACCGCTGACTATTTATTGACGCTTTAAAACAGTCTCAAAGCGTTTGAGGTATGTACTTTTGATTGAATCATAGCTGAGTTTTGAAAGATCGCATTTGAGTCCATTTTTTGAGAGTTTTAACGCTAGATTTTTCATCATTTCATCGTGAGAAGAGGATTCAAAAGTAGCTTCTTGAACGATGGTATAGAGAGTATCTCTGGAGGTAGTGTTTTGCAAAATAAGCTCGTGAAGGATTAAACTAGAAAGAGAAGTGAACTTTTCTTTTACTTTATTTTCAATTTGTTCACGGTGTATTTCTAGATCTCGAATCGTATGAGTGAGTCTTTTTAAACTATAAGAAAGTAAGCCGAAGTGATCGGGGAGATACAATCGCTCAGAACTAGAATGTGAAATATCACGTTCATGCCAAAGAACAATATTTTCAAGAGCGATATCCAAATGAGATCGTATCACGCGGGCAAGACCAGTAATATTCTCACTCGCAATTGGATTTTTTTTATGGGGCATCGTAGATGAACCTTTTTGCCCGGATTTAAATCCTTCATGAATTTCTGATACATCTGAATGATGAAGCAATCGAAATTCAGTGACGATTCTTTCCATCGCGCTTGCGGTGAGCGCTCCAAGGGATATGATTTTTGCCAAATGATCACGAGGCAAAACCTGAGTGGATACTTTTTCAACCGGAAGTCCTAATTTTTTTAGAGTGATGGCTTCAATTTCAGGAGTGAGAACACTGTAATTTCCAACTGCTCCTGATATTTGACCAGTCAGTTCTGAATGAAGTGTTGTTTGATAATCTTGGAGCCTGCGTTTGAATTCAGCCTGAAAAGATAAAAACTTTTGCGCAAAAACCATCGGTTCAGCAGCCATTCCGTGTGATCTGCCTAGACAAAGTAAGTTTTTGGTATTTTGAATTTGTATTTCTAAAGCTGCATTTAATTCCGCTAAATTTTGAATGATGATTTGAATCGAGTCTTTGAGTTGTAATGAAAGTGCAGTATCCAAAATATCAGACGACGTAACTCCGAAGTGAAAAAAGCGAGCATCTTCCGGCTTCACTTGCTCTGTGATGCTGGTGCAAAATGCAATCACATCATGACGAGTTTCGGCTTCGATCTCAAGAATTCGAGCTGGGTTAATTTTGATATTTTTAAAAGCATTCTTAGTGCCGGTTGGAATCACAGCAGTTTCTTCCAACGCTTCTAGTAGTGCTATTTCAACTTCGAACATCTTTTTAAAGCGGGCGTCTTCATTCCAGATCTTAGCTACTTCTGTTACTTCATATCGAGAAACCATAAATATCCCCTTAAATTAAGCGATCAATTACTTCCTGCATCGGGCCATCAAATTTTTGCAAACTAGAAATCACAACAGATGCATATTTTTTTGAAGGCTCAATGAATTCATCGTGCATTGGCTTCACCTGAGATTCAAATTGTGTGCGAACTCCTTCGGGGGTTCTTCCGCGATCTCTTACATCTCGGTGCAATCTTCGTTCAAAGCGAACACTTTCAGGTGCATCAATAAAAATAGAGTAATCTAAAAGCGGTCGAATGATTTCTTGGGAGAAAATTAACATTCCATCTAAAATAACCACTGGTAAAACTGCAAAAGGATTTCTTTCTTCACTTCGTTGATGAGTCACGAAATCATAACTTGGTACTTGAATGCCTTTCCCCTCTTTCAGCATTTTTAAATGCTCGGCAAGTAAAGGGAAATCAATGGAAGAGGGGTGATCGAAATTAATGCTTCCATCTCCCTTAAAATTTGCGGATTGATCGATGTAATAAGAATCCTGACTCAAAATTGCACAAGTGGATGGTCCTAATTTTTGGCAAATTTTTTCATGAAGCATTCGAGCGAATGTGGTTTTTCCCGATCCACTTCCACCTGAAACTCCAATGATGAGCACGGAAGAATGATTCATGAGTGCTGGATGGTATCGTACAAACGATCTCCAGCATCGCCCATGCCTGGAAGGATGTACCCTTTTTTATTTAACTCTCGCTCTAAACTCACGGTATAAATTTCTACATCTGGAAAATGCTCATTGATCTTTGCAACGCCCTGAGGAGCGGCAAGTAGGGTGATCAATTGAATTTTACCCACACCGTATTCTTTTAATCTTTCAATCGCGGCACATGCAGTATCACCACTGGCTAGCATCGGATCCAGAAGAAGAATCTTTTGGTTTTTAACATCTTTTGGCAATCGAAGGTAGTATTCCACTGTCGCATTGATGAATCGATCACGGTAAATTCCAATGTGCCCGACAGTTGCAAACGGCAGAATTTTCATCATGCCGTTTAACATTCCTAAACCGGCTCTTAAGATTGCAACAATTAATAATGGCTCAGCAATTTTTGAACAGGTAGTTTTTTCTAAGGGAGTCACTACACTTGTTTTTGTGGTTTTTAGTTCCCTTGTTGCTTCATAGGCAATGAGTTGACTCATTTCTTCTACGATCTGACGAAATGCCATCGAAGAAATGTTTTTATCTCTCAAAAGAGCAAGTTTATGTTGAAGAACCGGATGGTCCATTTGAATATACTTTAATTTTGAGCTGATTGTTTTTTTTGCTTTTGTTTTTTTCATAAAATTTTCTGTAAAGTTAAAATACGGTTCCATCACTTTTGATTTTAAGCGGCGGACCACCATCGGTTCTGAGTTGGGCTGCGATTTTTCTTCCTGCGTGCCAAGTTCCACCCTCTAAAATTTTTACCAACGGCAATTCTTTTGAAGTTTTCCCTAAAATCTTTCTCACTTCATTTCCGATTTGATCAAGCAAGGTTACGGTGAGTGCGCGCCACTCGATGATCAGAGCAGAATCGGGTGAGTGTTCTTTTTCCACAAGTGATGAATCACGGAGTTCGATTAATTTTGTATCGAGCAATAATCCGCCATTGCGGTATTCGGGTAATCCAGTGAGTTCATCTAAATCTAAAATTTCAATCCCGTACTCCATGAGTGGTTCCATTAAGGAGTAGCTCATCCATTGGGAAAGTTTGTGAAAGGGAACGTATTTACCGTTGTATTCCCACATATCTCCCATATTCACACCATCCATCACAATTCTACCTGGCCAAATTGGGCCAAGGCTGCGAAGGATGGTTTGGAGAATGATTACCGCTTTCAATGTTTTATTGGAAGCTTTTGAAATCCATTCATCCACTAAAATGCCGGGACGAGAATTTTCAAATGCTGAGCCAAGAGTGTTGAGCAATTGAACCCGTCCATCAATACCGAGAAGTGGATTTGAGGCAGAAACCTGGAAACCGTTTTCGAGTTGTGCTCGAGTGAATTTTTTTAGTCCTTCTGAATCGGCTCCCACTTTTCCTTGTGAATGAAAAGCTCCCTTTAAAAAGAGATCCAGTGATGCAATGGCCAGACCTTCGGACTTTGAATAAATTCCTTCCGAAAATGGATCCTTTAGTTTCCATTGCATTCCAGCGCCCGCATCAAGAAGTACTGAGACGATTGCCAATTCGATTTTTACTCTCGCTTTTTCAAGTGGATCCAAATCGCTCAATTTTTCATTGAGCTTCTTCAGACGATCTACCTTGCCCGCTTGGAAATGTCCCCAGCGAGAATGAAAGGGAATTTGTAAATCAGGGTAATTTGTACGAGTGACTTCTAAAACAAATTTCGCCACTTCACCCAAACGTTCAGGATTGATTTTGAAATGAGTTTTGCCCGCAAGCGCAAGATCATAAATCTCGCGGGAGCGTTCTCTCACAGCAATGGGAGAAAGAAGATAATTCACGTTTTCATGTGCCGCACTCATTCGTACAACCCACGGCCTTTTACTTTTTTAAGTTCTTTTTTCTTTTTTACTGATCCCGGTGTGAAATAACCTGCCGCTTTTTTTGCTTCCATTTCAACAGATGCATCCGCAGGAATGCGTTCAGCAGGAATCTCTACACGATTGATGATTTTAATTCCGCTATTCACGATCGCATCGTATTTCATGTTCGACATAGAAATGAAATTAGTGATGCGGGTGATCCCTAACCAGTGAAGAACATCGGGCATGAGTTGTTGAAAACGCATGTCTTGCACGCCGGCTACACATTCAGTGCGGTGGAAATAGGTGCTGGCAGAATCTCCGCCTTCTTGACGTTTGCGGGCATTGTACACGAGGAATTTTGTGACTTCACCTAAGGCGCGTCCTTCTTTACGGTAGTAAACAATCACGCCTGCTCCGCCTTTTTGTGCGGTTTTAATGGCAGCTTCAATTCCTTGAATCAAATAAGGACGACAAGTGCAGATATCAGAACCAAAAACATCCGATCCATTGCACTCATCGTGCACACGAACTGTGAGTTCTTTTTTAGGATCTGTGATCGCTTTTACATCTCCAAAAATATAAACCGATGTTGAACCAATTGGGGGCATGAATGCTTTTAAATCATGACGGGTAACTAACTCTGGAAACATTCCACCGGTTTCTTGAAATAAAATTTTACGAAGTTCACCTTCGGTAGTTCCAAATTGTTCGGCAATTTTAGGAAGATACCAAACATTTTCAATTGCAGCTTTTGTGACTGCAACGTCGTGATTTTTTTTCACGATTTTTCCATCTACTTCGAGTTCACCTTTACGAATGAGTTCTTCCAGCTCCGCCATTTGAATGTGGGCTTTGGTTACAGCGATTGTTGGGCGAATGTCATACCCGGCATTTAATTCTTTTTTGAAAACACTGGCAACATCCGCTCCCCATGGATCAAGAGAAGTAATTTTGTTTGGATCAAACCATTGAGGATGAGGACCAATTTTTTCTACGGGTTCAGTGTTGGTGAGATCAGGTTTAAAATCTTCAGCCAGTTTTCCTGCTGCCATGGCTAGCGCACGATAAACTGAATAAGCACCGGAGTGAGCTCCGATCACATTTCTTTGAAGAGGATTGGTATTGGTGGCAATGAGTGGGCCGCGTTCTTTGGGGGTTTTAGCTCCCCAATGAATTGGGAACAAGCTCGATTGCTGGGCCTGACCTGGGTGAGAGGTTAATACAACGTGGGCACTTCTTTTAAAATGAGGCATACAAAATAGTGTGCCATATCATTGATGCTTGGTGAACCAATAAAAGCAAAAAACAGCAAGAGACGCGAGTAAGAATTGGACCTTGGGTTGAGAGATAAAGTTAATGAGAGTTTTGCTGGTCTCTAACTTTATAGGGCGGAAGGTCACTTCTCCAATTTTCCAAGAATTAAAAATTCTATCATTCGCATTTTCAAGCTCCTGCGAAGATTCTTTTACGGGAATGAGCGATTCAATTTTAAAAATCATTTTACGGGTGAGCTCTAGGGCTTTGCGACATTTGTCGCAGACGATTAAGTGATTTTGTAAAAAAAATCTTTCTCTTTTTCCAAGCTCATCATCCATCATTCTTTGGGTCCAGGGTGAGGATGCATCATAATCAGGACAATTAGTGCCAAGAGCTCCCGGAGCTCTAGGATATTCAATGCCGCTTTGGCTTTCCTGAAAGCAGAACTTTAACCGTATTGCCCAAAGCCAAGGTTCTAATAGGTTATTTTCAATGCCTAGAGTTCGAGAAATTCTTTCGTAAGGCCATTTCTCAATATGAGCTGAAGTTAAAAGAAAACGTTCGATTGGAGCAAGGCGAAAAAAAGGATGGTTCAGTTTTAGTAGGGTAGGTGGATTTCTCTCCGCAAGTTCGATCATTACTTTAGAGGCACGCTCGATCGTTCGATCATCACTTAAGTTTAACAATGAAACACTGGTGAGTGTATCTTCACTGATCGCAACCGATTGATCGAGATCTCCCCAAAGAGATCTACTGATGCGGGTTAAACTTCTGATATCTTCTTTATTCACTAACAAAACTCCCTATAGATATTTAATCATAACTTGACAGTAACTGCTAAGATTGTTGTCATAGAATTCATGCTCTTCATCCCTAAAAACAGCCGATTTATGAAATCGTTAGTGTTTTTTTGCCTAGTTTTGCAGGCAAATACCGCAAATGCTACACCAAAAACGATAGACGTCGTTTTTTTGACGCAGACTGGCCCACGCGTACTAAAATCTTGGTCGATGGAAGAAATCAAAAAAATGGCCGTGGGTAAGCACGGAGATCTTTCAGCTCAGAAATTAGTTTTTGATGAATCTGCGAGTGGTTTAGAATTGAATGATCGAGCGAGTATTGATTTAGTCACGATCATTACCGATTCAAAAACAATTCGGGTACCCAGGTTTTTAATTTGGCGTGGTTTTTTTCAATTTAAGTTTGATTCAAAAACCGATGAGCTTTCATCCAATCTAAAAAATGTCGAAAAGGGAAGGATTTTAGTTCCCGCTTGGTATTTTGATTCTACCAATATTCGTAAGATTGAATTATCAGATCATTTATTCACTTATCCTCAAACCAAATTAAAACTTCGAACCAATCCGGCGGCTTCCCGTGGAGAAAAACTATTCACTCAGAACTGTTTGGCTTGTCACTCTGTGACCACTTATAAATCTCCAATTTTGAATCCAACGAGCATCACCCGTGATCGGCTAAAATCATTTTCAAATATACACAAACGTTGGCCAGAGCTTAAATTAGATGCTCGAAGTGAACGTGGATTAATCGAATATTCCGAAGCCCTGGCTTTGGAAACAAAACTTAAAAATAATGAGGAAAAAGTTAAAAAATGAGTTCATCTCCAGCTTCATCATCCGTTCGTGTTCGTTTCGCACCATCTCCTACCGGTTGGCTTCATATTGGAGGAGTAAGAACTGCTTTATTTAACTATTTATTCGCTCGTAAAATGGGTGGTAAATTTCTAATTCGTATTGAAGATACCGATACAGAGCGTTCTGAAAAACAATACACCGACGACATTCTCTCCTCATTGAAATGGTTAGGAATGAATGCGGATGAGGAAATTCTTTATCAATCCGATCGCGGTAAAATTTATCAATCCATGGCAGATGATTTGATCTCAAAGGGCTTGGCTTATCGCTGTTTTTGTACCACTGAAGAAGTGGAAGCAACTCGTGAGAAAATGACCAAAGAAGGTAAAAAGCCAATGTATGCTCGAACCTGCCGTGAGAAAAATTACGCAGCAGGAGCAGGTCCTAATGGAAGAACCTCTTTTGCAATCAGAGCAAAATTTCCCTTACAAGGAACCACCGCATTTACCGATATGATTCGTGGTGAAATCACCTTCCCTAATACCGATCTCGATGATTTCGTGATGATTCGTTCTAACGGTGTTCCTACTTATAACTACGTGGTGGTAGTGGACGATATTGAAATGAAAATCTCTCACGTGATTCGTGGTGATGATCATATCAATAATACCCCAAAACAAATTTTTCTTTATGAGGCTTTAAAGGCTGAAAAACCATTATTTGCTCATTTGCCGATGATTTTGGGTGAAGATAAGAAAAAACTTTCAAAACGCAATGGAGAAACTTCAACCAATGCTTATCGCCAACACGGATTTTTGCCGGATGGACTTTTAAATTTCTTAGTCAGATTGGGTTGGAGTCATGGTGATCAGGAAGTTTTTACACGTGAAGAAATGATTCAATTTTTCGATTTTGAACATGTTCAAGTAACAGGAGCGGTTTTCAATCCTGAAAAATTACTCTGGATCAATGGTGAGCACATTAAAAAATCTAATCCAGATCAACTACTCACTATTTTAAAAGAAGATTTTAAGTTTAGTTATTCTGGTGTGAGTGATGCTTATGTTTTGACCTTGATCACGCATCTTCAACCAAAGGTAAAGTTACTTAAAGAGCTCCCTGAGCAATTAAAAACTCTCGTCATTGCGGGAGCATCTAAAGTAGATGGTTCAGATTTAAAATGGAATAAAGTTCCAGAACAAAAAGCTAAAATTAAAATCGCGATTCAAGAATTCATGAATGATTGCAATTCAGTGGTTTCTAAAAAAGGAAAGCCCACCTTGGCTGAATGCGGAATCGGCCATGATGAGATCAATGCAAAACTGCATGATATTGGTGAAAAATACACACTAAAGCTCGGTGAATTTACTCAGCCCATGCGTTTATTTGTAACAGGCCAGCCCAGTTGCAACATCGGTTTGTTTGATTTATTGCCAATTATGCCATGGGAAACCGCATATGCTCGATTAGAGGCATGTTTAAAGTCTTAATTGTATTTTAAACAATAATGGTGTAATGTTCGCTTCATGAAATATTACACACTCATTCTCAGTTTAGCTGTTTCCCTATCTGCTTGTAATTACGATAACACTTTCGTTGGTAGCCTAAATGGTGCTCCGGCATCCATGACCGCACAATCAAAGAACATTGCTCGTTATTGTATCGCGCTAGCGATCACCGCAGGAAGTGAAACTAAAAGTTCATTCATCAGTGCACAATCGGTTTTTGATGAAAATGATTTTTTAAAACCAATGTCGTTCAACACTAAAGGAGCTCCTTGTGGCGCTAATTTAGATGAATATCTAGTTGGTAGCCGTAGCACAACTGTTTTGCAACGCTCATTAGAAACTCATTTAGAAGTGACAGGCAGTCAATGTCAGTACATCACTTACAATAAATACAAATATAAAGAAGACATCTCATTTGAAATGAAAAAGAACGATACAGATGTCACTACGGATGTGTTTAATGGTGTGGGCGAAGAAAGTGAATACACTGATTTTGATCATCCAGTAAATGTAGGGCCAATCTACTATTGTGGACCATCTTATCCAAGTCCGTATCCACATGGCTATCCTCATCCACGTCCGGTTCCACGCCCATTTCCACATGTTGGATTAAGCGTTGGAGTTGGTTTTGGAATCGGTCATCGCTAGAATCTAGTACTCAAATTCAAATATACAATTCTACCGGGCAGGGGATAGTCAACGACTACCTCTGCCCTTTTGTCTGTGACATTGTCACAACCAAGTGTGACGAGCGTTCCCTCAGTAGGTAAGTAATCCACTGAAAAGTTCATGAGGAAGTAAGCATCATGCATACCGCCGCCAGCTGTTGTGGAATGACCCATAAAATGAAAATCATGATTCAATTTAAGTTGATCCGAAAAAGCATAAGTGGATCCCCAAAGAAACGAAACAAATGGCAAATCTGGATAAGTAAAACCTGAATCTGCTAATTTTGAATCAGTAATCAAAACTCCTGCATTGGTGGTGTATTTCTGAGTTGCTTTCCATTTAAAATCTTCAAGTAAAGAGACTAAATAGGCATTTCCAGCATTTTCAGTCGTGTTGTTTTG
>CANBTI010000075.1 GCA_947372355.1 Bdellovibrionales bacterium | reverse complement strand
ATAATGCAAATATAGAAATCAAAATTAGGTTTTTCATATGCCGCGATCTAAGCACAAAAAAACAATTCAGAAAAGTAAGCTTATTTTATCGTGAGCGGTTAAAAAGAAGGCACGCAAGATTCTGCAAAAATTACCAATACTTTACGATTCGCCGAAAATTACGCAAAGCATTATCAAAGTGCGATATGCCTAGTATCATAGAGTGCATTTTTGCTGCAATAAGCTCGATCTGTGATCTTGACTCGAATCATCTGGCATTTCGTGCTTTTGAATGTGCTTGCCAATCCGTCAAAGTTTCGACACTCTTTTCTTAAGAAAAAGGGGAGCATCAATGAAACAAATTTTAATCTTATTATCCGTAATTTTTGCAATCAATACAGCATCTGCGTTGCCAGTAAATTCCAAGATATCTCTACAAGATATCCAATTGATGAGTTCATTCGCGGATGAATCCTATAATTTTGAAGGCATTGTAAAATTAGATAACTGTTCTGGCGCATTAGTTAAGTTTGAAAATTCAAACCCTAACGATAAAGCAATGGTGATGTCTAATGGTCACTGTGTTTCCATGGGGCCATTCGGTGGCTTCATTAAACCAGGCGAATTTGTTTCCAACAAAGCAGCAAAACGCGCTTTTAGATTTCTCAATAAAGATGGTTCTCTTAGCTCAAACAGCGTGAATTCTACTAAAATTCTTTATGCAACGATGACCGGAACTGATGTATCTCTTTACGAAGTGGACATGACTTTCGCACAAATCAAAAACAAATTTCAAGTGAATGCACTAACCTTGGATTCAAATCATCCAGTAGACGGCGATACGATCGATATTCTTTCAGGCTACTGGCAAAAAGGTTACTCCTGCAAAATTGATGGATTCGTATTCAAGCTTCATGAAGATGCCTATGAGTGGACTGATTCCATTCGTTATGAAAAAGGTGGCTGCAAAACCATTCATGGAACATCTGGATCTCCGATCCTTTCTCGCAATTCTGGAAAAGTAATCGGAATCAATAACACTGGTAACGATAACGGCGAGAAGTGCACAATGGATAATCCATGTGAAATCTCTAAAGATGGTTCAGTTTACGTTGAACAAGGTCGTTCTTATGGTGAGCAAACTTACCGTTTTTACTCTTGTTTGAATGAACAAGGAAAATTGGATCTCACTGTGAGTGGCTGCGAACTTCTTCACTAATAAGGTGTCCGACACCTTTTAAATGCCCATAGCGTCAATATTTAGCCTGCCGTGATCTTCACGGTGGGCTTTTTTTTGACTAAAATTCACTAAAAACCCTGAAATTACCGAAGAGTAGTAGATGTTTTTAGGATTCAAACGAATCATCATTTTGAGTTTTGTTTTTTATTTCTCCTTTTGTTTCGCACAAGGGCCGAGCACTTCCATCGTGCGTGATGCGAGACAATTTCGATTTGGATTTGAACCCACACTCACCAACATCCCGATGTTACTAGAAACCACAAAGGCGATTGTTAAAAAAGTAGTCACAGGAAAAGGGGAGGGCGTGCTTTCAACCGATATGCCTGTGGGAGAGAAGTATCGCACACGCTACATGGAACGTTTGAAAAGTGAATGCCCGGAATGCGTAGTGAAAGAACTTTACGATAGTCACGGTGAGCTCACTTATCAGATCGAATACCCAGACGGATATTATATTCGCTCTTCTACGGATGCTGGAGCGCTCGAGTGGCAAACTAAACCATCTACCATTCCAGAAATCAGAGCTCACACTCCACTGCACCAAAAAGATATTTTTGATCAGGCTAAAAAGGCTGGCATTGGAATGCGATTCGAAGCTACCGGCGGACACGTTACTTTTTCTGGTTTTGGTAATGATAGTTTTTGGTATGGGAATTATTTAAAATTTAGAACTAAAAATACGGATTTGGACTGGGGCTTTTTTGGAAAGGATGCCTACAATGCAACACCGGTGAGTTTATGGGATCCCCAGCAACAACTTCGTTACGAGCAAGTGCATTTGGAACACGATCAGAAGTGGGAAAATTTTTTAAAAAAATTGGAATCCGGCCTTCAGGGTAAGGCTACTGAAAAAGAACTCATTCAACTTTATCAAAATCGAGACCTACTATCGTTAGAAGAATATTCTGCAAAGTTACTCGAAATTTATCATAATCCAAAATTAGATAATGAACGACTCGGTAAGCGTAGCAAGCCAAAATATGTGGCCAATAAACCCTTTCAAGACATGATTGAGAATAGATCGGTTCGCCCACCCAAGGATGCATCCGAGCCCTTGAAGTTGGCGGAGTTCATGGAAGCGGAAGCTTGGTATGTGAAGGAAAAGCAAAATCAAAATTTAGAAGTGAGTTTTACACCCAACTCTTTTACGCCGAATTCAAAAAAAGTGGCAGTGAGGAACAGCCGAAAAGTAGTTGAAGATCTCGGCATGGATTGGAAAGATTATGTGCAATTTTCTCCAGTGGGGAATGTAGAATTGACTGGTTCAGAAAAAAGCATTTCTCAAGATTTTACTCATAAAGTTTACGGTGCCGGAAAACGGGATCAGCTTTTTGTAAAATTAAGAAACCGTTTTCTCAATAAAGCTTCATTGACCTCAGAGGAGGCAGTGTTCCTAGCCGATCTTTTAAATGAGATGAGTTACACGATTCCAGATGCGATTGAAAATACCAAAAACTTTAAGAAAAAAATCACCCCTGCTTTATGGAGCCGATTATCGGCGAGTGAAAAAAATTCTGTGATGAGAACTTCCACCAAGCTTGCTCAAAAGTTTCCCGCTGCTAACAACGATGTTTTAGCTCCCCTGCAAGAAACTCTTCAATCCTATATTTCGCAATCACTCAAAAATGATCAATTGACAGAATCAAGAGCATTGATCCCGCTCATTGAATCTAAAACTTCACTTTTAAATGAAGTGACTGAGTTGCATCGAGTGAATCCCAAGACCAAACAACTGGGATTGTTTGCAGATCTGATTTTAAGTGATGAATCCAATATAGAAGCATCAAAACATTATTTTAATGCAATCATTCAAAAACAAAAATTAGGGGTATTGGATGAAGTCCCATCTCGATTCAATGAAGTGGCAATGAGAGCACACCAATCTAAAGATCTTCAAAAACTAGCAGAGGATGCAAGCGATGCGGTTGCAAAAAGGTTTTCTAATCCGAATCACTCGCGTTTGAAAGTAGAGGGTATCGATTCGGAAATGATGCAATGGTTGGCAGAGAAACGACCAGAGCAACGGAATAAGATTTTTGCCCCACTGCGAAGATATTATGAAGAAAAAATAATTGAAAATCAGTACGGACAAAAAAACTTCTATAAAACCACAACCTATTTTGATTATTTAAATGAGATCACCGCACCGGAAGAAAAAAATGTGTTCTTAAAATCAATGCTTGCCCATGTACATGAGTCGTTTCCAGTGAAAAACGATCCGGATGGTCAGATCTTTAGAGAGAAAATTGAAAAGCTACTAGTTCAGTTTTCTGAGCCACAAGTCAGGGTTTCTTGTGGTGGACAATTTATTTCACAGTTAAAAGGCATGTTTCGGCATTAATATTCTCCTCGCTTTTCTCAAAAAGCAGCGATAAATTGACAGCAACGCTGGGGGGTGTTTATGAAGTTTACGTTTGGCTTAGGCCTTTTTTTATCTCTATTCTGTTGGTTAGCACTTTCAACAACGGCAGGGGCTTCTCCCGATAAAACAAAATTTGTTTCCATCAATGCAATCAACCGAGATGCTCGCACTCAACTTTTAGAATTAGGCGTGAGCATTGAAGAAGTTTACAGTGATCGAGTTTGGTCGCTCGTGAGTGAAGACGACATCACTCGAATCAAAGATGCCGGGTTCAAGATTTTAAGTGAAGCTTCGAGTCAGGTTTTTTTAGGTTCACCTCGTTTTCCAAAGAAAGATGATCGTTACCATGATTTTTCAGGAATGAAATCTGCATTGGATGATCTTCACGCTAAATATCCAAACATCTCTCGTTTGCAATCTATTGGTAAATCCTGGGAAGGACGCGACTTAATCGCTCTTCACATTAATACCTCAGCTCAAGATTTAGAGAGTGGTCATAGTTCAAAACCAGGGGCTGTATTTATGGGAGCGCATCATGCACGTGAGCATTTGAGTTCCGAAATTCCACTGATGTTGGGTCAGTTTTTACTCGATCACCAACGCGAACAAAAAATCAGCACTCTTCTCACGAGTCGCGATATTTGGATTATTCCCATCGTGAATCCCGATGGAGCAGAGTTTGATATTGAAGGTGGTTTTTATCATCTATGGCGTAAAAACCGTCGTGAAAATGGCGATGCCATTCTTCACACCCACGGTGTGGATTTAAATCGTAACTATGGTTATGGGTGGGGTACGGGTGGTTCAAGTAAAATTCCAGCGATGGAAACTTACATGGGTCCTTCTGCTTTTAGTGAGCCTGAAACTCAAGCCATTCGGGATTTTGTGAATGATCATTTGAATCTTAAGGTTCTCCTTTCTTATCACACGTATAGCGAGCTCATTTTATACCCTTGGGGTGGATTGAAAGAGGAAGTTTCTAATATCAATGATCGTGATGCTTTTAAAACCATGGCTGAAACGATGGCGAAGTGGAATCAATATAAACCCGAACAATCAAGCGCACTTTATATTGCCAGCGGTGATACCTGTGATTGGGCTTATGCCACGCATGGAATTTTTGCTTTTACTTTTGAACTTTCACCCAAAGGAATGATGGGTGGGGGATTTTATCCAGGAGCAAATGCAATTGATTCAACCTTCAACGCTAACTTGAATCCTGCGCTCTATCTCATTGATCTAGCTGATGATCCTTATCGATCGATCCATCAGGGTGCTGGTGCTTCGATTTGGTATAAGTAATCGTATAATTTAAATTCAATTTTTCGAGCATGAAGACCCAGGCGCTGAAATCCAGTGTTTGGGTCTTCGTTTTTTAGCCCATAAATTGGATCACCCACGAGTGGTAAGCCCACATGGTTTAGATGCACGCGAATTTGGTGCATCACTCCGGTGATGATTTCTACATCGTAACGGTAAAGATTTTTTCCCATCCATTCACACTCTTCCATGCTCAAAATTTTAGTGTGTGCTGGGAGGGATTTGCCTCGATAAAATGTTTGAGGGCGTTTAGCCATTTTTTGGGCATCCACCACTACCATTCTTTTTTTACTTTTCGGGTGATGGGCAATCTCTAGAGTGATCTCCAGTGGGAGCTCGCCTTCGAACTTTTTTTCACTCCAGGCCCAATAGTGTTTTTTGATTTGTTTTAACCTAAAGAGATTTCTCATTTCCTCAAAGGCCTCTTTTGAGCGGGCAAAGAGAAGGACTCCACTCGTTCCCACATCGAGGCGATGGAGAAGGTAGGTGGAGTTTGGCGCGCTTAGTCTTGCCATTTGTTCTTCCATACTTGGGTGATCCACTGAGGAATCAGCAAGAGTATTGGAAGGAATCCCTGATGGTTTATTCACCACGATTATGTGTGAATCTTCAAAAATAATCTCCATTCTCTGATCTTATCATTGAATAACGTCAGGTTTGCGTTAATCTTTAGGTATGAAATCAAATCGTTTAGCAATGTTGGCAATTTTGGCGTTTTGCTTTGGATCACAGGCTCAGGCTTTTGATCAAATCGAAGCAAACATTAAATATCCAGTAGGAATGGGTTCTACCTCTTCTGGTTATACATCCACTATCGGATTTGGAGCTTCTATTTATTTTACTCCGCTCCTTGATCCAAGCGTGCCAAATTATTTAAGCGTTGGTTATCAATCTTATAAAATTAAAGCCGATGGATCTTCTTCTTTGAAAATGATTCCAGTGATTGGATCCATTGAGTTCATCGGAAAAGTATTTAAAGATTTCAATTCAACATTTGCATTGGGCGCAGGTTTTGCAGCTTCGTATGTGGGTGTGACTTCTCAAACCAGTTACAACTGGTCTACTTATTTTGTGACCCAAATCAAACCGGGGTTTGATTGGGCATTAGGAGATGGAGTGAGCTTGGTAGGTCACACTCCTGTAACCATGTTTATCTCGCGTGCTTTTATGGCTTCAATGGATTTCGATTTGGGAGTGAAATTTAAATTATGAAAAATACATTAACTAAAATTTTTGGTTTGAGTTTATTAGCATTTCAACTTTCAGGTTGTGGAGCGAATACAGATAATCTTGATATTTTGAACAGCACCAGTTTGCCGACGATCACTGCATTTACTTCATCGGGTGCTTATAACTCTGGAGTTCAATTCACCACGAGTACACCTTATTGGATTTTCAACGTGGGTTCTTACGGAAATTATTTGGCACCAGCAAAAGGTATTATCGGTGAAATTGGTACTTCAACCGTTATTCCTGGAAGTAGTTTTGTCACCATTATCCATTCAGGTAGAGTGGCAACCCGTGTGCATGGCATTCAGATTTTGAATGTTCGTTCAGGCGATGCGGTAACAGCATTGGCAACAGTTGGAACATTTATCACGACATCACAAATTGCTTTTCAAGTTTTCTTGGATGGCACATCGGTATGCCCACTTTCTTTTGTGAGTTCTTCTTTGAGAACTAATTTGTTCACTAGTCCTTGTCAGTAATCGTAGGTATTTATGAAATCTCTTTCTGGTAAAAAAGCGCTGATCTTAGGATTGGCAAATGATCGTTCTATTGCTTGGGGAATCGCGCAGGCCTTGCATGCACAAGGCGTGAAGTTAGCGTTTAATTTTCTGGGTGATGCACTTGAAAAAAGAGTGCGTCCGCTAGCTGAAAGTTTGAATGCTGAAATCATCGCACCATGTGATGTTTCCAACGACGAGCAGATCACGCAATTATTCCAAACCGTAAAAGAAAAATGGGGAACTTTTGATATCCTCATTCACTCTGTGGCTTTTGCGAACAAGGATGATCTGCAAGGAAGATTTGTAGACACTCCTCGTGCGGGATTTAAATTAGCGCTTGATATTAGTGCCTATTCTCTTGTTGCAGTTGCTCGCGAGGCAGAAAAATTAATGCCAGCTGCGACCGAAACTGGTGGTGGCGGCACGGTGATCACACTCACTTACTACGGCGCTGAAAAAGTAATTCCTGGATATAATGTAATGGGAGTGGCGAAAGCGGCTCTTGAAACTTGTGTGAAATATTTAGCGGCAGATCTAGGGCCTAAAAAAATTCGCGTTCATGCAATCTCAGCTGGTCCGATTAAAACTTTAGCTGCTGCTGGTGCAATTCCAAATTTCCGTGATTTCCTCACTACGGTTGCTGAAAAAGCTCCGATGCGTGAAAATGTTTCACCAGAAGATGTGGGCGCGCTTGCCGCATTTTTGTGTCAGGATTCTGCACGTCACATGACCGGTAGTGTGATTCATGTGGATTCTGGTTACAACATCATGGGCGTGTGATGTTGAATCTCATTCGTGCTTACCTCAAATATGATCCTGCAACCAAGAGTGCTCTTGAAGTTTTCTTTTTATATCCAGGTGTGAAAGCGGTTGTTCATCATCGAGTTGCCCATTTTTTTTACAAACTAGGAGTGCCGTTTCTCCCTCGTGCAATTTCCGAGTTCTCTCGTTTTTTAACCGGGATTGATATTCATCCAGGTGCAAAAATTGGAAAAAATTTAATCATCGATCACGGCATGGGTGTGGTGATTGGTGAAACAGCCGAGATCGGTGATGATTGTTTGATCTACCACGGAGTAACCTTAGGTGGAGTGGATCTCAACCCAGTGAAACGTCATCCTACTTTAAAAAATAGTGTCGTGGTGGGGGCTGGTGCAAAAATTTTAGGAAATATCACGATCGGTGAACACTCCCGTGTGGGCTCAAATTCGGTAGTGATTAAAGATGTTCCACCACATTCCACTGTGACTGGAATTCCAGCTAAGCTCATTTCTCAAAAAGGAATTCTTCCAGGGGATGAGCTAAAACACGATCAGATCTAATTAATCTGAATGTTTGCAATACTCTGCTGTTTTTTTGTTTTTGCAGAATTTATTTAAACTGTTCAACATGGTTGCAGTTTCTGCATCATTCTCAGGTGCAATCAAAATGCGACCAATGAGATCACTTCCAGTTGCATATGGTTTTTCAGGTTCCACGTAAGGAGCATAATGAACACCGTGATTAGAATCGATATCTAAATACTTTGGTTCTTTCATCAAAGTTTCAGTATAGAAGTTGATATCCCAAAGATGAATGCGAATTCGTTTTTCACTCAATCTTTCTACTTTGTATGCAGGAACCACATGAATATCAGTATTCATTCCTAAGTATGGTTCACTAGGAATTAAAGATGCGAAAATGATTTTAGGCAATTCTCCACGAGCAAGGCGTGCCTCTAAATTTTTTGTAAATTCTTCCACTTCATTGAAATCCATCCAGTTGGTAGATTTCATCGTGATGCCGATCGATGCAAACTTCACGGCTCTTGCTCTCCAAAGTTCCATGGCAGCGAGCTTTAAGTAAAATTCGATTTCAGGAACAAGAGTGAGTTCACGAAGATTTGCGTATCCGTTGATCACCGTTGCTTTTCCTTTTAGAATTTCATCGATGGCAGCATAAGTTTCTTTCAATGGAGGACGCGCCTTTGTTGCATCATAAAATGCAACTTGAGTGAAAAATCTCACGTAAGTTGCATAACCCCAGCAGTAACCGAATTTACGATCACTAATGCCTTTGTATTCATGATTGGCATTCACGTTCGTTGGACCATACTTTAATTGAGGAACATTACGATGATGGTTGATGCTGAAAAGCTTAAAAAGTGAAGGTTTTTCATTTTTAATTTCTTCATAATTCAAATCCGATTTCTTTAAAAAACGAGTAAAAGAAAACGGATTGAGCATATTCAATAAATCATGCTCAGCATTTTGAGCTAATTTTTTTATGGTTCCAGTGATTGCAAAATTCTTTTGTAAAACCACTTTTTTCAAAGTGAGAGCCTTGGAGGGATCAGAAGGATCGTTCTCTGGCTTATCATGAACCAAATCAATATGTGCATCGAGCGTGGTAGTAGGTGCTTGTGCATGAGCGATGGGAAGAGAAAGGAATGCCAGTACCGGTGCGGCTAAAACGATAGATTTGAAATTCATGAGTGGGAATTTACCGTTTTTAACGCAGTGTGTCAATATTTTCTTTGAAAATACACGGTGATGATCGTTCCCATGCACAATCCAACAAGTACATCAGTCGGGTAATGGCGTCCTCCTAATACCCTGAGAGTTCCAGTCAGGATGGTTAATAAGAGATAGGATGCAAATAAAGATGATCTGGCGGTATTAGAGATGCTTGGAAACCGCCTTTTCATGAGAAAGAAAAAGCTTAAAGTGGCCAAAGCAACGAAACTGGTATGACCGGAATAAAACGATGTGTATTGGTTAATGTTGGCGCCATCCCCAAAAAGACTCTGAAAAACAAGGGGTCTGGGGCGTTGAACGATGGCTCTCATGCCTTCTAGCCAGGCTAAATTCCAGCCCGCAACTGTGCCGGTGATGAGTGTTTCTTCCAGGGCAATTTTACGAGTAAAGAGGAACCAAGGGGCAACGATAACTGCAATTCCCACAAAATTTTGGATTACATTGCTCCAAAAATCGGCCTGAACACTATTAAATTGAAATACAATTCGATCAAAAGCGTTCACATGATCTGCCATGCAAGGGCTTGGATTCACGGCACACCAAGGGGTGTACCAATAAATTCGAGCAAAATATAAGAATGACCAGATCACGAAGCCTAAGATTAGGGCGATTATCCATTTTCGGGTTGAGTCTTTTGTCATTGTTCTTTATTGTAGCAGAACTCTTAAAAAAAAATAGAAAGGTTCTACTATGTGGAATTTAAAAGTCGGCCAAGCCGCACCAGATTTTAAAGCACCTGCTTACGTTGCAGGACAATTCAAAGAAGTATCTTTGAAAGACTACAAAGGAAAATGGGTTTGCTTATTTTTCTACCCACTTGATTTTACTTTCGTGTGCCCAACAGAAATTCGTGGTTTTGCACAACTTGAAAAACAATTTTTAGAATCCAATTGTCAAATTATCGGAGCATCTACGGATAGCCAACATTCTCATAAAGCGTGGTTCGAACGTGATCTTCCAGAAGTTAAATTTCCAATCATCGCTGATACCAATCACGCGGTATCTCGCAACTACGGTGTGTTGCTTGAAAATGAAGGAATCGCACTTCGCGGTACATTCCTCATTGATCCAAACGGCATTCTTCAAAGTATGTCTGTGAATGCACTCAGTGTTGGACGTTCAGTGGATGAAACTTTACGTACCCTTCAGGCTGCTCAAACAGGCGAACTTTGCCCTGTGAACTGGAAACCAGGACAAGCAACTCTCAGTAAAAAATAACTTAAACATTCAATAGAATAGGAAAATAAAAACATGTCAGAAACAGAAACAACTACACCAGCTCCAAAAAAATCAACCGGACCAGCTCCAAAATCTGCTAAAGAAGGCTTAGGCCGTCGTACGATCAGAAAATTAGGCCGTGATAAACGTAATGCTAAAATTGCTACGGATAAAGATTTCGCGACAAAATTTTTCGCAGCTAAATCTAAAAAAGCGGATGATAAAAAAACTGCTTTCCGTAAGAAAAAGAATAAAAAATAATTAGTCTTTAGTTATAGCTCATAAAAAAAATGGGATCAGCGCCTCCGGGAACTTCTTAGTCGGGCTGATCCCATTTTTTTATGAGCTTGTACTAAAAAATAATGATCAATATTTTTTTATGGCAAAAGAACGCTTACAAAAATTAATTGCCCAAGCGGGAGTGATGAGTCGTCGCAAGGCTGAAGAAGCGATTGCGGAGGGGCGTGTTTCCGTGAATGGAGTGGTATCAACAGAGATGGGGCAAACTGCTGATCTTGCCGATGATCAGGTGCTGGTGGATGGATTACCGATTGCTACCAAACCGAAATACTTGAAAAAAACTTATCTTTTTTATAAACCACGGGAAGTGCTCACCACTAAAAGTGATGATCGCGGACGCAAAACGGTGATGGATTTTTTTCCGGATGATTCATCGCTCAATCCCGTGGGTCGTCTTGATTATGATTCTGAAGGTTTATTATTACTCACTCATGATGGTGATTTGTTGCTCAAGCTCACTCATCCTCGTTACGAAGTTGAAAAAGTTTATGAAGTAGAGGTGATGGAGAGTGATGTGCCTACACCTCCTGATTTTGTTAATCGCATGCTTGCGGGAATAGAGCTTGATGATGGCCCGGGTAAGTTTGATGTGATGGAAGAGATTCCCTCATCGAGTAAAAATTCAGCAGTGAAAGCTTATCGAGTGGTGATCAGTGAGGGTAGAAATCGTTTCATTCGCCGCATGTTTACGGCACTGGGATTAGAGGTAACGCGATTGAAACGCGTTCGAATGGGCGTGTACGAGCTTGGGGATTTAAAACCTGGTGAAAAAAGAGAAGCCTAATATACATTTTCCTATTTCATTTGAACTCATTACCATTTCAAAATCAAAGGTACGTTCTGATTGGATTGCTCGTCATCGTGAGATAGAAATTAAATTATCAAAGCTCAAGCGTGAGTGGAATCGCTTTGAAAGTGAAGCTCATGAACAATATCACTCCTGGTATCATCAAACTTTTGCTCAGGAATTAAATCAAATCAGAGAAATCGATGAAGAATCCCATTATATCAGAATGGTTCTTTCTGCAATTGAATCGCAGATGATCGTGAATCAACTCACGAAAAGAGCCGCATTTGAGTATGTGATGCTTGCCTACCAAAATAAAACCGATCCATTTCCATCCTCGGAAGAGGAGTGGGAATATGAAAAACAAGAAGCTCCCTATAGAATCGAAGAAATAGGTGA
>CANBTI010000074.1 GCA_947372355.1 Bdellovibrionales bacterium | reverse complement strand
ATAGTAATTCAAGGATCAGCTCCAGAGGATACTCGTTATTCGATTGATGGGCATGAGGTTCCACTCATGTTTCACTTCGGTGGTTTGAGTTCTGTGTTAATGCCGGAGTTACTAGGCGATATTGATTTTTATACGGCTGGATATCAGGCACCATTTGGACGCGCTTTGGGTGGAATTATTAATGCCAATACCTTGAGTGAAACTCCACTGACAGAATCTTCTAAAATTTCAAAAGGGATGGCGTATTTTGATCTTTTTAATGTAGGCGGTGCTTACAGCACACCCGTTGGAGAAGGAAGTCATTTAGCGATCGGAGCAAGAGCAAGTTATGTGGGGGCAATTTTAAAACAAATTGCAAAGAACAACGATAATTTCAATCTTACCGTTGCTCCAGCATTTCAAGATTTCACCACCGTTTTTGAAACACCAATCAATGATCACTTAAAGTTTAAGATCACTGGAATTTATTCCAATGATACGGCTGAATTTTTATTAAAAGAACCGATTGGGGATGATCCCGCACTCCGCGGTAGTTTTAGTAATTCCACCACCTTTTATCGTGTGATTCCGCAAATGGAGTGGATCCATTCCGCAAAATCTAAAACTCATTTTTCTCTCGGCCTTGGACAAGACATTATTAAAACCAAAGTTGGAGATATCTTTTTTAATTTAAATTCAAAGGCATTCACCACAAGAGGGGATCACGAAATTCAAATGACCCCGACTTGGAATCAAGTGCTTGGATTTGATCATCGTTATTCGTGGTCTGATGTTGCTTTCTCACTACCTCAAGTTTATTCCTCGGGTGGTGTTTTAAATCCAATTTCTACGGGTGATACACAAACTGCAAATTTAAAAGGAGTGAAGAGTCATCAGTTAGGGCTCTATTGGAATCACCGCTTAAAACCATCGACGGAATCACTTTGGACGATCTTCCCAGGGATTCGTTTCGATTATTTTACTTTAGTGACCGATTTACAGGCTTCCCCCAGGTTTTCAGTCCGATATCAATATCATCCAGATCTTGCGTTTACCTTTTCGAGTGGAAGATACGCACAAGCTCCCTCGGAACAATTTACTTCTAAAGATTACGGTAATCCCAATATTAAAAGTACTCACGCATATCATTTGAGTTTGAAAGGTGAAAAAGATCTTTCAGAGGAGTGGAGTAAGGGATCTAATTTGACTAGCGGAGTATTTGGAAAATTAATGAATCAATTGATTCTTTCTGATTCCAATACTATTTATGCCAACAAAGGAAATGGGAGTGCAATTGGTTGGGAAAATAGTGTGAACTATAAATTTTATCCCTACACCCTCTATGGTGCTTATACACTTTCGAGAAGCACTCGCTGGGATCCCGCTAATACTGTTTATTTATCGCGTTATGATCAAACCCATTATTTAACTTTAATTGCATCTACCGAATTACCAAGGAATTGGAAACTTTCTGCACGATTTAGGTATGTTACCGGAGCGCTCACCACACCGATCACCTCTGGAGTTTTTGATTCGGATAACGATGTGTATATCCCCATTCGAGGTGGATTATACAGTTCAAGATTATCTGCCTTTTCATCTTTAGATCTGCGTGCGGATAAACGTTGGGTTTATGATCGATGGGTACTTTCTCTTTATATTGATATTCAAAATGCACTCAATCGTTCAAACCCTGAGAGTGTTCAGTATTCTTTTGATGATAAAACAAATGTAAACGTTGCAGGCTTGCCAATATTGCCCACCATCGGTTTGAAAGGGGAGTTTTAATGAAGTCACCAATCAAAATTTTTATTATTGGTTTATTGACTCTTGCAGGCTGCAGTAATGAAAAGCTTCCAAAATTCAACGTGATTCAAGGATTAAGAGTTTTAGCTTTAGAGAGCGATGTGCCTGAAATTAATTTTGATGGTGCAACTTTTACTCCGAGTACGATTAATCTAACTCCCGTGGTGAGTGATGTTTATGGTGCGGGGAGAACATTAAAGTTCAATGTTGAATTTTGTTTGGATCCTGGCATTTCCCTTGGTGCTACTCCGAATTGTATTGATAATCCAACCAGAACAGTGGTGAGTTCTAATCAAACGGTTGTTGCAACGGGTACTTTTTTAGCTCCGAATTATACCGGTTCACTCACTGCCAGCGCGGTTGATTTTTCCACCGCATCTGGAACAGCGTTAGCGATCATTGCACAAAAATTTGCGAGTGCAACTGCAGCTCAACTTTATAACGGGATTAATTTGCTCGTGGTTTTTGAAATTTATCCGGATGGAGAAACCTCCTCAAAAATCAGTTCTTTTAAAAGAATTGTTTTTTCCTCTGCTACGAAAACCACTAAAAATACGAATCCAACAGGGTTAGAAATTCGACAAAGCGGTTCTGAAATCACCAGTCTTCCTTCTGTGGAATCCACCCTCGAAGCATACTTGCCTTCCGCTCAGGCTGAAAATTATTTACTATTAAATAAGGATGGATCATCCATTTCAAAAACAGAAGTTCTTGAAACCACTTGGTTCCTCACGGGGCCGGAAGATGTTTCTTGCAGTAAGAAAAAGGAATGCACTCCAGATGGATTATTTTCCATGAGTAGAACTCGATTAGGTGAAATGAATACATTTTACATTCCCCAAGTTTCTGTTCCCACAACGAGAGGAAGAGTGTTGATGGGAGTGGCGAGAGATGATCGGGGTGGAATCGTGAGCAAGCGATATTGCACAGGAATTTGTCCTTAAATTTATACCTTTTTGGGCCACTCGCCAGAAAAATGACTCTGCAGAATTGATTCATTTTTACCGATATGACTAATAATGAGACGTGCGCTTTATTTATTCATGATTTTGAATTTTTCAACTCCATTGCAGAGTGAATCTACTTTTGCTGCGGAGCTGAATCAGAATTGTATAAATCAATTGTTTCGAACCCTATTTCCGACGGTTGAACAAAAAGTTGATCGTCAGCATTTAAAATTCAATCAAATTGTTAGCAACAGTGAGTTAGATATTAGTTTAAAAAGCGAAATGAATCTAACCTTAGATTTTTTAAAAGAACAAAAAATATATAGAAAAAGTTATTTTAATTTTGCTCTCGCACTTAAGACTCCTGAACAACATATTCTTTACCGGAAGATTTTATCTCTTGCCGGAAAAGAGGCGGCAGCTGGGTATTCAAAAATTATTTTTAATGCAGAAATTCCATCTGTTGCTTCTGAACTTACTGATTTTATAAAAAAAGAAGGATTAGATCTTTCAAAGATTGAAAATAAAATTGCAGAAATAGAATTGAGGCCATTTCTTACTGATAAAAATGTAAAAGAATTAATTGAATGGGGTGGCGTGAATGCTAAAATGAGCACTATCCTGAATCGATATTCAAATTTTAGCAGATCAACCCCAGATTATTCGACCATTAAAGCTTTACAGGAAAGCGGATTTCATTTTCAAAAAAATTATGGTGGACATATGAATTTGAAAACGGATATTTATCCTGGAAAAGTTCGTTTTCGCCTAGGTTCAATTAAGTCAAAAGTAGGCGCAAAATATGGAACAAGCACTGAAGAGATGGAAGCATCAAAAGCGATGGTGTTTTTTATGCGTGATTTATTGTGGGCAAGTGCAGTCAGCTCAGTAAAACATCCTGATACTTATAGAATAGAATTTATTGCTCAAAATGTAGTGAGTAAAGACTTACAAAAATTGTTTCCTGAAATGGGCTTCAAACTAGAAAAAAATCCTAGAAAAGATCTCTATATTGAAAATTATAATGTTACAGGTAATTTTTACAGACTCTCATTGGTTAAAAAAGATATCCAGATTGATCAAATAGGTGAAAAGGTTTTAAAAACTATAAAATTTTATGACTATCAACCAACTACTTCAGCGATGGAAAAAATTAAAATGATCGATAATCCTTATCAAGCACTTGCTCTAGAGTTTATTTGCTCAAAAAGATTTGAAATTAGTAAAAGAGTCGATGAAATCATGAATGTGAAATCTCAAGATCAATTAATTGAGTTTGAAGAAAAGCTGAATTAAATAACCGTATCAATCGCCAGCGTAGAAACGGTGATTGGATAATCCACATTCAAATGCAATCCACGGCTTTCTTTGCGTCTGATGGCACATTCTACAATGAGTTCTGCCACAATTAATAAATTCCGAAGTTCCACCAAATCTCGATTGAGTTTAAATTTCCAGTAGTCTTCATTCAGTTCATGGCGAATGAGAGACAAACGCTCACGAGCTCGGCGGAGTCTGCGATCTGATCTTACAATCCCTACGTAGTTCCACATGAGGGTACGAATTTCTCTCCAAGTAGCAGCAATATCGATTTGCTCTTCCATATCCACCGCACGCCCTGTATCCCAAGCGGGTAGAGATTTAGGTGTTGTGGTAGGTGAGTGTTTAACTAAATATTCACGAGCATGAACCGCTGCTCTTTTTGCAAAGACCACGCCTTCTAAAAGTGAGTTTGAAGCAAGACGATTGGCTCCATGCAATCCCGTGCAAGCCACTTCACCAATCGCGAGTAAACCTTTTACAGAAGTTTGTGCATTGAGATCGGTTAAAATTCCTCCACACATGGAGTGAGCTGCAGGAACTACGGGAATCATTTGCTCTGGGACCATGATTCCATATTTGCGGCACTCCTGATAAACTTGCGGAAACTTTTCCTGAAAATCTTTTTCATCAATATGCCTTAAATCAAGCCATGCGTGTGCATCACCTGATTTTTTTAATTCTTTATCAATCGATTGTGAAACCACATAACGAGGGGCGAGTGATCCCATCTCGTGATAGGATTTCATAAAATCTTCACCTTTTTGATTTCTTAAAATTCCACCTTCACCACGGAGTGCCTCAGTGATGAGAAAACTTTTTGCGTTCGGATGAAAGAGACATGTAGGATGGAATTGCATGAATTCCATGTTGGCAATCCTTGCTCCAGCTCGGTAAGCCACAGCCACTCCATCCCCAGTAGCGACATCCGGGTTTGTGGTGTAGAGGTAAACTTTTCCCATTCCACCGCTTGCAAAAATAGTGAGATCACTGGCGATTGAAAAAATTTCGTTGGTATCAGAATTTAAAACATAAGCACCCAGACATTCTCCTAGGTTACTGGTTTCAGAATGAGGAGCTAGTTTTCCTTCCATGATGAGATCCACCACCATGTGCCGTTCTAATATTTTAATGTTAGGAATGCCTCTTACTTTTTTTACGAGCGCCTCTTCAATCGCTAATCCTGTAAAATCTTGAGCATGAAGGATTCGGCGTTTATGATGGCCACCTTCTTGGTGAAGGGTGTTTGAAAATTGTACCCCCCAATCCATTAATTCTTTGATACGGGCTGGTCCTTCTTTTACGCAAATTTCTACGGTATCTTTATGACACAATCCAGCACCAGCATCGAGCGTATCTTTGATGTGTTCTTCAAAAGAATCGTTTTCGGCCCATACTGTTGCAATCCCACCTTGAGCATATCGAGTATTGCCTTCATCTATGCTTGATTTCGCCAATAAAATGACATTACTAAACTCAGCAAAATGAATTGCAGCGCTTAATCCAGCGATTCCACTGCCAGCAATCAACACGGTAGCTCGAGCCGAACCAAGAGGGGGCTGGGTAATATTTTCTGATTGAGATTGTGAAGTTGCCATTTTGGTTCTCTGTGTTAATCTTTTATCTGGGAGAGATTATCATGAAAACAGCTCGAATTGCCATATTTTTAACTGGAATCATTGGTCTTGGAATGGGTGGACTCATGAGTATATCCAGTATTCAAAGCCAACAAGAAGAAGCTGTGCTGAGAGCAAACGATACACTCAAAACCCAAGCTCAAGGTTATGTGGATCAATTCTTTGGTGTGATTGATACCATTCGATCTGGTGGAAACCCCAATTATGTTTTGAATCAATTTTCAGTAAAAATGAATCAAGGGATTCCTTCTGAAATTGAATCTTCAAAAAAAGATGAACCTGCAAATACAAACTTAAATAATGGAGTTAAAAATAACTCCCAAAATATTGATCTTGCTCTAGAAGATCGATTGATCAATGCACTTAAAAATCAAGTGAGTCTCAGTGATCTTCAGCTTTCAAAATATTCAATTGGTACTTTTGAACTTTCAGACATCGGAAATAAGTTTGGAATCTTTTTAGCCATTCCATCTGAGTTTGATGCTCACCAAACGATCACGAAAGTGAATGTAGTTTTAATTGATCCAACTCTTGCAATGATTAGTTTACCTAAAATTGGAAACTCTAAACTGGATCGTAATGCTTACTTGATTGATAAAAATGGAAAAGTATTAGCGCATACTTCTAATGCTTATGTAGGAACTGATCTTCGTAAAACCGAAGGCTTAAAAGCAACCATTGAAAATCTATTTGTGGGAGCACAATCTGGATCTTTAAGCCGTTACCACGCTATCGATGGAACTAAAGAACAAGTGGCATTCGTACGTGCCGGAACTCTCCCGTTTGCAATCGGTGTAGAGCAAAAAGCCATTGCTTCTGTACTTTCTATGTCTTGGGTTCGGGATCAAATGAGTTCAGGTGCTGCTCGCAAAGGACTCGGTATGATTTTTGTGGTCATGGCATTAGCTCTGGCTATGTTTAGCGCTGTGAGTATTACTTTTACTCGTAAAATTCAAAATGAGATCAGACTCACTAAGTTTCAAGGTAGAACTTCAAACAATTTTGAGTCTGAAATCGCTCAGCCACCCGTTTTAAATAAACCAATGGTGAGCAATTCGAATGTGATTTATGTGAATGAAGAAAACATTCAAGGTGCAACTGAGGATTTTGTTGCTTCTAAAAATCTGATTGAAAATGAAATGAATGAGATGAGATCTTTTAACAAGGTTAATCTTGGCAATAAAATTTCGGTTCACCGTGATTATTCAGAAGAGCTTTCAGCTAAACTTAAAACCTCACAATCAGCTGAAGAAATTGAAAAAGCATTGGCAGTACTCTCTTCAGAGATGTCTGAAAGTGCTACTCTATTTTTTAGATATAATCGCCGTTTACAGAACTTAACTATTGGTGCGGTTGCAGGAAATGTGCAAATTCAAAACACTACTTTACTTCAAGCTTACATTCGTAAGGATATTGAAGAACAAGTAGAGGCATTTGCGACTGAAGGAAAGGTTGCATCATTGAATAACTACGGACCAGTGAGCAAGATGATGATTGCTCATTTGAACGTAGCTCACTTTGAAGCATGGGCAGTGACCAGTGAGCCGGATGTGAGTGGAACACCGAAATTAGTAGGGGTTCTAGTAATCTTGAATGCGGGCTTTAGAAGTGCGCAATCCCGCCCAGTTCTTTCTAAGATGTTAAGAGAGACTGGTAACTATTTATTTGCACAAACAAATAAAGTAGGCTCGAAAACTCGCTCCATCAGACCAAATGCAGTTAATAACTCTGAATTAAACTCATAAGTTGAGAGCGCAGGTTAGATTATCCAGCACCGCGCTTTTAAATAATTTTCAAGTCTTGGCGAATAAAGCTCAAGGGCAATTACTTTTACCCATGGTAAAAGCAAATGCCTATGGCCACGATGCCGATTGGGTGGCGAAAACTTTATGGAATGATTTAGCTTCTAGAAAAAGATTATTTGGATTCGGTGTAGCTACTTTTTCTGAAGCTCTATCCTTAAGAAATTCATTACCTAAATCTGCAAAAAAAATTCCCATCCTCGTTTTTTCCGATTGCGCTCCCTTTTCTGAAGAGTGGATTAAGCTTTGTCAAACTCATCATTTTGAACCGGTATTGGGTGAGTTACACACCCTGCTTGAATTCCAAAAATTCTTTACTTCTAAACCGAAAGCTAAAAAAGTTTCGTTTCATGTTGAAGTGAATACAGGGATGAATCGTTTAGGAATCCCTGTCGATTCATTAAAACTACTTCGTTTAAAGCCAAGTTCGGTTTTTACTCACCTTGCTGAATCAGAAAATCCAGGAAGCAAACTCACCAAAAAACAAATCACTGAATTTGAAAAAGTAATCCTTTGGAAAAATCAAAGCTCACCAGAAACTTACCTGCACTTTGCCAATAGTGGAGCCATTTGGAATTCACGTGCGTATCCTTTTTTCAAGGAAATGAACTTGGTACGTCCGGGGCTCTCACTTTATGGAATTCGCCCTTATGAATCAGCGAAAAATGATCAACTTCAACCGGTGATGAACTTTGAGGCTCCCGTGATTCAAAAAACTTTTCTTGAAAAGGGTGATCGAGTTGGTTACGGCGGAACTTATCAATCTAAGAAAAAAAATGGTGAATGGATTGCCACTCTGGGCGCAGGGTATGCAGATGGAGTTTTTAGAGCTCTCGCGAATCAAGATCAAATATTAGGTAAAGTGAGTATGGATCTCATTTCAGTGAGTGCTTCCGCTAAAACAAAAGTGGGTGATTGGATTACTTTATGGGGAAAGGGTGTTGATCCTTATGCGGTTGCCGGTCGGGCTCAAACCATTCCTTATGAAATTACCACACGTATAGGGCTAAGATTAAAGAGGGTCTATGAGTAATATTGAATCCAATTCTGATATTGCAATCGAATTAAAGGATGTTTACAAATCTTTTCGTGATGGCAGAGATGCAATCCTGAGAGGGATCAATATCAAGTTTCCTACAGGAAAATTAACTTATATTCTTGGTTCATCTGGAACTGGAAAATCGGTTACCTTAAAACATATTTTAGGACTACTTTTTCCAGATCAAGGTGAAGTGAGAGTTTTGGGTGTTGATCTTTCCACCTTGGATTTAAATGCACTCACCAAATTTCGTGAAAAGTTTGGCATGGTTTTTCAAAGTGCTGCACTGTTTGACGACATGACTATTTTTGAAAATGTTGCGTTCCCACTTCGTGAACACACCGAGTTTACAGAGGCTGAAATTGAAAAAGAAGTAGTTCAAATTCTTGAAATTCTTGGCATGCAAGGCCCTTATGATAAATTTCCTAGTGAGATTTCTGGAGGAATGAGAAAAAGGGTGGGGATTGCCAGAGCCATGATTCGCAAACCTGAAATTTTACTTTACGATGAACCAACTACAGGACTAGACCCGCTCACCCGAATGACCGTTGATGATTTAATTGAGAAGTTGAAACGCGAATTCAAATTAACCTCTGTGGTGATTTCTCATGATATTCCTTCTGCACTCAGACTTGCTGATCAAATTGTATTTTTAGATCAGGGAAAAGTTGTTTTTGCAGGATTACCTAAGGATTTTGTAAAATCTGAACATTCTGCAATCTGTGATTTTATTCGAGCTGATTTAATTTCTTTTGAGTCTTTACAGGTGGCCAAATGAATCAGACCAACGACAGAACCTGGTTGATTAGGCATACCGATTATACCTTTTCAAGACCACTGTCTGAAGTAGAGTTGTTGGAATTGTTTGCAGCAGGGGAGATGAAACCACAAGATGAAATATGTCCTGCTACTGGCTACTGGTTTTCGCTTCAAGATGTGAAAGAGATGCGAAAACATTTTGGAACGATTCCAATGGATGGCTTATTTAAAAAAATAAATGAAGAAGTCACTAAAGAGCGGTACGCGGTCACTTCGCCTATTGCAGTTCCATTAAAAAAAATGCCAACTCCAACGGTGAGTAGTACTCCTAGATTTACTTCAAAACTCGAAGAACCAGTTCAACAAACATCACCAATGATGAAGTTGGTATTGTTTACTTTGACCATTTTGGTGCTGATTTTGCTTTTTGTTTGGTTTGGTTAAGACTTCCCAAAAACAGATCTTCGATCCAAATTTTTCCGCTCGTATCTTCAAAAATTTCTGAAATTTTTGCATTTAATTTTTGGAGGGCTAGCGCTTTATTTGCCAACAACTCTTGTTTCCAAATCGGATGATCCACTTCAACAATCAGTGTTTTATTCTTCACTTGAACAGCTTGAGCATGCTTGGCAATGGTTTCACCTACGGCAGGAGCCCAAGATTCTATAATGCGTGCATCGTTCACCCCTTGCTTGAGTGCAGGGTTTTGGCTCAATATTTTTTTGATTACACGGCTCAATAAATCCATTTTTGTTATCCTTGCTTAAAGGGGAAGGTTTTGTCAAAATAAGTGCAAATGGAACGTTCTCGATACCAAGGTTTTTCGGTTGTTATTCTTATCGCTCTGTCTGCTGTTACTTCGTCCTGTGGCTATCATATGCGCGGAGCTGAACGTCCTTTTTTCAAAATTCACGATATTAAATCGCTCTATGTTACTCCAGTTCAAAACAATTCTTATAAAGCAGGGGTTGAAATCACCGTATATAACGCACTCCGAAAAAGATTTTCACAGGGTGGGTATATTAAGTTAGTGGATAAGATGGATTCTGCTGATGCCACCATCACTGCAACGGTGAATGAAGCCATGTACTCACCTTTGGCTGTGACTACTGTCGATAAAATTGCTAACGCTGGTAGTGTTGATGGGCCCAACACTGTGCAGATTGCTTCCAGTTATCAGGTTAATTTAAGGGTTCAGTTTGTATTGGCGGATAAATTTAAAAAAGGTCTTTGGACCGATTCCATCTCAAGAAACAAGAGTTTTGCAGCATCCAATTATCTTGGATCCTTAGGAAATACTTCCGCTTTGATTAACGAAGGTGAGTTTGAAAGAACTTTGAATGATCTGGCTGTTGGTATTGCCACTGACGCAGAAGAATCCATTAACACTATTTTTTGACCGTGATATACTTCAAGTATGAAACTTTTAACTTTATTGTGTCTATTCACGGTTAATATTGCTCATGCCGCTTATAATCCTGTTACCCCTTTCAAAAAAGTAGTTTGGGTTTGGCTTGAAAACACTCCGTATACTTACATGATGAATCAACGTTATGTTCGTAATATTTGGCTCAATTATCCATCCGTGAGATTCACTCGGATGAATCAAGTGAGTGTGGTGACTCAAGCAAATTCAGTTGCTATGATTTCGGGAAATGATTTTGGAATCCGCGATAATGAATTAGTCAGAGTTTTCACTCCAACGATTATCAATCTTCTGGAGTCTAAAAGCATTACTTGGAAAGTTTATGCTCAAGAATATCCTGGTGCTTGTTATTTAAATGAAGGCATTGGCGATTACAAGCGCTATAGAGTTCCATTTCTATCCTTATCTCAAGTACAAACCGATCGCTTTCTTTGTTCGAAAGTGGTGGGGTTTAATTTCTTAGAAGACGATTTAAAATACGGTTCATTACCCGATTTTTCTATTTTGATTCCAAGTTTGAAGGGGAGTGGAGCTACGAGTAATATCAATACTGCATCAGGAACACTTCAAAGTGTGTTAGATCCAATTTTGAATAATAAGGATTTAATTTCTCAAACGACGATTATTATTACGACCACTACCAATACAGACGCAAAAAATCCTGAATTATTCTCGATGATCCTTGGCAACGGTGTTCAAAATTATGCAATGAGTATAGATCAATCTTATAGTCATTATAATGTATTGCGCACGATTGAAGACGGTTTTAAGTTAGGGCAGCTCAATCAAAATGATACTAAAGCAGAACCATTACTTGGTTTTTGGAAATAAATTTTAAAAACGAAAAGGCCCACCGGAATAAATTCCAGTGGGCCTTTTCATTTTTTGGTGTTGGGTGAAACTAACCTGGTAATGATTATTAGCCGAGTAACTTCAGGGCGCCCATTGCGTTTTGGTTTGCCTGACTTAATACTGATACGCCTGCTTGACTCAAGATGTTTGACTTAGTCAACTCTGAGGTTTCTGTTGCCATATCTACATCGTAGATTCGGCTTCGAGCAGCACTTAAATTTTCATCGTACACGTTGATGTTTGCAATGCTGGATTGCAAGCGATTTTGAAGAGCACCAATTTCTGAACGATTTTCAGAAAGGGTAGTGATCGCGTG
>CANBTI010000073.1 GCA_947372355.1 Bdellovibrionales bacterium | reverse complement strand
GGCATGGCTTTCAGATGGGTAAAAATTTCGGTACACGAAAGTGGAGATCAAATCATCATCAAAGTGATTGATTCTGGAAATGGAATTGATTCAAAGATTTTAGAGAAGTTGTTTACGCCTTTTTTTACCACTAAGGATAAAGAAAGTGGCACTGGGCTAGGGCTCAGTATCTCTAGAAGTATTATCGAATCACACAAAGGTTCCATTCGATATAATGAAACAACGGGGAACACATCGTTTTTGATTGAATTGCCTAAAGCATTGCAATCTTAATCTACTGAAATAATTTGATAAGTTTTTTCACTTCCGCGCAATTCTAAATCAATGGATTCATCAGCTTGCGTTCCCTCCAATGCTTCACCTAGCGGTGATAACAGTGTGAGCACTTGAACAGAAACTGATTCGATTTCAATTTTAGATCCACCCCCAAATTTTGAAAAAAATGCGTGGTGAAGTTTTTGATCCAGTTCATAGGTAATGAGGGCGCCTAGTCTTACTTGGTTCAAAGAAACAGGATGCTCAAGATACCCCTCGAATTCTTCCAGCGTTTTTTCTAATTCAGCAACCCGAACGGCCTGACCAGCGGCGAGATAAGAGGCTTCAATGGCAAAGGTATCGTGACGATCTTCCGCTTTGGATTCCTCATGGGTGGCAGCCGCATGGGCGGCCTTGGCGCTTTGAATGAGGTTCGAGAGTTCTGAACGGAACTTTTCAATAAAACCCTTAATGATCAGTTCTTTACTGGGGATGGTCATGAGTGAAAAGAATCGCTCAGATTGCTTTTCACAGTCAAGTGCATATTGGGCGGCAAAATTGGCGGCGTTGTGTTACCCTAGGCGCAAAGACCTTCCCCCCTATGTTACAACTCAAAGCCCTTAGTAAACAATACGGTTCAAAAACCTTATTTGAAAATGCCGAAGCCAATCTTGGTGAAAAATCCAGAATTGCACTCGTGGGTCCGAATGGAGCGGGGAAGAGTACGCTCATCCGTTTGATCCTTGGTCAGGAAAATTACGATCACGGTTTAATTTCAATGAGTCCTCACATCAAGATCGGATATCTCGCGCAGGAGTTGCCCAAGTTTGAAGATCGTACGGTGATGGAAGAAGTGATGCGCTTAGATGGTAGGCGCGAAGAGATTCTTGCACAAAGAGATGATCTCGAACAAAAAATGCAACATCTCGTAGGCGGCCCCGGAGACGACGCGATTTTACAAGCCTACTCGCGAGTGCTCGAAGAAGTGGATGCTCTAGATGAATATCGTTTGCCTTCACGAGCAGAACAAATTTTAGAAGGGGTTGGATTTAGACAAAGTGATTTTCATCGCAATCTTTCAGAACTCAGCGGCGGATGGCTCATGCGTGTGGCCCTCGGCCGTGTGCTTCTCATTCAACCCGATTTGCTGATTTTGGATGAGCCTACCAATCATTTGGATTTGGAATCCTTGTTATGGCTTGAGGAGTTTTTAAAAAATTATCCAGGTGCCATCCTGATGGTGAGCCATGATCGATTGTTTTTAAATAAATTGGTGAACGAAGTTTGGGAACTCGATCAAAAAAAGATCAATTGTTATAACGGAAATCTCGATGCTTTTGTCATTCAAAAAGAAGAGCGCTTAAAATTACTGGAAGCTCAATTTGAGGGGCAGCAGCAAAAAGTGGCTGAATTGCAGGCCTTCATTGATCGTTTTGGAGCAAAAGCGAGTAAGGCACGTCAGGCGCAGAGTCGGGCTAAGCAATTAGAAAAAATGGATTTGATCGAAATGCCTGAAGATCGTTCCAATATGCAGTTTCGTTTTCCGGCTTGTCCTTCTAGCGGTAAAGAAGTGGTGACTTTGAAAAAAGCAGCCGTTCGTTATGGTGAAGGTGCTACTGCCAAAACTATTTTTTCAAAATTTGATTGGATTTTGCAACGGGGATCACGCGTGGCAATCGTGGGTGTGAATGGAGCGGGTAAAACCACGCTCTTAAAAACCCTAGCTCAAGGACTAGAAACAGAAGTTCCACTCAGTGAGGGCACCTTAAAACTCGGGCACAATGTAAAAGTGGGTTACTACTCACAGATGCAGGCCGAAACACTGAATCTGGAGTGGACGGTATTAAAAGAACTAGAAACCACCGCTCCCCAAATGGACATTGCTCAAGTGCGCGCCATTGCGGGTGCATTTTTATTCACAGGCGATGACGTGTTGAAAAAAATCAAAGTGCTTTCTGGTGGTGAAAAAGCGCGTGTGGCCTTGGCAAAATTACTCCTCACTCCGAATAACTTTTTATTACTCGATGAGCCTACCAATCACTTGGATTCTGATTCTCGTGAAGTATTGCTCCAAGCGCTCATGAATTACAATGGTACCTTGGTTTTAGTATCCCATGATCGTGATTTCGTAGCGCCCCTCGTAGATCAATTGTTAGAAATTGAATCTCAAAAAGTAACTCCCCTGATCATGAGTTATGAAGAGTATTTGGTTAAAAAAGTACTTGAAACTCGCGATCGCATGAAACGCACTCAAAAACTCACTAGTTTGACTACCGAAGTTCAGGCAGCTCCGCAGAAAAATAAGACTTCTCCAGTTGAAGTGGATTCCAAGATTTCCAACAATCAAAAACGTGCGTGGGAAAATGAACTAAAAAAAGTGGAAAAAGAAATCACTGAATTAGAAAAACGACAATATGAGTTGAGTCAGCAGTTATCGACGGAAGATTTTTCTCAAGCTGCAAGCAAATTAAAAGAACTCATCACTGAACAAACAAAAAATCAATCAACTCTGGATCAGAAGTTATCCAGATGGGAAGAGCTGAGCACATTGGTATGAGTAAGAATCCGAAACACGATCCAGAAAATTTTGAGTCTTTAAATATATCCCCTGGCACAATGGAGCTCGTGAAAGAGTTGGGATATGTGAAAATGACCCCTATTCAAGCCGAAAGCATTCCCGCTCTTTTAGAGGGGCGTGATTTAATCGGGCAATCAAAAACCGGTAGCGGAAAAACGGCGGCCTTCACGATTCCCATCTTGGAGCAAATTCACATCGAGCAAAGTGCATTTCGTGATGTGCAAGCAATGATCTTGTGTCCTACCCGAGAATTATGCACCCAAGTGACCCGTGAAGTGAGAAAACTGGGGCGCAAAAAAATCGGCTTACAAGTTTTAGAAGTAGCAGGGGGAGTGCCAGTGGGGCCTCAAGCCCGCGCATTAGAGTCGGGAGTTCACATTGTGGTGGGAACTCCGGGGCGAGTGCTGGATCATTTAACCAGAGGCACACTCAAACTAAACGAGCTTAAAATTATTGTTCTCGATGAAGCCGATCGTATGCTCGATATGGGTTTTCAAGCCGAGATGGATGAAGTGATGAACGCACTTCCAGAACAACGCCAAACAGTTTTGTTTTCTGCTACTTTTCCACCGGGCATACAACAGATGAGCAATCGTTTTCAGCACGATGCCGTGATGGTAAAAATTGAACAAACGCCAGAAGATGTGGCGAGCTTATCTTCTGTGGAGCAACGTTTTTATGTCGTGGGATCTGAAGCTGAAAAAGTAGAATGCTTGATGCAGGTTTTTTCAAAAGAAAAACCAGAATCCGCAATTGTGTTTTGTAATTTTAAGGCCACAACTTTTGAATTAACGAGAGAGCTCGCGAGCTTAGAGGTGAGTGTGGCTTGCTTGAATGGAGATCTCGAACAACGTGAACGTGATCTCGTGATGGCAAAATTCAGAAATCAAAGTGTGCGTATTTTGATCGCCACCGATGTGGCGGCTCGAGGGATTGATGTTGCTGATTTAGATTTAGTAGTGAATTACGAACTTTCTCAGAAGCGCGATATCTACACTCATCGTATTGGAAGAACGGGGAGAGCGGGCAAAAAAGGCTTAGCGATTTCTCTTATTTTGGAACGTGAAAAAAATAAAGTTCCTGCCATGGCCAATGCCTCTGGATCTGCGGGTTCTGAAACGATCATTGATTATGAAAAAGGGATTCCCGTTCCTGTAAATTTAGAAGCGAAGATGGATACTTTGATCATTCTCGAAGGGCGTAAAAACAAAATGCGTCCGGGTGATATTTTAGGAGCGCTCACGGGCGATGCCGGCGGATTAAAGGGTGAAGACATCGGTAAAATTGAAATTCATGATTTTTTCTCTTATGTCGCTGTAGCTAAAAAATTAGCAAGTACAGCCCTCATGCGCCTTCAAAATGGACGCATTAAAGGTCGAAAAGTTAGGGTAGAATGGCCTAAAATGGGTATCTAAGCTCATATATTCTTTTATAGAGATACTTAAATATACTTCTATCTAACGCATTGGCTTTCTGTTAGACTAACCTTGTTCGACAATTAAGCTTCTCAGAGTCTTCAGGTAATTAGACCGGTTTTCTTTCAGTGGCCCCCTGCCTTTAGGAGGTATTATGGGTAAAAAACTATACGTGGGAAATCTTCCCTTTTCAGCAACAGACCAATCACTAGTGGATTTATTTTCACAATGTGGAACAGTTGATTCTGCTAACCTAATCATGGATCGTGATTCTGGTCGCAGCAAAGGCTTCGGATTCGTAGAAATGTCTACAGATGAAGAAGCTCAAGCAGCTATCAACAAATACAATGGAGCTGAATTACAAGGTCGTCCGATGACTGTGAATGAAGCAAAACCAATGGCTCCTCGCGAATCTCGCGGCGGTGGCGGTGGCTACGGCGGCGGTGGCGGTCGTGGTAACGGCGGCGGACGCGGTCGTTATTAATTCCTAGTTTATACTAGAAATTAAATACAAGTTTAAAGGGCCTCTCACTTCTGGTGAGGGGCCTTTTTTTTTGTTATTATTACTTTAAATGAAGCCAGAAAAAATTAAAATTCTTTTTGTAGATGATTCAATCACTGTTCGTTCAAGAGCTAGGCAGTTTTTTAAAAAACTAGAGATGACCAATTACCACGAAGCAGACAACGGTAAGACAGCGCTTTCCTTGATAGAAAATGCAGCAAAAGATGGAGATCGCTTTGATTTAATCGTGAGTGATTTAAATATGGAACAAATGAATGGATTTGAACTACTGATCGCTTTGCGTAGTCATCAAGATTTAAGAATTCAAAAAACAAAATTTATCATCGTAACAACTAAGCCAGAAAACGTTTTAATCGCTATTGATTTGGGTGCCAACCAATGTCTACATAAACCATTCAACGAAAATGATCTTGGGCTAAGATTGAATTGGGTTTTTGGAGATCAATGGGAAGGTGAGCAGTTCACACTCTCTCAACAACAAGCAACTACAGCCATGCTGAATGCACAATTTCAAAGCTAAAAATTATTTTTTTATGAGCTGGAATGCCATGTTTAATGCATAATTTCATAAAAATAGATTACTTTTCAGATTTTGGTTAAAAATAGGGTGGGGAGTTAAAAGTTGAACTAAGTACATAATATGTATTTAGAAATTTAAACGCCTCCAAGAAAAGTCTATTTTATACTTAGATTATTGAAAAAATAAATAACGTCAATTTTTTGTATTCTAGATGATCCTTATTTTCTCACTCATCCTAAGTATATGAAAATTTGGATGCTGATTTGCCCGATGGTGGTTGTTCTCAGTTCATGTAATCTTCAAGATCAAGCCCCTGCAGTGAAAGTCATACCTGCAGTACCGGCAGTCCCCTCAGTTCCGGTGGTAACAAAACCACCAGTCACGATTCCAAATAAAGCTAAAAATATTGCTCTTGTTTATGATGGGCCAGGTGCATGTCCGGAAGATTGTGCTCTTGCCGCTGCAGATACCGCAAGACAAGCGGGGTTTATTGCAAAAATTGTTGGTCCCAATGAACTCACTTCTGCTTCTACTTCAGCACAAATTACTGCTCTTTTTCAGGATGTAGCCATCTGGGTTCAACCCGGCGGACATTCTGCTCAAGCATATCAAGCCATTACTCCCACGCTGAGAAATGCTTTAATTTCATTTATCAATGATGGTGGTGGTTATGTTGGCTTTTGTGCGGGAGCCTTCATCACGACCAAAGAAATTGGAACGACTGGTATTCAAGGATTTGGAATTTTCCCAGGAAATACCGCACCACTTGGAACAGGTTCAAATATGGAAAAGGTTTCTTGGGAGAACAAAACTAGAGACATTTATTTTGAAGGTGGCCCTTATATTTACAACATAGATTCAAGTGTGGAAGTGATGGCCGTTTATGATGATGGCAAAACCATTGCAGCTGCTAGAACAACTTATGGAAAGGGGCGAGTGTATATTGCTGGCCCACATCCTGAGGCGCCAAACTGGTGGTCTAGTAGCCGTGATCCCGATGGCTCTGATCGCGATCTTGCAGTCGGTATGATGAAATGGTCTGCTCGTTATTTATAATCAAGCGCTTCAGTGATCACTAGAGAAGATGCTTTTTTGGATGGAAAATAGCCTGCAATCATTGAGACAAAGATACCAGTGAGCATCGTATATAGGATTGCTGAGAATGCTAGATGAAAATCGATGATCCATCCGGAACTATCCACTAAATTGTATTTGATATAAAGCCAACCGATATAAGAACCTAAAATAATTGCTACAAATCCTCCTAAAAAACCTTGAAGGATAGCCTCTAAAATAATCATTTTAGATATTTGTGCTTTCACGGATCCGACTGCGCGTAAAACTCCAATCTCACGAGTTCTTTCAATCACACTAATCAGCATGGTATTTAAGAGTCCAAGTAATCCTACGATCAAAGCGATGAATTCAATGGCCTTGGTATAAGCAAAGGACTGCTCGATTGCTTGTTGAGTTTGAAGTTTAAATTCAGCATTGGAAATCACCATCAGGTTTCTTTTGCGTCCTAATCTTCGATCTATATCAGAGCGTACTTGTTCCAGCGTGTATCCAGGAAGAATATTAAAGGCAAAGGCTGAAATGAGTGCATCATTCCAATATTTTTTATAAATCTTGCGATCCATATAGATCACCCCGTTAGGAGCATAATCTGAAATAGTGCCACCAATTTGAAAGGGGATTCTACCGTTTGGAGTGTCTAAATTGATGGTGTCGCCATTTTTTAACTTTTGTTGCAATAAAAAATTTTCTGAAGCAAGCAATAACGGCTTTTTTGATTCAAACAATCGATTGATCAGTTCTTTTGATTCAGTGTCAGGCGAGGCAATGTAGCGAGACTCATAAAAATCCGCAAATCGATCCATTGCTTTCAGAGAAATTTGTTTTCCTTGATAAGGTATCCGAATGGCTCTCATTCCAGATCCTCTCCCTGCCCCAAGGGGGCGAATTCCAGGAACCGCTAATATTTCTTCCTGGATTTTTTCACTCAAAGCTTGAACTTCACTCGTAGCCACTCTTCCATTTGAGGTGACTAACAAATCAGAGACAAAGGTTTGATCAAGCCATCCCATCAAAGTATCATGAAAACTAATCCTGATCGTGGCTATCAACATGACTAAGAATAATCCAACGAGTAGAGCCATTACATTTGAAAAAGTTCGTTTCGGATTTCGTAATAAATTTTCATGAGCAAAATGGAAAACAGTGGAAAATGTTCCTCGAGGGGCTTTTTCTAAGAGACCTAAAAACAAGAGTACAATATATGGGCCAAGAATCGCTGGTCCTACTACCGAACCAGTGTTGGTGAGGATATTTAAAATAGTTGAATGTTTTCCCCAGCTGAAAATAGAAGATACAGTCACAAATCCCAAAATAATACACCCCAAGATCATTAATTTAATAGCAAGTTTGGAAGCATCTTTTTGATGAGTCTCGAGATAGCCTTTCATGGATTCTAAAGGATGAATTTTCGCTGCTTTTAATGATGGCCAGAATGCTGCAAAAATAGAAGCTGCTGTTCCGATCAGAATTGAAAACGCAATGTTACTCGGGGTGAATTCAAGCTCATTCACTGTGATTTGCATTTGAAATTGTGTGGCCATGGCTGAAACCACTTGCTTGGATAAAACTTCGGCCAACACTCTTCCCAGTAAACATCCGAATATTGAACCCAGTAAACCAGTACCAATCACTTCAATGACAAATAGCCACACCATCGAAAACCGGGTTGCACCCAAAGCGCGTAAGATTCCTATTTCTTTTCTGCGTTCGGTAACGGCAATGGAAATAGAATTAATAATGAGAAATAGCCCTGCGAGTAGTGCTATGGAGCTAAAAAAAGTGAGCATCATTTGTTGGCTTCCTACCATTGCCTCCAACTGTGAAGATTGTAATTCTGGTGTTTCAATGAGGAATCCTGGTCCTAATGCTTTGGTGAGATTGAGTTTGATTTCATCGATCGAATAATTGGTTTCGGGAACGATATCGGCTCGATCGATTTTGTGACCTTTACCAAAACTAAACATCGCTCCGTCGATGTCCATGATGGCCAGGGATCCGCCATAGGCTCGGGCAGCACCTTCGGGTTCCAGTAATCCTCGAATCGTGAAGGCGTGAATTCCATTTGCTGTGGCTAAACTGATTTTAGAATTCACTTCTAATTTTCGTTCAACCGCTAATTTTTTTGTGATGATGATACTATCCGGCTGATTAAAGAAAATAAGAGGATCATCAATTACTTTGTGATCAGTTGATTTATAAGAACGAATGGATTGTTCTTGAAGTAGATCCACCCCTAAAACATAAAGACTCCCAGACGGTTCTTTCGTATCTGCGAAGTAAGCGCGAGCTTCTACCATAGGAATGGCAAACTTTACTCCTGGGATTTTTTTAATGATCGCAATTTTTTTTTCATCAAAACCTACTGGTCCGGCTGTAACGATGAGTTTTGCTTTTCCTGCAACGGCATCAATACTTTCTTTCATCGAGTTTTTTGTTGAATGATTGATGATCGCAATGGCTACGTAGAGAGCGATTCCAAAGGATACTCCGATTAAGGTGAGAAAGCTTCGAAGTGGTTTTAGTTTAAGGTGGGGGAGTCCGATGTAAAGTAATAAGTTTTTCATAAATCTAGATTTTGAATCATCGGTTTAGGTTCAGGTTGATGAACAGAGCGATCATACTCAACACTACCATCCCTTAAACCAATCACTCTTGATCCATAAGCAGCAGCATTGATATCATGGGTAACCATGATCACTGTTTGGCCTTGTTCGCTTGCTAAGCTAGAAAGAAGCGTGAGGATCGATTTTCCAGTTTTTGAATCTAAATTTCCAGTGGGTTCATCTGCCAAAATTAAAAGTGGTTTACTCACCAGTGCCCTAGCAATGGCCACTCTTTGCATCTCTCCTCCCGAAAGTTGATTTGGGCGATGATTCATGCGTTTTTCAAGATTCATCATTTTTAAAAGTTCTCTTGCTCTGGGTTCAATCTCTTTCATGGGGATATTGTCTAATAATCTAGGCAATGCCACATTTTCGAGTGCGGTGAGATTGGGGAGAAGGTTAAAAAATTGAAAAATAAATCCTAAACTTCTTCTTCTAAATCTTGAAACTTCATCATCGGTTAAACTTTCTATCGCTTGATCATTGATGATCACACGTCCTGAACTGGGTTTATCTAAGCCGCCCATTAAATGAAGAAGTGTACTTTTTCCAGATCCACTCGGGCCCATGATCGAAACAAATTGGCCTGCATCCACTTCGAGAGAGATATTTACCAATGCATCTAAACTTTGATCGCCATGTGAATATGTCTTTTTTACATTTTGAATTTTAAGAAGCATGACAAAATACTCCGAACTGTTTAAGGATATTTCTTTCTCCGATAGTCGAAGGGAGTATGTTGTTGTAGGTAAAGAGTTTCTTCTAGATATTCCGGTGAATATTGATTGTGAGATTTCTTTTTTTTATCCCGGTCTCTTCGACTACGGTCTTCGTTGCTGCGTTTAATGTAATCCTCATCATCAATGTAGTATTTTGATTGAGTATTCTTTTTAGTTCCATTTACACGTAATTGATTCATATCGTCTTTATATAAAGCAAAGAGCATACCGAATTATAAATTGAATATAATTGTGTTAACGGATGGGGATAAACAATCAGGGGACAACTCAACCCATCATTATGGGGCTATTTGATGAAAAGTTGAATAGACTGCTTCAATCACTTGAGTTTGTTTTTTTGTGATTTGCCATTCCCAATATTGATATTGGAACGGCTCAGCATCTTGAAATAAAAAACTGGCAGGATGAACATGAAGATCAAGTTCAGTAATTCCTTCATTGGGGGTGAAGTAGGGATCCAGAGCTTCCATTTCATATTTTACTCTCACCGGTTGAATGCCATTCATGGGAGAAGACCATTCAAATCTAAAGTCATCTCCAGATAAAACGTCATGGTAAGAAGCGAATTCATTCTTTAGAGATAATTTTAGTAATTCTTCTTGAGCGAGTAGGCCGGCTTCCTCATCAAAATCCATTTGGCCGAGAAGATTACAAAATAAAATCGCAGAATTCGGAGCAAATGAAAATTCTCCGCTTTGGAGAGCGGTGAAACTAAAAGGACCTTTATTCCAAATCGGTTTTGTTCCAGTTCGTAATTCAAATATTTTTCTAGCCACTGCATCTGGTTCAAAAGCAGTGATCGTTTTGAACTTCTTTAACCACACGGTAGGTAGGGAGTATCCACCCGAGGGTCCAATCAAATATAATGAGCTAGATGAGGGATTCCATTCATTTAAAAAAGCGCTAGTTTGTTGTAGATGGTTAGACCATAGCCTCTGGTGATTTAAAAGAGCACGCCAGTGATAAACAAGGCCACCAGAGTGATGAAAAAGAGAGGGAAAAAGGTTCATTTTAGAGTATGATAACGGAAATGGGTGCAAAAAAGCAATTTAATAAGGTGAACATTGAGATCAGTAATATCTGTAATCTACAGTGTTCATTTTGCCCAGAAGTAGTACGCACTAAAAAATTAATGGAAGAATCTGTCTTTGAGAAAGTCATCAAAGAAGTTGCCCCACTCACGGAGCAAGTTTGTTTTCATCTGATGGGAGAGCCGCTTCTTCATCCCAAGCTAGAGCGATTTTTGCAAATTTGTTCAGATCAACAAGTGCCAGTCAATCTAGTTTCTAACGGAGTTCTTCTCACTGATAAAAGAGCGGAGCTCTTACTGCATCCGATCGTACGCCAAGTGAATTTCTCACTTCATAGTTACAACGATAATTTTCCAGAGAAAAATTATGATGAATATTTAGATAAAATTTTTAAATTTACGGAAACCGCTTTTGAAAAAAGACCTGATCTATATTTGAATTTCCGATTATGGAATCTACCTAAGGTGGATGAAATGGAAAATCCGATTCAGAAAAAGAACAAAATGATGCTTGAAGAGGTGGAGAAGCGCTTTCAAGTGAATCTTCAAGACAAGTTAGATTCAAACTTTGATGTGAGATTGCAAAAAAGTTATCTGGTGAAAAATCGCTTGTATTTGCACTTTGATACGGAGTTTGTTTGGCCGTCTCTTGAGCTTCCAATCCTAGGCAGTAAGGGTACTTGTAAAGGATTATCAAACCATTTTGGAGTGCTGGCTGAAGGGACTGTCGTTCCTTGTTGTTTAGATAAGGAAGCTGCAATTCCATTGGGGAATGTTTTAGAACAAGCGATTCCAACCATTCTTGAGAGTGATCGTGCAAAAGCTATTTTAAAGGGCTTTCGAGAGCGTCGATTGGTGGAAGAACTTTGCCAGAAGTGCCAATACATTCAGCGTTTTGATTGATTCTTATTGGGCATTTTTTTTAAAAAACCATACTTTTAATAAATCAGCTGTAAAAATATATAAAATCACAATGGAGATCATGAAGATAAAAGCGATACCTGATAGTGGTATCAATCCAACGAGTGGTGCTAGCGGTAAGTAGGGTAGAGTGATCGTGATCACGATCGCAATCAAACTCAAAATCACCAGATACTTTCCAGGTTTGCTTTTAAAAAAGTTCTGATGAGTTCTGATGATAAAAAGAATGAGTAATTCAGTCAGAATGGATTCCACAAACCATCCAGTTTGAAATCCAGATTCTTTCATTTTTAATATATGAATGAGCACTAAAAAAGTAATCACATCAAAAATGGAACTATGAATCCCAAAAATTAC
>CANBTI010000072.1 GCA_947372355.1 Bdellovibrionales bacterium | reverse complement strand
TGCGAGCGCTATCGCGTTGTTGAGATGCTTGTTGAAAAGCCTGTTCGCGTGTTCGAGTCAAATTTAATTGTCGATCAAAATCTATTTGGATGCGATCACGATTTGCTTGAACAGATAAACGCTGTTGATTCAACGATCCAAGTGCTGATTGTTCAGCTTGGATTTTTAAATTATTTTGTTGAATTTCATTCTGGTGACTATTGATCACCACCGAGTTGGAGCCGTTTTGGCTCTGAAGTGATGAAATTTCATTTTTTAAATTAGAGATCGAATTTTCACTTTGAGCGATTTCAGTATTGATCTGATTGATCTGACTGATGATGGATTGAAGCTGCAAGCGAGTGTTGTCTCGATTGCTTTTCACATTGTCTGCAACCCCTCGTTTTTGATCAGAAATCACCTTCGATGACTCGTAGATTGCTTGGTAACTTTTGTAGTTAATTTCATCTGGAATGGTTTGAGCCAAAACACTATTGCTATTCAAAACGAGAAGGAAAGATATAATTTTTAAACCGTTCATGATGTTTACCCCTGTAACATTGTTAAGTTCAGAAGAGCAAGCCCTATGCCATTAAAAATTTTGATGTTAAATTACAAGGATGAAGAAGATTATTTTAGGCCTATTGATCGGTATTTCAATTCCATTTGCAGCTGGCTATTTATTTGTGATTTCTGGAGGAATGCCCGTAGCCACTAAAGGGGAGCCACTTCCATTAGAACATTTCATTGTTAAAAGGGCACTTCACGCAGCTTTCAAAAATGATCTCGGTAAACAGGCGCCCTTTGAGTTAACAGGCGATCATGTTGCGGCCGCGGCAAAGATTTATAAAAATAACTGTGGCGGATGCCATGGAGTTTCTGATCATGAAAACCTAATGGCAAAAGGAATGTTTCCTCCAGCACCTCAGTTTTTCCAACCGGATAAAGACGTCAAAGATGATCCGATTGGGGAAATATATTGGAAAGTTAAGAATGGGATTCGCCTCACTGGAATGCCGGGATATGTAGATATCTTAAACGAACAAGAGCTTTGGGAAGTGAGTTTGTTTTTGAAAAATGGCGCAACCATTCCTGAAGAAGCTAAAAAATAAAACTAAGGACTAGACAATAGATCTACCAATCCTCGAAAGTATTTCCTGCCTTGTGCGGCTTTGGGAGGTTCTGGAACCGTACTTTTTAAAATATTCATGAGGCATTGATCGGTACCCATTTTTTCAAATAAAGCTTCTACCTTCTCTTTTCCATTGGTGTATTCTTCCGCGTATTGCCTAAACTCTGTGCTCATTTCACTATGAGGATCTCTAGCATCCACTAAGTATTTTTCAATAGCGGGTACATTTTCGGCAGCTAAGGCTTCACTAAGCATTTTGATGTATGGGTACGTTTTTTTGCCAGTGCCTGAACCATAGCCAATAGTGTTGATGAAGGGTTTTCCTAATTTACCTAAATAGTTTCCACCAGTAGTGCCAGAGGCCATCGGAGGAAAGGTACTTTTAGACATAAGATAATTCCAAACATCCTGACTCACGCTTCCGGTTTTTACGATTAAGATCTCATTACTTTTTAATGCATGAAAACTTTCACTCAGGTTATGATCCAAAATCGAGACCACCTTAGTTCTACTTAATACTTTTTTGGGAAGTTTTTGGTAGAAGGTTTCCCATTCTCCTTCATTGAAATTAGAGATCATGGGTACAACCAATCCTTTTTTGAGTGCAATTGCTCCCTCATCTTGAATTCTATTAATCGCGCTCAATATGCCGGCTAATTTTTTTTCACCTTCTTGAAAACTAATACCATAAGCAGTGAGCACTTCATGCTCATCAATCACTTTTGCTAGTTTTTGAAGTCCTGGAATTTTCTTTTCTAAGGCCTCGTTGCCGCGCATGTGAGAATCCATAAATGCTGTAGGACTAGCTGGATTTGGTATCACATCTTTTAGTTTGAGCCTTTCTTCATCTTTAAAATAAACTCTGAGGTATTCTTCAGGATTGGTGCTTTTAGTGTTGGTGATTCTCAATTCAGGTGTTTTCCATCCTGAGGGCTGTACCACAAGTAATGCATCAGCATTCACAGCAGAAGGAGGAATTCTATAATCGTCACCTCCCATAATGGCAAAACGATGGATGGGTTTATTCAATCCCTTATTGGCAACTTCTTGTGCAGTAGTCTCATTGTCTAAGGTTTTCCATTTTTTAAAATCGACTTCTAAATCATGCGTTTCGGCATGGAGAGAATGGAGAATTTGATTGCTCTCGCCCTTGGGATCAAATCCGGGTAAAAAATGGTAAATTTTTTCTTTAATATAGGGATCAATATAGATATTAAATTTTCCTTTGTATCCAAGCTCCCTTAATCGATCCATCACTAAACGTGTGGAAGCATAATGCCCATTTCCGGGTGCATGGGTAAATACAACACTGATCTCAGGATATTGTTCGAGTAGTTTTGAAGCCGAACGCTCTTGATCCACTGAGGATTCTAAAGAAACGTTAGTTGCAGGATTGTGCTCGGCTTGACTTGGAGAAGCCGTAAGCAAAAACATTCCTAATAACAAAGTTTTAGTCAGGATGGAAAACTTCCATTTCATGATTTCTTATCGGTTTTATGTGGTAGAAAGTTAATACCGAGTCAAGGAGTTGACTCTCGCTTGAAATTTTTTTCTCTGGCAAAATAATGAAATGAAACGTGTCCTACTCATTCCTATTTTATCTATCTTTGGTTTAGCCTGCTCCTCTTTATATGCGGTGAGGGGGCCTTCTTCGGTTCCATCCGTAAATTGGGAATCCAGTGAGTGTAAAGATTTTTTGGATTACACCCTTTTGCATCAAAGTGAAAAAGAAGGATTTAAAACCGATGGAGTGGTGATTCAAAAGAATGGAAATACTCTTTATGAATTCTATGATGGGGATCCAAAATTTGGAGGTAGTGCTGAAACGGGCCTTTACCTGAGAGACACTCCCCATGCCTTATGGTCAGCTTCGAAAACTATCACGGCAATGTTAGTGGCTCGTGCCATCCATGAGGGAGTGAGAACTCCTGATGGAAATCCACTGAGTTTATCTACCCACTTGAATGATATTTTTCCAATGGATGCAAATTATGCAAAAACACCGAATGCAAATTTTTATAAAGACGTAAACATCGAGCACTTAGTAGAAATGGGTTCCAATTTTGATTGGAATGAATCCTATGAAAGCGATATTCGCAAATCCACTTTTCTTCCGATGCTTTATTTAAAAGATGGAAATCGCGATATGTTGAAATATGCGTTGAATGCCCCACAGATGAAAGAGGGGCCTGGAAATCGCTGGAATTATAGCGGAGGAAATTCCATGATGTTGATGGGCGTTCTTCACAAAACTTATGGTGATGAAGCATTTAGTAAACTTCCATGGACACTTTTATATGATCCACTTGAGATTTCTGGAGCCGTTTTTGAAAAAGATGGAAAAGGAAACTTTATCGGAAATTCATATGCATATTTAAAGCCTCTAGATATGGCTAAATTGGGGCAACTCTTTCTCCAAAATGGTACTTATCAAGGCAAACAATTAATGGATACAGAGTGGATAAAGGCTGCACAAACGGTGAGTCCTCCGGCGATGTCGAAAGATACTCCCATTGAAAGTATTAAAGTCGAAGGTGTTTATGGAGCTCGTGCACTTTGGCTCAATCAGGAAGTTCAAGGTTATGGTCCTGAATTTAAAAATAGCCCAAAAGATATGTACTTTGCGGCTGGGCACTATGGTCAATTGATCATCATTATCCCAAGTGAAAATATGGTGATTGCGCGAACAGGACATGATGAAGAGTACTGGAGCAAGATTGATCCATTTGTTTCAAAAACAATTGCTTGCATGAATCAGGAGAAAAAATGAAAACACTCACTCTAATTTTAGCAATGATGGGATCGATTCAAGTGAGTGAAGCAAAAGATTTGGGTTCTTCACTCTTTGCACTTAAATCAGGTCTATTATCCAATATTTTGGCAAAAGAATTGTGCTCTTGTGTCTATGTCACTGGTGCCATTGAGCGATTTGGAAAAGATGAAGCACTCAAACGCTGTTTGAGTAGAGCAAATCTTCCGTTATCAGAAAAGCTCATGAATAAACTAGTGAAGCTCATCGTATTGAAAGAAGATGCACTGGAGATTAAACCTAAGTTTTTAGGTGAGCTAGCTACTTTAGGTAAAATGAAAAAAGCATACGCAAAATACGATCGAGCAAATCCACGAAATGGTTGCTCACTCGAATTTTAGGCTTACTTAGTTCTTTTGATTAAGTGGTGTCCGAATTGGGTTTTCACCACATCAGAGACTTTTCCCACTTCAAGAGCGAATGCTGCATCTTCAAATGGTTTCACCATCATTCCGCGACTGAAATCACCCAAAGCGCCACCTTGTTTACCGGATGGGCATTTAGAAAATTTTACCGCTAGTTCTTCAAACGGAGTGCCGCTGTGAAGTTTAGCGATTAAATCTTTTGCTTCATGTTCATGATCTACTAAAATGTGACTTGCTGAAATTTTACTCATGACTTCTTTTACCTGAATTTTATTATGTTGGGGATAGAAAAATTGGTGTAGATTTGATTTTATGCAGGCAATCATCAATTCATTCTTATTAGTAGCAGCAACTGAAATGGGCGATAAAACGCAGCTTTTGGCATTTGTGCTCGCCACTAGATTCCGAAAACCTTGGGCAATCATGGCTGGAATTTTTTGCGCCACGGTTCTCAATCATTTACTGGCTGCATCCTTGGGGAGTTGGGTATCTCAAGCTGTTCCGCATCAATACATGAAGTGGATCTTAGCCATGATTTTTATTCTTTTTGCCGGTTGGATCTTGATCCCGGATAAAGATGAAGGGGGAGAAGAGGCGAATCGATTTGGTGCTTTTCTCACTACTTTAATCACGTTCTTTTTGGCTGAAATGGGCGATAAAACGCAACTTTCTACCGTAGCTCTTGCTGCAAAATACCAAAACATTACTTTGGTCACCATTGGAACTACCATGGGAATGATGTTCTCAGATGGGTTAGCGGTAGTATTTGGTGAAAAAATCACTGAAAAGATTTCTATGAAATGGGTTCGGATTTTTGCGGCTGCTTTATTCGTGATTTTTGGGATCGCGATTATCATTGGGTATTAAACTCATTGAATTCCAAAAACTGATCATCAAAAAAATTAAAATCGAAACTCCGATCGCCAATAAAAATTGAGTCAAAGAAATCAATCCGAAATGAAAAATAGTTCTAACTTTTTCAATATGATTGATGAGGATCAGACTCATCAATAATCCAAAAATAATGATTAGATTAGACGTTTTTTTGAATAGCAATGCCAATTGTTTAATGGAGCCACCACTCATATCAGCAAAGATAAAGCCAATATTGCTCAAGGTTAAAACTACAAAAACTAGAGCTCTTGCCCGATTTGATTCAACTTTGTAAACATTGGCACATAGCCAAAATATAGTAATGGTTGCAAACATTAGGAGTAAACCTTGAGCAAAACTTCTAATGAGATCTTTTTTAGCAAATAATTTTTCATTGATATTTCGGGGTGGAGAGTTCATCGATCCTTTTTCTGAAGTTTGTGATTCAAACAACAATGAACATGCGGGATCGATGATGAGTTGTAAAAATACGATATGAATGGGCATGAGAATCAGCGGCCATTTAAATATTACCGGAATGATAGATAAACCTGCAATTGGCACATGAATGGAGGCAATGTAACTCATGGCTTTTTTGATATTACTGAAGATGAGTCGTCCTCGTTCAATGCCGGAAACAATAGAAGCAAAATTATCATCCATCAATACGATATCAGAGGCCTCTCTTGCAACGTCGGTTCCCCTTAAGCCCATAGCGATACCGATGTTTGCAGATTTTAAACTGGGTGCATCGTTAACACCATCTCCGGTCATAGCAACAATTAGCCCTGTGCTTTTTAATGCATTCACAATCCTCAGTTTTTGCTCTGGAATCATCCGTGCAAAAACATGCGCTTTTTTAAGTCTATTGATTAACTCTTCGTCAGAAAAAGTATCCATTTCTTTGCCTGTGATTAAGGCATCAATGGTATCCATTCCTGCTTGTTTTGCGATTTTGAGTGCCGTTTCAGGATAATCACCAGTCATCATCATTACCCGAATTCCAGCTTTACGACAGATTTCAACAGCAGCAGGAACTTCAGGGCGAATCGGATCTTCAAGACCAATGAGTCCAATCCATTTAAAATCAAATTCATGTTGGTTTTCAGGAAGCGTGATTTTTGTAAAAGTTGCTTTTGCAACTCCGAGAACTCTTAGTCCTTTTCGCGCCATTTCTTTTGAATCTTCGATTATTTTTTTACTTTGAACTGAATCCAAATGGCACAAATCTAAAATTGCTTCAGGTGCTCCCTTAGAAGCGATGACATAATCTTCAAGCTCGGGATTTTTCCACACGTCTGACATTGCCAAAAGTTGATCACTTAATGGATAGTCACGAACGAGATTCCAATCACGGTGTAAATGATCTTTTCCCCATTCATGATCCTCTACCAATCGTCTGATCGCTTTTTCCATTGGATCAAATGGATCGCGATGACTCGATAAAACTCCAAATTCTACTATCTCGTGAAAAGCTTCATCTAGATTTTTTGAATTTTTAGAGTCAATTATTAATAATTGGTTTGAAATTTTCAATTCAGCCACACTCATTTTATTTTGAGTGATAGTTCCAGTTTTATCGACACACAAAATGTTCACAGCTCCCAAGCGTTCAATGGAAACTGGATGTCGAATTAAAATTTGTACTTTAGTTAATCGCCAAGCTCCCATGGCTAGAAATATAGTTAAGACCACAGGAAACTCTTCAGGTAGCAGTGACATTTGTGTGGATAAACCTACCAAAAATGCTTCGATCCAGAATCCTCGGGTAAAACCATAGATGAGAATAATAGCGATACAAATGATGGTTCCAACCCAAGCAAAAAGACGAACGATTTTACTAATCTCTTTATTTAAATTGAGTTCATCACTCTTTGGTTCATTGAGAATTTTTCCAATTTTTCCCACTTCAGTATGAATTCCGGTTTTAAGAACTTTACCCAAACCGGAACCACCAACGATGAGAGTGCTGGAGTAAAAGTTTTTTGGATTTTTAACTGGAAATGATTCCCCGGTGAAAAGTGATTCATCAATACTTAAATGAGATGATTGTAAAATTACTCCATCTGCAGGAACTCGATCACCTTCATGCAATAAAATTAAGTCATCAGGGACAATTTCTGAAGAGGGGATCCTCTTTTCGATCCCATCTCGAATCACTAAAGTGCGTGGGCTTGAAAGCTCTCTGAGGGCTTCCAAGGCTTTCTGAGCTTTTCCTTCTTGGTAAATTGAAATAGCCAAAATGATAAAAACAAATGAGCCAAGTAATATGCCTTCACCTAAATCACCCATGATCATGTAAATGATGCTTGCTGCGATCAGAAGGATGATCATTGGTTCCTTGAGTAGGGGGGTGTATTTCATGAAGAAGCTAATTTTATTGGGTCGAGGTAATTCATTACGACCAAATTGATTTAATCGATCTAGTGCTTCAAGTTCAGTTAAGTTTTTAGGAAGTGATTCTATTGCCACGAATTATTTGATGCACTTAGCTTGCCATGTTGATGAGACAAATTGGCTCAGAAATCACTAAAGTATAAAAAATGAGTTACATTTTTAGGCACATTTCCTGCTTATCTATTCTGGTATGCAGATTTTTAATCGAACTTTCCGTGCGATGATTGATTCTTTTATAGTGAGAAGATCCAGTGTTACTGAAGTTGAAAAACGACAGAAGTTAAGGATGGATGAAATCATTTCTTATGCGCGTGAATTCTCACCCTTCTATAAAATGCTTTATTCAGGTTTACCCCAAAAGATTAATCGTTTATCAGATTTACCTCCAGTGACAAAACCACAAATAAAAAAATATTTTGATCAAATCTGTACAGATTCGATCATAAATCATGATGATGTTGAGAGTTTTATTTCTAATCCAGAAAATGTGGGTAAAGCATATTTGGATAAATATTTAGTTTGCACAACCTCTGGTACCGCAGGTAAGCCAGAACCTTTTATCTCCGATGATTTTTCTGTAAACATTGGTTCTTCCATCACTCGCATCAGAGGTGGATTAACGCAGTGGTATGGGTTGAGAGGGGTTTTAAAGTTATTCGCAGCTGGTGCACGCTATGCTTTATTAGATATTAAAGGGGGGCATTTTAGTGGTGTCGCTGCCTTAGAATGGTATCGAAGAGAACATCCACAAGCAAAAGAACGAATCAAACTCATTTCAATATTTGATAAACTTGAAAAGCAAGTTCATGAACTTAATCGATATGATCCAGCAGCTATTGGAGGGTACCCTTCTTCAATGGTGATGCTTGCTAGAGAAAAACTAGCAGGGAGATTAAAGATTAAGCCAGTGTTTATTATTTTAGTGGGTGAACTGGTAACTAAAAATAATAAAAATTTTATTGAACAAATTTTTGGATGTACAGCATACGAGGAATACGGATCAACTGAAAATAATGTGATGGCAGTGCAATGTAAAGAAGGATGGTTACATTATAGTTCTGATTGGTTTGTATTAGAGCCAGTGGATCAAGAATTTAAGCCCGTTCCCAATGGTGAGACCTCTCATACAGTTTTAGTGACTAACTTAATGAATAAAGTGATGCCACTCATCAGGTACGATCAAGGCGATAGCGTGATGTTTAAACCTGAGCCATGTACTTGTGGAAGTGTGTTTCCTGCGATGAAAGTGATGGGCAGAAAAGAGGAAGTAATCACTTTGCTCACTAAGGATGGAAATCATATTTCAATTGCACCATTGATCTTAGTTGAAATAGCAGAGGGAGTGGAAAGTGTTTTGCGTGCCCAAATTACTCAAAAAAGTTCAACTTTATTAGAGATTCGATTATTATTGTTGCCAATATTTGAATTAAAAATTGTTTGGACTGAAATTTGCGATCGTATAAACCAATATTTTGAAGAATTTGGAATAATCGATGTGCAATTAAAATTGTCTTTCGAACCACCAAAACAAAATCTCATCAGCGGCAAATATCCCATAGTCATAAAAGATGTCGAGGTTAGCCAGCATCAGCACATTAAAGAGAATATTTATGAACAATTTCATTAAGTTTACTTAAAATAAAAGTAGTTTACTAAAATAGGTTTTAATAAGAACCTTTATTTTATGGTAAGAGCTAAGAATGAAGCTGAAAGATTACAAACCTTAAAAAACTTCAAAATTCTGGATACTCCTCCTGAGGATAATTTGGATGACATTGTTTTATTAGCGACTAAGATATGCGGCTTTCCGATCGGGTTTATCAGTCTGACGGATGAAAATCGCCAATGGCTCAAATCTAAAATTGGAATTATCGAAAATGAATTTCCACGAAGTAATACTTTTTGTGATTATGCCATTGTTGAAGAAAAAACTTTTATTGTAGAAAATGCAATGGAAGATGATCGATTTAAAAATAATCCTATGGTCTCTTCTGGCTATCAAATTAGATCCTATGCTGGGGCTCCATTAATTTCATCGAGCGGATTTGTTCTAGGAGTGCTTTGTGTAGTGGATCAAATTCCCCAAAAATTATCATTAGATCAAATCCAGTCGCTTGAGGCTTTATCCAGACAAGTGGTTTTAAATTTTGAAAGAAAAAAATTGGAATTAGATCTTTTGGAGAGAGAGCTTTTTTTAAAAAATATTGTCGGCATGCTTCCTGATCTTGTTACCTATGTGGATACTAATTATGTTTATAAATATGCAAATCCTGCGTATGGAATATGGTTTAATGTTGATACTAGTACTGTAATCGGAAAAAAAGTTTCTGAAGTGGTTGGTGAAGCGGCATTTTTAAAAGCAAAACCTTTTATGGACGGGGCTCTAAACGGTGATAAACAAGAATTTTCAATTCAAGTTCCTTATCTTGTAAATGAGCAGGTTGTTACAAGGTTGATCAAAGCCAATTATATACCTGACACAAACCTTGATGGTAAAGTGATCGGTGTTTTTGCAGTAATTTCAGATATCACTCATCTCAAAGAAGCAGAAAGAATTGCTATTGAACAGAGTGAAAAGGCTAAGATTGCACTAAAACAGTTACAAGATAGTGAAAAATCTTTTCATACTATTTTTGATCATTCACCAATCGGGATTATTCAGCTGAATTCCAAGCTTCAATTTGTATCTGTAAATGAAGCATTTTTTAATTTTTTAGGTTATACCGAATCCGAATTGAGAAATAAAATAGTTGTTGATTTTTTGCATCCTGATGAATTGGAATCGGCTAGTGAAGCCCTCACTCATTTACTGAATAGCGACCAACTTTTAACGAGAAGGAAGAGACGTTACATTCATAAATCTGGAAAAATCGTTTTGGGCTTGGCTACCACAAGATTAGTTGAAGTTAATAGCGATGAATATTATTTTATTTCAGTGATTGAAGATATTACCGAGATTCAAGAAAACGAAGAAAAATTAAAGTTAACTCAATCTAAATTGATTTCTGCTACCAAGATGGCTTTATTGGGTGAAATGGCAGGTGGAATTGCTCATGAAATTAATAATCCGTTAGCCATCATTGATGGAAAAGCTAGTTTATTATTGAAGAAATTAAATAAAAAAGAATTAGATCTCACATCTTTTACTTTTGATCTTAATGTGATTAGAGAAACGATAGTTAGAATTTCAAAAATTATTAAGGGTTTAAAAACTTTTTCACGTTCTTCAGAAAATGATCCAATGGAAGTAAAACAGTTATTAAAAATCATAGAAGAAACTTTTGCTCTTTGTCATGAAAAGTTTAAAATATCTGGAATAAAATTAACCTTAAATTGTAATCCAACTTATATGATCAACTGTAGATCGGCTGAAATTTCACAGGTATTAATGAATTTATTAAGTAATGCATATGATGCAATTCAAGGAAAAGAAGAAAAATGGATTACGGTAAATGTTATCGAAGACGATAAAGTGATTAAGGTTAGTGTTACAGATAGCGGGAATGGAATTTCGCCCTCATTGTTGGACAAAATTATGATTCCGTTTTTTACTACCAAAGGGGTGGGGGTAGGAACTGGTTTAGGTTTAAGTATTTCAAAGGGTATTGCTGAATCTCATCAAGGAACATTAAATTATAACTCAACGGTGAAAAACACATGTTTTGTTTTAGAGCTTCCTAAAGTTGAATCCGTATAGATTATCAGTAATTCACTATTTTTATGAAATCTGTTCATAGCGTAGCATCGAGAGCGAATTCTATTTATTAGATAGCATAGCTTAGATTCCTGTTATTATAATGAATGAATGATATTTGAAGATTATTGGTTTTATCAGCTTGAGTTGGGCTGCATCACCGCTGCCATTGAAGTGGGATTGTTTACCTTTTTAGATGGAAAAAAATTACCTGTTCAAGAAATTGCTAAAGGTTTGCAGTTGCATGCACATGCTCTAGAGCCTTTGCTTTTGAATCTTACACCTATGGGTTTTATTGATAAAGATGGAGAGCTATATAGTTCTTCTCAAGAAAGTAAAACTCTTTTGAGTTCAAAAAGTAAATTTTATCGTGGTGATTACTTTGTTGAAACAAGAAAAACCGCTATTGAAGAACGATTAATTCAGTTTCTTAGAAAAGGAACTGCTCCCTTAAATGAAAAGGGGAAATCATATTCTGAAATGTGGGAAAAAGGTGAGATTGATCAAGATACTGCATATGGTTTTACAGGAAATATGCATTCTCTCATGAAGTACACCTCTTCATTGAACGCAAATAGTGATGTATTTGCACAGCAGAAGCATTTAGTAGATGTGGGTGGAGGTTCGGGTGCATGGGCAATTGCCTTGACCAAACAGCATCCACATTTAAGAGTGAGTATTTTTGATCTTCCTACGGTTTTAAAGGCAGCCAAAGAAATTATCTCAGATGAAAACCCAGAACTACTGAGTCGGATTGAGTTTTTGCCCGGAAATTTCTTTACTGATCCACTT
>CANBTI010000071.1 GCA_947372355.1 Bdellovibrionales bacterium | reverse complement strand
TCTTGATTGAATAGGTGCCTGCTCCCATATTTCCCGGATTGTTATTTCTCCACGTCCATTTTCCACCCGATCTAATCATCAATCGATTGTCTGAGGTGTAATAGATGGTGATGTTATTCGGACCGCCTCTTGCTTTAATGTATTTATCCGAGCTCATTTTGAATGCACAATAATGTTATTATTTGCATCAATCAAAAATTGGGTATGATGATGCCCCGTTTGCTGTCCAAAGATCGGTGTTTTTACAGTGACATGATTTTTCTTTTTAGCGACCTTAAAAAGGTGCATATCAAAATCTCCAGCGATTTCCATTAAAGTAACTAACTTAGCAGTTTCCTCATCATGGTTATCCCAATCTTTAAAATGGACTATAACGGGCGGTTCCAGCTTTAAATATAGATTTGTTTCAAGCACATCCTCACCTTTACGATTTGAACGGCCGCTAGGATAAGTATGTAACTCAAGTGAACCTGCTAACGAGCACGCTTTTGATTCATTCCAGCACTCTTGTTCTGCAAAGGAATTGGGCGCATATAGCATTGAAGCGAGGGCTAAATATGTAAAACGACTTTTCACTGAATTCATCATGCAGATTTCTTCAATCGATTCAATCCATCCAAAATAAACATGCGGATCAATACTTGATAAGGGATCCCCTGAACTTCAGCGATTGCTTTTAATTCCTGAATTGTCGTTTCATCAAGGGCCACGCTCGTCGGTCTTTTGGGCGAATCTTTGAAGCGTTTCATCGCAGCCAAAATCCTTTTTGAATCGAACTCAAAAGGCTGATCATATTCTTTAAGTGATTTTACGTAAGCTTTCTTCATATTGAATCCTCTTTTTTTCTTGGGTTTCAATTCCATGCTTGGTCGAATTCTTGGTGCTATTACCATCATCCCATTGAGCCACAACTTCTCCTTGCACTATACAGACACTATCTTAATAGTGTCAAATTATTGTTTTGCATAGTGCTTCGACAGCTGCAGCAATAGCAGTATATAACTTCAAAAATATCGTTATGAACAAAAAAAGGCACCCTTTTCAGAGTGCCTTTTTGCATGTTGGTTGTGAGCTTACTTAAAACTATTAATTTTAGTGACCCGTTGGAGTAGCTGGTACAGCTGGAGTTTTCACTCCTGTATTTTTGATCTCTTTGCTATTTTCATTTAATTCTTTATGCAGTTCTTTACGATCTTCTTTGGAAAGTTTTCCATCAGTCGCTAATTGTTGTTCTTTAGCTTTTACTGCATCTACATTTTGATTTAGCTTATTTGCTTCATCTTGTGTGATTTTTCCTTTTTCTAATTTATGTTCAATTCTAGCCTTCTGACGAACAATTCTTTTATTCACGCCCGGAGCTGCAGTTGGATCTTTTTTTCCACCTTGAGCCATTGCACCTGAAACACTTAAAACTGAAAACATTGCAGTCAAAACAATCATTTTATTTAAATAGTTCATATTAAATTCCTTCTTTCACTTAGATATAAAGCAAGCCAAATGCCAACATCTGGTTTCCAATCATTCTCATGGGTTAGCTACTGAGAAGTTGTTTTCGTGTTGCAAATTGAAACAGCAAAAATACAGTTTAATATTTGTTTTGAAGTAAAAATCGCTCAATCAATAGATTGACATAATCAGGCATGTCCAAAGTACAGCAATGACTTCCATGCTGAACCTTAGCCATTTCTGAATTGTGCATCAATTGATGAATGAGATCTTGTGTTTTAGGCGGTGTGATTTGATCTGATTCACCCGATAAAATCAACGTTTTTACTTTCACTTCATGTAACCAAGAAGTGGCATCAAAATGTTGATAATCATCCATCATTCGAGTGAGTACTACCGGAGGCAATTCTGCCATTTGGCGGCCATAAGTGAAAATATCGCTCGGGTGAACCAAATGACTATTGAACCCTAAATTTCCTAAAACTTGTGCGATCCATTTTGTTTTTTCTTGAAGCTTCCATCCAGCCTCTACCCAATCAGGTTTTTCTTTTTGAAATTTGCTGAGTAATCCAAAAGCAGGTTGAAGAAAATTTCCCCCAAGTAAAGTCTCTAATGGTTTTCTTGGTGTGCCATTGGCGAGTACGAGTAATTTTACCATTTCAGGAAAACGATGAGCAAACTCCATCGCCACACTCACACCCATGCTGTGACCTAAGATCGTTGCTTCCTTTACATCCAAAAAATCGAGAACACTTTTTAGATCTTTTACGCATGAATCGATCGTTAATGTTTCTAAATTACTAGGAATAGGTGAACGTCGGTGTCCTCGGTAATCAAACCAGATGCACTGATAATTTTTACGAAAATAATCTATTTGGTAGGTCCAGTGTAAACTGGAACAAGCCACTCCATAGGCAAATACCAATGGTTTACCTTTTCCCTCTACGCAATAGAAAATGGGACTTCCATCAAAACCAGGAATGGATCCAAAACTAATGGGATAATCACCAGACCAATTTGACTCTTCATTAAACGAAGAACGGGCTCCCCTAGTACGAGGATGCCCGCTCAAATCTTTTTTTTCCATAATTTACCAGATAGCTAGCTTAAGCTCTTTTCAAGCTTAACTCAAACCAACTTTGAATCTGTGCACGAAATTGTGCGCGATCCACATCACTCAAGTTGTTATAACTTTGAGCTATAAACTTGAAGAACTCTTCATCTTGCTTCGGTACCACCAAGATCGCTGGTGCACCTGCGCCAGAATGTTCCATGTGTTGGCCGGCAATTTTGTGAGTGAGCTTTGCAGCATACTCTTTCTCCATCAATGCCATTAATTCATGTTCATTTAATTCAAGACTCTTCACCAGAGCCTGAATGTGAACTGCTGGAATCGGAGTGATCCCACGTTCTAAATTTGAAATGAATTGAGTGGTCACCGCAGGTGAAAACTTTTGGCCCAATTCTTTTTGTGAAAAGTGTTTCTCTTCACGTTTTTGGCGAATAAATGCGCCAACCCAGTTAGGAGACTTCGACATCATTTTTTTACTTACATTTTCCATACATCTAGTGTAATAAATATTCATTTAATATGCAACAAAAAAGGTTGGGTATTAAACAATTTTTATTTATTAATGAAATCAATTACTTAAACATCCACTCTTTCCATGGAAAAGCCCAGTCCACAAAACGATCCCTCCGGACCCCCTCATTCTCGGCTACTCGAACACAGTTCTTTTGGCATAAAAGTCCATGGCAACGCCCCTTGGTGGCATCGGTATGTTGAAATAGGGCCTCTAAACTGTCTGGATGATTCATCTCACACTTCTTTTGAACATCTTCTTTCGTTACCCCAGAACAAGGACACAACTCCGATGATTGCTCATGATCGCGGGTAAAACGAATGGCCATACCTTGATGAATGGTCGTTTGGCAGGCGAATTTTTTAACTCCATCCACTTCTACCTGACAAAGTCCGCAACTTCCATCTTCGCAAATTAAAATATCGTTGGGCCGACTCATTCCAATTTCAAAAAGTGCGACGGAAAGATTTTGTCCATCTCGCACCCGCCTGACATCACCCTGAATTTGTACATCAACACGAGCGCCTTTTTCCGTGTAAAACTCTTCAGCACTTTCCACTTCAGGACGGTGATTTAAAATAGAAAGAATTCCTCGAGTTTCCCAAATTAAATGGGAAGGCACTTCAACTTTATAAAGAATCGCATCGTCAGGATTTTTTTTATAACTATCCTTTTTATGATTCACATCCACATCATCTACAAACAAATCTAATACTCGAGATTGCGCTAAAACATCGCCCTTACGATTTAAAAGTGCAATGCGATCCCCTTTTGAATAAGTTACTTTTTCTTTCACTGGAACAATCAAGGTTGAAAAACTCTCCGTAGCATCCCCTTCAATCATCACCGGAATCTGAGAAGGACAAACCTGCAAACAACGTCCGCATCCAGTGCAATCTTGTTCAATCAAAAAACTTGGAGTTTTCCCCGTTGAATCTCGTTCAATTTTAATCGCCTGCGCTGGACACTCTTTTTCACATGCCCGACAAGCAATCGGTTCCACACATTCGATCGAAGCGATGATTTTACCTGGCTCTAATTTTTTTGGCACTCCAGCAAATTCGGAGAGCGTTTTTTTACTTTCATCTGAAAGCCATTTTCCAGCGTAGCTCCAACTGAATCTTCTTTCATTGATTTTTTCCAGTTCCTTCAATTTTTGCTTACTTGCCCAAACTTTCTTCTCAATTTTTTTATCGCTTTTTTGTTCATCCGCAAGCCCCTTCACCAGATGTTGTGCAAGAATCGCTGCACGGTGTTCATCGAGCAACAAAGCCTCTACATCATCAGAAAATTTAACTGCCTCAGAATTTTCCCATTCCACCAAAAAGGAACCTGAAGGATATTCTCTAAATCCAGATTTGATTTCAAATGGCCCCACCGATATCACACGGGCAGTATCAAGCACACGCAAGCCGAATTGATCTTGTACCTTTAACTCCCATAATACGGGGGTTTTTTTGGTCAATTTCATCGGTTTACCAAATATAAATTTACCGCCGCTCAATTCAAAACGGCGCTTCTCCACTTCCCAACCCTGAACTTCTGTAAATTCACTCTCTACGCAAACCACCCGATGAACCATTCTTTTTTGAAGAATTTCGGTTCCCAATCGAAGTGCTGCATTCCCCGTTCCCAAAATTACCACCAGCGGCTGCCAAGAAAGACTTCCCTGTTTTAATAATTTTTTTGCTGCAGATTCCGGAATTAATCCCGGCGCGTACCATCCCTCAAATGGGTAAGGGAATTCCAAATTGGCCACTACTTTTACAATCGATTTTGCTTCAATGCGATGGATTCTTTTTTGCGCATCTTCCATCATCACAATTCCACCGCTACCCTCATTGGGCAAAACACCGGTAACAGTCATTCCCGCTCCGCCATACCAGCCAGCTTTTAATCCTGAATCTGCGCATAGCTTGGAAAGCGTTCTCACTCCATGAGTGGGCCACTGCTTGAGCCTTGGGCCCGCCAGTATCGCAACATCCATTTGTGAATCAAAAACTTTCATCGCTCTCTATTCTATACCTGATCTATGGTTTGTCGAACTTGTCCTGCAATCCAGTGAAGTGGTCCATCACAAGAAGGAATCACAATTGATTTCACTCCATCTGAATCATATTCAATCGGAGTATTTTGATTCCAACGATAAACCCTACGCGGAATCATACTTCTTACGGTAAAACGATCCCAACCCAAGGATTGAAAGATTAAATTGGATACATCATTAAATGATTGTTCACCCAGCAGAGTTCCAGATTGATCCCGTCTTAATAATTTAATTAAATTCCATCCGCCAGGAGGAGGAACGCCTTCACCGTGCGACCACAATCTCAATCCATCCATGTGTGCTACTACATAGGGATTGACTGGATCACGGGAAAGCAATTCCCATTCTTCCCAAACCTGCTTTTTCACCGATGATTCAAACATACCGAGAGATCTTGGATCATATTTCTCAATATGTGATCTCAGCATTCTTTCCATTTTTGGTGTCCAGAAATATAAAATAGATTGTTCTACTTCAACTGTTCTCGGAGGGCCTGATGCCAATTGAAAACGAACACCCTTTTGATCGATATCTAAAAGATGTGCGGAAGTGAGAATTTGTTCGCGTCCTAATTTTTCACGCACATACTCAAGTAAGCCCGTGCGGTAGCGATTCACATCGATATCCCCAAAACGAGGACCAATAAATCCCACACAATTTTTTAAGTTTCTGGAATCTAAATTTTTAGAAGTGAATCCTGGTAATTGTTTAAACAAAGATGCGCCTTCAAACCATCTCGGCTTCAAACCTAAATCCAGCAATCGGAGGTAAAGATTCTCCACGCGCTCCACTGTGTAGCTTTTTTCTTGAGCAAGCCACATCCGATGGCGTGACCGAATCCAAGGTGCACTCTCTACTTGAAATGGTTTTGTGTGGAGGGACTCATCCTCCTCTTTCCACATTTCAATTGCGCCTGGAAATTCAGGAATCAAATCACGGTACATTTGCTCTGGAAGATTATTTGCAAATCGACGAGCTAAATCCGTACTCGTGGTTTCAAAACTGAGTAAATCCAGAGGCAACTCTGAATTCTCTAAGAAGAAATCTGAATCGGGGTTCAACACCATCACTTGATCACCACGATTAGATAAACGTTGCGCTGCCAACAGTGGGGCCACTCCCGTACCAACGAGGAGATAGTCCACTTTTTTCTTCATTGAATTTTCCCAGGTTGTTGCGAAGTTTGCACCAAAGAACCCATCACTCTGATCATTGCAGAGTTTTGTTGAGCTCTTTTGTATTCAACGTGTGCACTACGGCCTTTTTCATTATCAATATGGCTCAACTGATCCATCACCTGCACTTCGAATGGATAAAAAAACCGAATCATTTTTTGAATCGTTTTAGGATCAATCTTATCTACCGCTGATTGCAGCTGCGGATCTAGCTCCATATTACGACTCACTTGTTTTAAATCTCTAATTTGATCCGCCACTGAATTACGTATTTTAATCAACTGCCTACAGGTGAATTGAATTGCACTGTAATGTTCCGAGCTAAAAGGATTTCCACCGCGATCTTGTGGATGCGGTACGGCTTCCAGTAAATCCTGAAGTACGCTTGGATTATTGATGTTTTTTTCCAATACTTCGCGGAAAATTTTGGTATCAATCAGAGTATTGCGAGATCTACTTGGTTTAATATTCGCAGCCACAATCACATTTGTTTGTTCTAAAAAGTGAATCACTCGAATGGCGTCCACTCGATTTTTAGTGATGATCCGAATTCCTACACGATCAAATAATTCTTCTGCAACACTTTCGGGTTTATGCAAAAGCTTCATCAAAATACTATCGCGTGATTTTTTGGGTTTTACTTGAAACTCATCTAGATCCACTCGCAGTTCATCATCCATGCTTCGGCCTAAGTAAAGCTGGCCTTCTTCATCGCGATTTAAGTAACGATAAAAACGATCAAAAATTTGTTTTTGAATTTCCGTGAAATAATGAGTTCGGATATCTCGATCAATGTGACTGATGGTATGAACTACTTTTAGTATTGCGCAAGCCCAAGCTCTTTGATCAGAACTAGGTAAGCTTGCATGACGAAGCAACTCTCTCAGATCAAGTTGATCATTCAGCTTCTTTGGCATCTCCAAGTGGAGTCCTTCTGGATCTTCTGATCTTAAAAAATATCTTTTAATGAACCTGACTGCTTCTTGAAGGTTTCCCTGAAGCTCCGCATGTTCAATCGGATCTTCATAATCATACCCGTACGCCAGAACAAAGTTTTCAATTGAACTGGGACCAGAAAAACTGTTTTTAAAACCATCTTTAGAATCGAGAAAGGATGTTCCACCGATCAGAACATCTAAAACACTTTCTCCGATTGCCCAACGCTGAGAAGCCATGAATTCAAACTAACGAAGCCACCACAATTGTTCAATGAAAACTTCATCGACTTGACTCGGGTGCTCTGTTAAAATGAAGTCATGAGTAAATTGAAGCGTTTTTTCGTTACCTTAGTTGCCACCGCCTTCGGATCTGGATTTACACCCAAAGCACCAGGAACTGCTGGGAGCGTTATAGGAGTAGGAATTGTTTACTTCGCGCGCGATTTAAACCCTAGCGCATACTCACTTTTATGGTTGGGGATTTTTATAGTCGGTTGGTGGGCATCGTTGGAATGGAGTCGTGCACATCAAGCAAAAGATTCTCAATCCATCGTGATCGATGAAGTTCTCGGGTACATGGTTGCGATGGCAACCCTTCCTTGCACCACTTCCATTCTTTGGATTCAATTTATATTATTTCGTATTTTCGACGCTCTCAAACCACCTCCCATTAGACAATTGGATCATTGGGGTAAAAAATTTGAGATCGGGCCAATACAATCTTTAGGTGTGATTTTAGATGATTTATTAGCAGGTGCTCTATCTTTGGGTGTATTTTATTTATTAAAACCACTCTTGATCAAAGCAGGACTAATTTAGCGAATAATTTGGAGATCGTGAATGTTCTCTGAAAGTTTCTCGCTATCAACCCACACAGAGCCCTGATTTTTTTCACAGGTCCAATCTTTAGAGTAACCGCTACAACTTTTACCCCAAGAATTTCGAATCAAATATTCGCATTTGTTTGTTTCTGGATTTCGACGTCGTCCTACCACCATAGATGCATGCCGACCGCAATGATGACTATCCCATGATGGTGTTTGAAAATTAAGTCCCTGCCCCAGAAGTTGAGAGCAATAAGCAATTCCAATGGGATGTGCACCCTTTAGCCCCTGATTTAACTCATGATTGATCAAATGATTATTATCAATAGCACTGAACTCAGTAGAGTGGTTTTTAACTCTAAAAGAAACATTTGTTTTGATTTTACGAGCATCCGCACAGTTGATGATTGAAATAACGTTAAACATATCAACCGTATCACCATCCGCTTTTAAATCTTCATAGTGAATTCCCAAATCTTTTACCCTAAGAATTCGATCATTGAGTTTTTTTAATTCAACAACACCCTCTTCCAAAAAGTTATTTTTTAAAATTTGATCTTTGAGATATTTCTCATTTATTTCTCTAGATCTCATCGAATTCACCGCTGTATTTTCAATCACAACAGAAGGTTCATGATGTACAATTTTTTCTATTTCATGAATCTTTTTAAATCGCTCTTTAGCAGCAAATTCATAATACTTCTTTTGATATTTTCTAAAAATACGCATCACGCTTGAGGCATATTGATCCACGGTTCCGGAATTGAACATTCCATCCATTTCCTCTTGAGAGCATGAACCCTGCTGTAGCAACAGAGGCATCACTTGCTCAACAAAACCGCCATCGATACTTTTTTCATCTTCGTCAAATACACTTTCTCTTATTTTAAATCGTTGGCCAATTTCAAATCCTGAACTTTGTCTTCCGTAATACTCATCGCCGTTTGTGAATCTCCATGAATCATACATTTGAGCGGCGGTATGAGCATAACAACTACCAATTTGCTGTTGATTACGAACCTCAACATGCTCCATCGCACCACCCTCATCATCCAATCGAATGGGTGAACAAGCGTCTCTTGCTAGCTCATCTGAATGAGCGAGCAAAGGGTTTGATATAAAAATAATGAGCAATAGTGCTTTCAGCATTCATGGAATTAAAGCAATCAACATACCAAGCAAGACTCAACTAAAACGCAGTAGGCGACTCATCAGTTAAGAAAACTGTTTAAAACTTAGGAGATGTCTAACTATTAGACACTCCAATTCATGGTTGTAATTTTTCTAATGATTAGCTATAATTCCTGACAATGAAGCTCGGAATTGCAGCACTCATCGCAGCCATGTCACTCACTACTACTCAAAGCAGTTTTGCTTTTGAATCAGAAGAGGCTTCTTTTGGCTATCAAGATGCACCAATCATCAAATCCATTCCTATCAAAATCGATTCAGCCGATGCGACTCGTTTTGATAAATTTCAAGCGGCTTTGGATACAATTGGAATTCCTGCGGAACTTGATCCTGATTTTTCTGACTTCGTTCACGCTGGTGAAGTGAATCAAGCGGATGTCCAAAAAAACATTCCTTACATTGATCCTGAATTAGGTCTTTCTCGATATCTTTCTCTTTCAAACGGCAATTTGCAGATGTTTCGTGATTTTTTCAAATCCATGATCAGTCTTGATTACCTAGAGTTCCAACAAGCACTCTCTACCTCAAACTCAAGCAATGATTCTTCAGAACTCATGCAACATTTAAAAACAGTTGCATTGCAGACTCAAACTCACAGCGCATTCCCTCTTGCTGGTCTTAAAATATTAATTGATCCAGGCCACATGGGTGGCGATGACTGGGATAAAGACACTGGAAAATTCGTATCCGTGAATGGAAGAAAAGTAAGTGAAGGAAGTCTTACTCTTTGGACCGCTCTTCTCACTGCTAAGAAATTAGAAAAACTAGGCGCAATCGTTCAACTCACTCGTGAAAAACTAGGAACAGTATCCTCTGAGGATCCGAAAAATTTTAATTCCACACCTTTCATCAATCAATATTTTTACAATAGTATGGATGATTGGATGGCTCCTTACCTCACTCAATCCATTGATCAAATCAAGCTGAACATTAAAAATGCGTCTGAAGTTCAAAAAGCGTTTACGGATGCTCAAAAATTACAGTTTTTTATTACGGGCGCAGATTTAGAAGCGCGCTCTAAAATGGTGGATACCTTTAAACCCGATGTCACACTTGATATTCATTTTGATGCTTCAAAAATTGATGCCCTTCAAAATAACAATCAAAGCTTAGAGGCTTTTATTCCTGGTTCTTTTGCAAAAACCGAAACAGGAAGCAGAAGAGTAAGAGCCATGGCATTGAAACACTTGTTAGAAGTGCGCCGCTGGAATCAATCAGTTGAACTAGCAGATGAAATCACCCAATCAATGTCATCATCATTAAACATTCCAAGACTCAGTAGTCCTGATGCTTTCTCTGCCTTAAAAGTGAGAGATGGTGTGTACGCTAGAAATCTTTACATTAACCGTAGAGCTCTCTCTAGTTTGGTTGTTTACCTAGAGTGCCTTCACTACGATCACGTGAATGAACACAAAAGACTTTCTGTTTTAGATCAAACGGGTTTTTATCATGCAACTTCATTTCAATATCCAAACCGCTTAAATGATATTGCCGACGGCATTGAAAACGGTTTTATAGAGTACTTTAAGAATTTGAAGCTTTAGTTTTTGCCATTTAAACGCGTCGCGTGAATTATTTCTAAAAAAACCGATGTTTTTTATCCGTACAAAATACGAACGCGTCAAATTTTATATCATTTAATTACAAATACTTACCGATTTATTTTTTTGTAATTTATTTGATGCATTAAATAATTGTTGTTGATCAATATTTTTTGCCATTCCTCAACTTTACTTTTCTAGATCACAAAGATATTTCATTTATATGGGGATATTTTTAGGGATGTTGTTGTTGGGCGGCTGGGGTGATGTTTCAAAACCAAATCAAGGTACACCTGATTCAATCGGATTTTATTCCAGCGGTTGCATCTCTGGTGCAGAAACACTTCAACAAGATGGTCCTGGCTTTCAAGTAATGCGTCCATCACGGAATCGCTTCTACGGACAACCCTCTCTCCTTCTATTCATTAACAACTTAGGAAAAACCCTATCCGCATTTAACTCCGGAATTTTAGTTGGCGATTTAAGTCAGCCTCGCGGAGGGCCAATGGTCAGCGGACACGCAAGCCATCAAATCGGCTTAGATGTAGATGTTTGGTTTTGGACTCACCCAGAACAAAACGTTCGCTCACTCACCCTAGAGGAAAGAGAAACACTTCCGTTTGTTTCAATGTTAGGCACAAACGGCTTAGTTGATCCTACGAAGTTTACTACTGAACAAATTTTAAAACTAAAAACAGCAGCACTCTCTCCAGGAGTGGAAAGAATTTTCGTCAATCCTGCTATCAAAACCTATTTGTGCGCAATCACACCTGAATCTGATTCTGCCTGGTTACACGCACTTCGTCCGTGGGCCGGACACGAAGAGCACTTCCACGTTAGATTATCTTGCCCTAAAGATTCAAAACTTTGCGTATCTCAGGATCCTCAACCAGCAGGCAATGGCTGCAATGAAGTGTATCCAAAAAGAAACAATGAAAACATGGAGATGATCCCTGAACAAATGGAAGAACTCGCGAATTTGATTAATCCACTTCCAGCGAAATGCGATGCGGTTTTGAAAGATCCAACGATCAAAACTGATACGGTACAAAATTTGAAATAATTAAATCGAAAAAGTGAAAAATAAAAACGTAAAACAATAAGGAGCAAATATGGAATTAAAAAATACAGACAAAACAGCTGATCAAATCAACAAGGGCAAAGCTATTGAACTAGCGATCCAATCCATTGAAAAACAATTCGGAAAAGGTTCAGTCATGCGTTTAGCTGATGGAGATACCTTAGTGAGTCCTGATACCCAAGTGGTGCCTTCTGGATCAATTGGATTAGATTTAGCTCTAGGAATTGGCGGATTTGCACGCGGTAGAATTATTGAGATCTACGGTCCTGAATCTTCCGGTAAAACAACTCTTGCACTTCACGCAGTTGCAGAAGCGCAAAAACAAGGTGGAATTGCAGCATATATCGATGCCGAACATGCACTCGATGTTGCTTACGCTCGTAAACTTGGAGTTCGCACCGATGATCTTTTAATTTCTCAACCCGATAACGGCGAGCAAGCTTTAGAAATTTGCGACATGCTAGTGCGTTCCGGTGGAGTAGATATTCTTGTTGTCGATTCAGTTGCTGCCCTTGTACCTCGCGCAGAAATTGAAGGCGAAATGGGAGATTCACACATGGGCTTGCAAGCACGCCTTATGTCACAAGCTCTCCGTAAACTCACAGGCTCTATCAATCGCAGCAAAACACTGGTAGTTTTCATC
>CANBTI010000070.1 GCA_947372355.1 Bdellovibrionales bacterium | reverse complement strand
CACCATCACGGCTTTCACAATCTAGTTTCACGAAGTTTTTTTGAACTACTAAGTTTTAAAACTTAGTAGAAATTCGTCACTAATTCTGTTTGATAAACCGACTAAGGTTATCAAATCAGACTGTCTAAACTTAAATTTTCAAAGAACACGTCATCGTTACGTTTCGTACCGACGACAGCTCGTTAGGTTTACTTCAGAGAAATGAATCAGGCAAGAGGAGAAATATCTTTATGATTATTTTTTTAATTACGCGCTGCTCTTGCGTGAATTTCGAAGAAAAAAATAAAAGTTTTTTTCTCAATCACCATTTATCGCGCGGAGCCATTGCTCAGTTGGCTGTATTAGCTTGCGTTCTTTCAGATCAAAACAGCCCATTTGGAACTCTGCTTCGGCTGCAATCTTTCCGTCTTCTTTCAGAATGCGATGCTGGATGATTCCAATTTTTTTATCGATCGAAACCAGCTCAGTTTCAATGGTAATCCATTCTCTCAGTGAAAGTTCACGCTTAAATTTTACAGAACAAGATAGAATAACGGTGCCAATTTTAGTTTCATGCACTTCTTTCATTCCATAACCACGAGAAGTGATCATCTCCCAACGGGCTTCTTCAAAAAGAACCAAATACTGGGCATTATTCACATGACCAAAACTATCCAAATGACGTTCGCGAATTTGAGTACGGTATTGATGCATTTTCATGGTTCAAAAAGAATACACGAAGCACAAAAAATATGCGAAAGTTTTAAACTATGGAACGCTTCAAACCCTTACTTGCAGAGGCTCTCACAAAAGCCATTGATCCAAGCTTGAATATCAGTGTTGAACCACGTGAACTCGAAACCCCACCGGATCGCCTCATGGGAGATTACGCATTTCCATGCTTCAAACTTTCCAAGCTACTAAAAAAAGCTCCACCAATGATTGCTGCAGAAATCACTGAAAAAGCGAAGTCGTTGATTGATCAAAATCTATTTGATGTGAAACAAGTTGGTCCTTATGTGAATTTCACGTTAAAAACAGATTATCTTTGTCAAACAGTGATGAAAGAAATTTTAGACAGTAATGATTACGGAACACTTCCAAAAAACTCTCGTGAAAAATGGGTTTTTGAATTTAGTTCACCTAACGTTGCAAAACCATTTCAAATCTACCATCTGAGAACAACCATTGTAGGTGCAGCACTTTCAAAAATTGCAAGATTTCGCGGCTATCATGTCACTACGATCAATCATTTGGGTGATTGGGGAACTCAATACGGAAAATTAGCGATTGCTTTAAAAAAATACGAGTCACAACTTCCTAAAGAAATTACACTTAAAGATTTAGTTTCAATCTATGTTCAAATTCATAAAGACATGGAAACAGATCCTGCAATTGAAAAAGCAGGACAAGATGCATTTCGAAGATTGGAAGCCGGAGATCCAGAAATGCGCGCAATTTGGAAAATGTGCGTAGACATTTCTCTCAAGGAATTTTTAAAAACTTACGAACGCTATCAAGTGACCTTTGATCATTACTGGGGAGAGTCTTTTTACGAAGATCAACTCAAGCCACTGATGGCCGATCTAAAGAAGAGAAAAATTTTAATCGAAGACCAAGGCGCATGGATTGTTCCAGTGAAAACTCGCGAAGGACAAGATATTCCTCCCTGTATTTTGGAAAAAAGTGATGGCGCTTCCATTTACGCCACTCGCGATGTGGCAGCAGCCGTTTATCGCCACGAAAAATTAAATTTTGATCGGATGACCTACATCGTAGGAAAAGAACAAAAGCTTCATTTTGAGCAAGTTTTTGGTGTTTTGCGCGCTATGGATTTACCCTGGGAAGCTCGTTGTGAACACCTCGCTACCGGACTCTATCGATTTAAAGATGCAAAGATGTCTACCCGCAAAGGGAATTTCATCACTCTAGAAGAAGTCAATGATCTCTGTATTGAAAAAACGCTCAAACTCATGCGCGAGAGAGCTGCTGGAACCGAAGATCAAGATCGCAAACTCAGTGAAAATGAAATTTTGAAAATTGCCGATCAAGTTGCAGTCGGTGCAATTGTATTTGCAGATCTGAGCACTGATCCAACTCGAGATATGGATTTTGATGTGGATCGCGTGATTTCATTTGAGGGAGAAACTGGTCCTTACCTTCAATATGCACACACCCGTTGCCTGAGTATTTTAAAAAAATCGGCAAAAGAACTATCTGAAATCAATCACACCGATCCTGCTAAACTTGCAAAACTGTGCACCACTAACGAAGAGATTTTTTTAATGAAAACATTGGGAAGATTTCCAAGCGCTCTTGAACGTACTTTAGATCAAGAAAAGCCGAGTCAACTTGCCATTTATTTAATTGATCTCACCAAAGATTTCGGCGCCTTTTATCGTGAATGCAAAGTGAGTAATCCTGATCAACCGGAACTGAGCACAGCACGCTTAGCTCTTGTTTCAGCAACACAAAAAATTCTCAGTCAAGGACTAGACCTACTCGGTATTCCTAAACCAGAGAAGATGTAATGCAAACCCTATCTTTGGTGTTTTTAACCCCCTATCTTTTAGCGGTCGCTGCCAACCTTTGCTTTGGAACAGCAAGTGTTAAGTTTTCATACTTTTCAGCTCGATTTGGAGCAACTTGGATGAACCAACTGAAAGTGACCATCGCTTTAGTGGGATTCGTAGTCGCTTTTTTACTTACTGAAAATTATGCCTCTCTCAGCACCAATAGCTGGCTATCGCTACTGGGCAGCGGTGTGGTTGGTTTATTTCTAGGGGATTGGTTTTTATTCAAGGCCTTTGCTCATCTAGGCGCTACTCGCACACTGGTTATTTATTCATTTCAGCCATTTTTACTCGGTTTATATGGCTTTTTATTTTTAAATCAAGGACTCAACATTTGGCAAATTTTCGCCATCATCTGCATGGTTGCCTGCGTATTTACTTTTTTACTCGAACGAAATCGCCAAGTAGGGCACTGGGATCTAAAAAACTTCTTTTACGCTTTTTTAGGTATATTTTTTGATGCCTTAGGAGTCGTTCTCTCACGCCAGGCTTATGAGATGAGCCCTGACCTAGGTTCATCCCAGGCCAATGCCATTCGAGCAATTGGAGCAGTAGCAATTTTCATTCTCATCAAGCCCTCATCTTTAAAAAACATTTACCATGACCTCAAAAACTTAGCCCAAACGGAAAGAAATCAGGCAATCGGAGCTTCCCTTCTCGGCACATTTATCTCACTCTCATTTTATTTACGCGCCCTCAAGACGGCTCATGTGGCGAGCTTAACTGCAATTTCCATCACCGGACCAATCTGGGTTTCCTTTATTGAGCATGCTCGTGAAAAAAAATGGCCTAATCGCTATCTCTGGATTGCCTTTGGATTCTTTATATGTGGGTTTGCTCTCATGACTAAGGGTTTGACCCAGTAATTTCGCTCGACAATCGACGCCGTGTTCGCATAAAACAATTTAAATATAGCCACACAACTATAAAGTAACATCAATGATGTTATTCATTCGGATAGGGATAGGGGAAAAACATGACAACTGTGATCGCACCTTCAAAACAAAAAACATACTTTGGTCACCCAGCTGGCCTTTTTGTACTTTTCTTCACTGAGATGTGGGAACGCTTTTCTTATTATGGAATGCGCGCACTCCTCACTTTGTACATGGTCAGTTATTTGATTAAAGATCCAGAAAAAGCAAATGCTGTTTTTGGTTTTAATACTTTACGCCATTTATTGGAAACAGGCTTTGGTCCATTAGAAACTCAACCACTTGCTTCACAATTGTACGGCCTCTATACAGGGTTCGTTTATCTCTCTCCTTTTTTCGGTGGAATTTTAGCCGATAAAGTATGGGGACAAAAGAAAACTGTATATATCGGAGCGGTATTCATGGCGATTGGTCACTTTTTAATGGCCATTGAAAGCATGTTCCTCCTTGCACTCTTTTTCTTAATTCTTGGTAATGGTGCATTCAAACCTAACATTTCTTCTCAAGTAGGAAATCTTTATGAACATGGTGATGGCCGTCGTGACGGTGCTTTCACTATTTTCTACATGGGTATTAATCTTGGAGCGTTTTTCTCTCCACTCATTTGCGGTACCCTAGGACAAGTTTACGGTTGGCACTATGGTTTCGGTGCAGCTGGTATTGGAATGTTAGTGGGTCTTTCTGTTTATCACTTTGGACGCCACTTACTCCCACACGATAAACATGAAGAAAATAGAGCTAAAGGATTACCTTCTGAATCCAAAGGAACAGGCTTTGCTGTTAAAACCATTTTAGGATTTCTTGGAGTTGCAGCTTTATTTTTCATCATTCTCGTATTACCAGCAGCTTTTAAAGTGTTGATTGGTGTTGGGATGATTGTTGCCGTAGTGATGGCTGTTAGAAAATTAGATGCCGATGATCGCGCACGCGTTTCTGCGCTCATGTATCTATGCTTAGCAACCATTATGTTCTGGGCAATTTACGAGCAACAAGGAAACACTCTCCAATTATGGGCAGACGAAAAAACCAATTGGTCTTTTTTTGGTCTCACCATTCCTTCCACTTGGTACCAATCCTTTAATCCTGCGATGATTTTTATGTTCGCACCTTTATTGGATATGGTTTGGAACTCACGCGCTAAAAAAGGTAAAACATCTAGCTCCATTCGTAAGATGGGAATCGGAAGTGTTCTTTGTGGCGTAGCCTTTATCGTGATGATCCTTGCTGCTAAGTTTGTTGGCGGCGGCGCTGAAAAAGGAAGCATCATGTGGTTAGTGATGACCACTTGGCTTTTCACCATGGGTGAACTCTATCTTTCTCCAATTGGATTATCTTTCGTAACGAAAGTTGCTCCTCCTAAAATGTTATCGATGATGATGGGAATGTGGTTCCTATCTTCATTTTTCGGTAACTACATGGGTGGATTCCTTGGAAGCTTTTATGAGAAAATGCCAAAAGACGCGTTTTTCCTCATGCTCTGTGCAATGGGTGTGATGGTAGGTGTGTTCTTCTTTGCTATGGAAAGTAAGCTTAAAAAAGTAGTGGGCGATATTTAAGTTCCACGCTTTAAACTCATTAAAAATATAGTATTTTACGATAGGCTGGATTTGATAAATCCAGCCTATTTCTATATTGGCATATTAAAATTCGCTTGCATCATCATTCTACGAGATGTGAGTTGATGATAGGCTGGTCCTAATTCTTCTGCATAAGACAAAAACATCAATTTCAAAATCCAGGCATCAAAAGAAATTCCATAAGTAGGATTGAGCTGGTTGAGTCCGGCTTGAAGTGAAATGAAACCAAGATCCACATCCCCACCGAAATGAATTTTATTGGATAGCGCTGTCGCTAGTAATACATTTCTCATGTCTAAACCTAAACTAAGTTTAGTTTGATCAATTTTTTTTACGTAGCCAAAACCAAAGTTCCAAGCCATTGGAATGGTCATCGCATGATAATCAGAAAATTTAGTATTTCCCACATCGGTTAAACTAGAACCAAACGAAACAGTTGCGGTTGGAGTCAGTTTTTTCAAATACTGCACTCCCAAATCTCCGCCAAAGCCTGATCCATAATTTCCAACTAAATTTTTAAGATAAGCAGTTCCACCACCAGTTGCTTGTAGTAAGCCTGCAGTTCCGACATCGTAAAATCCGCCTTTTCTAAATAATAATTTCACCGCTACCCCCACTCTGAATTCATCTGTGGGATGACGACCTTCTTTAATACTCCAGGCAGTGCCTGCTTGAACACCATGAGTGGTCATGTATCCTAAATTAAAATTTGGATTCACTAAATTGTATTGATTCATCACGAACTGAGTATCGAATACATAAGAGATCGCAAAATGAGGTAATAAAATCATGGGCACCGCGGAGGCCCTAAAAGCAATATCCTTGTTCATGAAAACATTAAGTGAACTCACTGAAAAATTACTCGTTAATGCCATGATATCGGAAAGGCTAGTGTAGGTATCCCACGACCCCTCAACCCCCAATGCCAAAGGGCGAAATCCTCGCTGCTCTAAACCCGCTAATCCAGCAGCATTATGAAAAAGAGAATATTCATCATCAGCTAACCCTACCCCCGCCCCACCCATTGCCATTGTTCGTGGTTGGCGAATGAGTTCAAAAGTTTGTTCTTTTGCTGCTACGATCTCACTTAAAGAAATGAATGCGAAGATGATGGAAAGTATAAATTTCATCTATAACCATCCCGCATTGATCGCTTGGATGATTCCTGCCGCGTATGATGCTGCAGCATCTTGTTCCCAGCATGCATCACGATATCTCAAGCGTTTTGCAGCATTAGCACATTCTGGAGCTGTAAATAAATCAGCTGTGCATTGTGCATTACCCGCTAAATCAATTCCAGTTTGTGCAGCTGAAATCAGAGAAAAAGCCGCACTCACGGCACCTGATGTAATACTGGATACCGCATTGACTGCATCAAACATATTGAGCATGCTTGATGCTAGTGCGCATCCTGCGTGTTCAGTATCTGCCTTGATGAGTGCCTTGGTAGTCCAAGTTAGATTCAACACTTGAGCATAACCAAGCGATGCCGGATCATCGGAAGTGTTGTATCCGTAACGATTCAAACTAGTGCCCACTCCTGCCATCGAAGTAAAAACTGAAAATGCGTTCGCATCACTCGTGCGATCTCGATATAATAAAGAGCCGGTATTAAATGCGTTGATCACATTTTGATCAGATGCTCCCACCACAGTACCCGGGTTTAAAATTGATTGTAATGTATCTTGGATAATCCAAGCACTCTGTAATTTTGAATCTAGTGCAGTTCTAGATGGAAATAGTTTTACCAAAGTTTTAAATATCGCATCCAATGAACTAAAATCAGCTTTAGAAATTGAGTCTAAAAGCGGATAGAGCTGAATCCCTACATTGCATCCATGTGCAGAAGCATAAAGCATTCGAATTTCATTATTTGAATATTGGGAATTAAAAAGTTGGGTAGATAAAACAAGTGCCGGAGTGCAATTCATGTTGGTTAGATCATTTCTGATCTCAAAAATCATCGCATTGCGATCGGTTTCATTAGAAATATCATAAGGAGCTAACCCACAAGCAGTGAGTGAGAATAAAAAAAGAAGACTAAAATTTTTCGCAGTAATCCACGATCTTTTGGCAGCCTGAGAGTAGAGTTTTAAGATCGGTTGCAAAACTAATACGGATGCATTTCGGCGCGCCGAAATCAACGCCCGAAACCACTGCAACTTGCTCATCTTTAAGTAACGCTTGTACAAAATCATTCGCATCCTGCTCAGTTTTGTTTCCAACGAACACTCCGGATAAATCGATAAAAAAGTAAAAAGCTCCGTGAGGCTCGTCTACTCTAATTTTGGCTGATTTTCTGAGTAACTCCAACGCTAAATTACGTCTATTTAAATATTCTTTTCGCTGCACTTCAAAGCGTTCTGGGGGCAATTTTAGTGTCGCGATCGCTGCCGCCTGAGATAGTGAACAAATTCCAGAAGTTGAGTGACCTTGGAGTGCATTAAGCTTTGAAGTAACTGATTCCGGACTCACCGACCAACCCACTCGCCAACCGGTCATCGCACCACTTTTCGACATTCCATTGACAGTAATCGTACGATCACGCAACTGAGGGCAAGCCTCTAAAAAAGAAATCCATCCCTCTGATGTATAATCAATACGATCATAAATCTCATCACTCACAATCCAAATTTTAGGAAACGATTCTAAAACTTTTCCCAAATCTTGTAATTCTGATTTTGAATAAGTTGCACCTGTAGGATTACAAGGTGAATTGATGATCAACATTTTGGTTTGAGGAGTAATTGATTTTTTTAAATCAGTAGAATTAATTTTATAATGAGATTCAAAGGTAGAAGGAATATATACCGAAACACCTTCTGCCACTTTAACCATTTCTGGATAACTTAACCAAAACGGCGCAGGGATGAGCACTTCATCGCCTTGATCAATCAAAGTTAAAATCACATCAAATAGGGCTTGTTTGCCGCCATTGGTTACCATCACATCGGAAGGTTTCCAAGGTTTTGCACCTAATGATGGCTGTTGAAGATTAGTTTTTTTTGCGACCAACTCTCTTAATTCCGGTACTCCAGGAGTAGGCGTGTATTTCGATAAATTCTTCTCTAATGCCTCAATTACCGCTTTTTTTGCTTCATCAAATGCAGGAAAATCTGGTTCTCCTGCCGTAAGATTGATGATTGTTTTACCCTCAAGCTTTAATTGATTTGCAATGGCATTTATTTTGAGTGTTGCACTCTCTTGCAATCCACTCACTCTTTTTGAAAAAATCATTTTAACTTTTCCTTAAGTTTTTTCAGTACCGGCTCTGGAACATAGGGAGATATATCTCCACCATAGGTATGGAGTTCCTTAATCATGGTTGAACTCACAAAATATAAGCCTTGAGAAGTCATCATAAATACAGTTTCACATTCAGGATGAATGTTTTTATTCATCGTTGCCATCATGTATTCGTACTCAAAATCACTGGGTGTACGTAAGCCACGAATCACCGCTTTAATCTTATTCTGGCGAGCATACTCCATAATCAAACCCGAAGTGGTATCCACTTTTACATTCGGTTTATCTTTCACCACTTCACGAATCAGTGCCACACGCTCTTCCACGCTTAACAATTTTGTTTTTCTACTACTTCCAGCCACTAAAACGGTTACTTCAGAAAATAATTTTAAGGTCCGTTCCAAAATATCCAAATGTCCGTTGGTAAATGGATCAAATGATCCAGGATAAATTGCCTTCATTAAGTTTCCTTTGCATAGAAAGTCAGCTGACTTTCTCCATATCGTTCATCACGAATAATTTTAAACGTGGAGGGAGCATCATATCCCCCTTCTTTTGTTGAATTCTTTTGTCTGGCGCTTTCCACGCAAAGCTTTCCATGATCAGTGAGCAGATCTTGCAATGGCCAATTTTGTAAAATTTTCTCTTCGTATCCTTGATGATAGGGCGGATCCATAAAAATAAAATCAAACGGAGGTTCTTTTGATAACTCAGGTAAAACCAACTCAATTTTTTTTATGATGATTTTAGCTTGATCTTGAACACCGAGTGTTTTGATGTTTTGTTGAATCACGGCAGCCGCAAGTGGATTTGATTCTACAAAAACCACATAAGCAGCTCCCCTGGATAGGGCTTCTAGTCCAAGTGCTCCCGAACCAGAAAAGAGATCTAAAACTCTAGAGTCGTGGAGTCCCATTTGTAAGCAATTCAACCAGGCCTGACGAAGACGTTCCGTTGTTGGACGTGTCTCTAACCCTGGGAGTGACTGAATAATGCGACCTCGATAAATACCAGATGTGATTTTTAGCACTATTTAATTATGCCACGCTTTTTAATGGTAAGTGAATGGCTTTTCCATCCGTAAAACGAATCTCTATCGTTTCCCCTTGTTGCCGAACTTCAACAACTTCATCCGTATGTTCCAACTGGAGCTGAACAGCGATTTTACCCGTGAGCTGGATAAAGACTTTACCTTCAGCAGCTGCTGCTGCTGCAAGAGTTGCAACTGGTGGTGGATTCAAAGGAAGAACATTGATCAACTTTTCCTGTTCATTCTGAGCCGAAACAGGCTGCTCGGTCTGAACCGCCCTCATCAGCGGAACCGAAGAAGGCGATTTTCGTCCTTCTGATTGGATTAGGTCTATTTCTGATACAAGTGCTCTCACTCTAGATAGGGCCTTTGACATACCTTCATATCGGAGGAAGCCTTTAAATACTTAAACTTATAGTGGTGCGTTATTTTGTTGTTATTCTTAAAGAAAATTTGCCCTAGCATGAATTGCTGACCACTGGTATAAGTTCACTTCTGTTAAAAAAGGCCGACGATCATAGGGGATGATGCTTCGACGATGAATAAACAACTGGGTAAACAACCTGCTTTCAGCTTAACGAATCTGCTCCAAAGAGACAGAATCGAGACCAAGCTTAATATCGCTCAAACAGCGATCGCCTCACCTACACCGGTGATGGAAGCCCCAACTGAAATTGAAATTCCCACAAGCACTCCCTATTTTCTGGAAAAGGCACTCAATCAATTTTTAGAAGATGTAGTTTTAGAGCAACTTCAAAATGCAGAACGACTTTGGAGCTTGAATCCTTCTCGAAGAGAAAGTCTCGGAAAGTTTTTAGCTGAGCTATCAAAACAACCTGAACCTGAAAACCCTCAAGAAAAACTTAAAGAATTTATAGCTCACGATCGTAGTCCTCAAGCCCAAGAAGCATTAAGGCAATTATTCAAACAAATTGCATTAGCGCAGTTGGGTAAAGCTCTTTTGGTAAAATCATGGGATCCAGAAAAGCTATCTCGTACCGATTTGAAGAATCTAACTTCAGCCATTGAAAAAGGGATGCGCTCTTTTGTGCATCTTCAAACCTCTACCAGCCAATTAATTCAAAGAAATTTTTACTCTTGGTACAATCTTTCTGCAAATCATCAGGATCAATTGTGGATTTTAATGGAACAGGCTTCTCTGGAAGATCAATCTCTCGAAAACATAAAAGATTGGCTATTATGCAAAGCGCGCAAACTTTCTGCAGAAACCCTAGGGGAACGCGATCGATATAGTAAGTTATTTTATCAGTTTTTATGGAAATCAGTTCAAGAACATCAGCTCATTCGTCCAACCGGACGTAATGCTTTTGGCTTTTGCCCTACTCTTCGAGATGGATGTTTCATGGATCAAGCACCAGTACATTTCGAATGGATTGGTTTTGAGCCACTTTCTTTTGAATTACTTTTTTGCGAAATTAGGTATCTCTGGAATCAACCAAAATCTCTTCCACTTTGGATCAAGGGTAGCAGTTTAGAAATGAGCACCGAGCAACAGGCTCAACTACAACTCACACACTCAGGTAAACAAAATACACTTCAACAAATAGAAGCAATTTCTTCCTGTGAAATTGCAATCATAGCTGAAGAGAATTTAATTCGAACTCAATCTAGAACCTTAGCAGGACAAGCACTCCGTAAACAAATTGATCAGCATTCGATTCTTAAAAAAGTGAAACAACCTCAATCCACTCGAGGAATGTATCAAGCTTGCCAGGCACTAGAAAAATTAAGACAAGATGGAATTTTAATCTGGGCACGTGAGGAAGTTCTAGAAGAATCTTCAGGAAAGCCAACACTTCAATATATTTTAAATCAGGCTAAAATTTTATTTATTGCTGATTTGAGTTCACTTCAGTGCAATCAGGAATCTTTAAAAAGAGATTTACCTAAAGCACTGTATGTACTTCAAAAAGAAAATAATATAGAAGAACGAAAAAGCCACCGCCCATTAATGATTAAAACCTATGGGACCATTAATTCGTCTCATGATGTTCAATTGCTTTTTGATCGTATTTTTTCACTATTAAAAAATCCTGATCAAAGCTTTCCGCATGAACCTTTTCAAATACATTCTAGAATTAGCCCAATTCAGCAAATCGAATGGGAACAACATTGGTTCAATCCAGCTGATGATCAAATGGTGGATCAAATTGAAACCCTTAAGAGGAGCTCAACTCCATTAGGCGAATTAGCAATCGTTCGGATGATCTCTTGGGCGGAGCTTCATAAAAACTTATCAAAAGAATCACACAATAGTTCAATCATGTCTTCTCCTACTCGTTTCTTTATGTGGTCTGAACTCGGAAACAGAGGAAATGAAATCTTTATCTCTGAAGAATCTGAATTACCAAACTCTTCACAGAAAAAAGGAAACGTTTTTGTTATTTATCCGCAAACACAAAGCTACAACATACCCCTTCAATCTCTCATCCGCTCCCAACTCACTTGCGATTGGTTAAACTACTCAGCGGAGAGAAAAAAAGGAGCATGGTCGCTAAAAGAATTCGACATAAAATCAATACCAATCCCTAGACATATTTCAACATTTTTCAAAAATCTAGAAAAAGAACAGCCGCTAAAGGATATGGGTAACTTTGAGCAAAGACTCCTTTCTTTAGTGCCAACTAGACCGGGTGAAGCCCTTGCTTTAATGGAAAAGCACAAAGATGAAGCTAACTCACTCAAGGCAAATATTTTTGTATTAGCCGCTCAAGTTTTACATCAACAAAAAAAGGAACAAGCTACTTTATTTACATTAGTGAGAAATGATGGACAAATCCAACAACAAACTTTGGAAAAGATTGTTCTCCAGGTAAATGATCTTTGCAAAATCGATCAGCACCCATTAATTAAATTCACTCCGACACTTCCTGAACATCAGGCAATTTCTAATGTATCTTCAGTGCAACATCCATCGAAGGGCATTTTACTTGCCACCTCAAAAGGGTTAACCCAATTCCTGCATATTCAAGATACTTGGTTGGTGGAAAGAGTTTTGGAAAAAATCAAGTTACTTCAAACACATCTTCCTGAGCCTACCTGGAAGGAAATCTGTGAAGAAATTTCTATTCCAAAAAATCCAGAGCAAACTAAATTGATCTCACTTCAAATCATCAAAGCATATCATGATGAAAAAATGAGAAAAAAAGAACTCGTTCATCTACTTGGAGCATGTTTAATGGAAAGCACTGAAAACGCCTCACCAAAGAATATAGGATTACTACAGTAAGGAATAACGATGCTACCTGAATCAAATTGGAACACACCCTTTGTAGCAATAGAAGAAAACAGAAGAGATCTTCAGTTCAAAAAAATTATTCCTCTTAGTGAACTTTGGAATTCATCCATTAACGTTGCTCAAACAAATACTTCAGATAAAATCTGGGATGAAATCTTCACGCAACAAGATCTTTCTTTAAAAAAAGCT
>CANBTI010000069.1 GCA_947372355.1 Bdellovibrionales bacterium | reverse complement strand
TGCAATTGAATCTAGAAATTTAGATCTGACAAAGAAAGCGGCGAAAGCTCAATGGTACGCAAAAAATAAGGGACTCGTTTTTGGTAAAATTCTTATTTCCTGTCCACTGAATTGGGGATCAGAGGAGCGGATGGGACAAGAGATTTTAGAATTGGCGAGAGACTCTTGTTTTTTCCCCATCTTTGAAATTGAAGAGGGGATTACTCGATTAACCGACAATCCAGAATTAGAGAATCGTAAGATTCCGATTGATCGATGGTTATCGACGATGGAAAAAACGACACATTTGTTGAAACCAGAGAATAAAAATGCCCTGGAGACTTTTCAAAACGAAGTGGATCGTCGTTGGGAACGGTTAAAAGCTCGTGCTGAGCATCCGTTACTTTAGTTCGTCAAAAAACTAACGATAAAACAAATATTTAAGAAAAATATTTTAAAATCCGATCTGCATATAGATGAGATTTCTTAATTCAATACTGATGTTCTTCGTTCTGGGATTCATACTCCTAGCTTCTCAGTATTCCTTTGCTGGTGATGCAGATGTGAAGGGATGTCTTAAAAAGGCGATTTCAAAAGAAAATCCAATTTATCAGGTTTCAGAGGATCTGGATAAAAGTGGAAGGTATTCTCGTTATCTAGTTCTCATTTGTGAAGGTGAGCCTGCTAAAAATTTATACAATTCGATCAAAGAGCAAACCTATCCTGGCGATTGGAGCGGTAAAACTCAAGGTGATTTAAAATACTTAGGTGAAATGGGCGGAGTTTCTCTTTGCTATCATATCACTCGAGATTCAGAAGGCGAACGTGCCGATCGTTACAATTGTTCTATCCGTTTGAGTATTTCAGCTGAAGTACTCGGCAAAACTGCCTTAGATGGCATGAATGCATTTAATCTCAATAAATAATTAAGAAGATGTTCCTTTGGGAATCAGGTATGGATTTTTGAGAACCATGGCTCTCAATTTTTGATCAATGGCTTCGAGTTCATTGGCAAAAACATATCTTTGAACCATGTGAAATTCTTTTCCCCATTTCACCAGTCGGCTCCAACACAGGGTGTCCCAAAACTTCCCAATTCTTTTGATGTGTTTCCGTGCGCCACTCACCGTAACCGCAATTCTACCCGCTAAAACACGTAAATAATCCGCTAAATTTTTTCGTTCTGTAGCTTTCACGAGTAGGTGAATGTGATTTCCCACATTCGCAAAACGATAAACGTGCACGTTAAATCTAGCAGCATAGACATAAACCATGCTGGTGATTTTGGATTGATTCTTTCGATGCTTCATCGACCACGCACCCTTGGCGCGCTTAGATTTTAAAACGATGTGTTGAGATACCTTGCTGGAGAAGGGGCGGGTAGACTTACGCACACCAATGGATTCTCTTCCGCCATGGGTGAGTTTTGGTTCCAATTTAGCTTTGAATTTTGATTTTTCTTTCGAGCCTTCTTGGAGAGATTCGGCGAAGCTTCGTTGTTTCATCTAAGTTCATGATACTGTTAATTTTATTTTGGGGCAATGTCATATTTAGAAAATTTAATAATTGAATCCAGGTATTGCTGATGAGTGGGGGGGATGGGAGAGGCGAATTTATAAAGTTTTTTCGAAAATTCTCATCAAGGCTTCAGGAGCAGTCACATCCACAGTGCTAAAATCATTCAGTTGATCACTGTCTACATCAAGCACTCCAACCACAAATCCTGTTTTAGGATCAAAGATGGGGATCACCACTTCGGATTTGGATGCTGAACTACAAGCAATGTGTCCTGGGAATTCTTCCACATTAGGAACGAGTATACTTTTTTGAGTAGAGTAGGCATGTCCACAAACTCCGCGATGAAATGCGATTCTCGTGCAAGCAATTGGCCCCTGAAATGGCCCAAGGACCAACTCATTTTCCTTCACCCAATAAAAACCAACCCAAAAAAATCCAAATGCTTCTTTGAGTGCAGCCGCGATGTTTGCTTGATTGGCAGTGAGATCACGTTCACCTAAAATGAGAGCTTCAATTTGAGGAGTGATCGCTGCGTAAATGCTAGCGCGATCTTTAGTATGGGGGATTTGAAGGGATTCAGACATGATCTAGATTTATCATTAAGGGGTGGGTCATAGAAAGAAAACTTCAAATCCTGCCTTAGATGTGCCAGAATAGATTTATTAGATGTCATTTATAAAACCGAAGGAGCCAGGAAACAACGCTCCAAATACAGTAACGCCGACCAAAATCATTCCACCAGCTAGCCCCAAAGTTACGCAAAACACTGCATCCGTGCAGTCTCCAGCATCAGTAATCAAGCCAAAGCCAGTAGATCATTCAGCTGATCATTTAGTTAAAGTTGCGCCCCAAGTCGAAAAAACAGCAGCGGTTGAAGCAGCAATTTCGCCTTCAGTTCCACAAGCTCCAGCAGTGCCTCCAGCTCCTCCCGTAGAATGGGATACGCTTGGGATTGCACCAGAATTAATTAAACTTTTAGTCGATGCGGGCATGAAAAATCCTACTCCCGTTCAGGCAAAATCAATTCCTGAAGTGTTAGATAATTACGATCTCGTGGTTTCTGCTCAAACGGGTACCGGAAAAACGGCAGCCTTCGTTCTTCCCATTGTAGAAAAATTAAAAGGACGCAACGGAACTTACTGCGTAGTGCTTTGTCCTACGCGTGAGATCGCCCTTCAAAGTCAAAAAGTTTTTGAACAGTTTGGTAAACCGTTCGGAGTAGACGCTGTTTCCTTAATCGGTGGAACTCCACTCAAGGCTGATGAAGTGTTACTTCGAAATTATCCACAAGTGATCATCGCCACTCCGGGAAGAATGTGTGATCACATTGAACGCGGAACGATCTGGCTTGATTACCTTGAGATTTTAGTTTTAGATGAAGCCGATCGTATGCTGGATATGGGGTTCTCCACTCAGCTCAATCGCGTTTTAGATCAAACTCCTAACACTCGTCAAACCCTCTTATTTTCAGCTACTTTTACGCCAACGATTGAAAAACTTTCGAAAGCAATTTTGTTTGAACCAAAACGAATTGAAATTGGTAGAGCGTCTCGCACGGCTCCTACGATTGAACAACGGTTTGTGTTTTTGCATGAAGAAGAAAAATTTATTGAACTGGAGCATTTACTTTACGAAGTGAAGGGTCCTACTTTTGTATTCACGCGCTCTAAAGAGAGTGCTGCAGGTTTGTGGAGAAAACTTCGTAATCGTGGTTTTCACGAAGCCACGCAATTGCATTCCAATCTTTCACAAGAAGCTCGCGAAGAAGCGTTATCCGATTTTAAAAGTGGTAAGTACCGTGTCCTCATTGCTACTGATGTGATGGGGCGGGGGATTCACGTGGATGATGTTGCTCATGTGATTAATTTTGATTTTCCAAGAGATGCGGAAGACTACGTCCACCGCATCGGCCGTACCGGACGCGCTGAAAGTTCCGGAATTTCTACCAGTATCATCACTCCACGGGATTATCCTTGTGTGAAGGATGTAGAGAAGCTGACTGGTAAAAAAATACTCGATCAAGCTCCTCCATACCGTCCAGAGCCTAAAACGGCTGCTAAACCCCACTCAAAAAACAGACCTCAACGCCGATAGGTTACAGATAGGCTCAAAATCGGCTTAATATTAGCTCTTTATGTCATAAAATTGCTATTCCGCATCAAATAACGTACAATCCTCAACAATTATGAAATCTACTCCCCAAACATTTACAGACTTTAACTTTAGCCCTGAATTAAACAAAGCGATCGTCGAGCTTGGTTATGAAACACCGACTCCGATTCAAATCGAAACTTTGCCGATCCTCATGAAAGGTCCAACCGATTTTCTTGGTTTAGCCGCAACTGGAACTGGTAAAACAGCAGCATTCGGTATTCCACTTTTAGAAAAAATGAGTGCCGCAAAAAAAGGCGTACAAGGACTCATCCTCGTTCCCACTCGTGAATTAGCAAAACAAGTAACAGAACAAATCAATCTTCTTGCTCGTTATAAAAAAACGAAAGCAATTGCGATTTACGGTGGATCTGATTATGCCGGACAACTTCGTGCCTTAAAAGAAGGCGTGAGCATTGTGGTAGGAACTCCTGGTCGTTTGATTGACCACATTGAACGCAAAACTTTGAATTTAAATAATCTTCAAACCGTGATTTTAGATGAAGCGGATGAAATGATTTCAATGGGTTTTAAAGAAGAAATTGAATTCATTTTAGAATCAGTAAGCCAAGAAGAAAATCACCAAACTTGGTTGTTCTCTGCAACGATGAGTCGCGAGATTCGTAAGATTGCTGATCAATTTTTAGATAATCCAAAACAAGTTTCCATTGCTAAACCGACAGGAACAGCAGCGGCAATCACTCAATATTATTTTGATGTTCATGAAGATCAAAAACCACAAGTGGTGGAGAGTCTCATTGATTCAGTTCAAGATTTCCACGGTTTGATTTTTTGTCAAACTAAAGCCCTTGTTGCCGATCTTACTCAATCTTTAAAAGCACACGGTTACTCTGCTGATTGTTTACATGGTGATATGGAACAACCGGCTCGTGAACGTGCAATGAAAGCATTTAAAGCTAAACAAGTAACCGTAATGGTTTGTACCGATGTTGCTGCACGCGGGATCGATGTAAAAGATCTTTCTCACGTAATCAATTACTCACTTCCTCGTGAACTAGATAACTACGTTCACCGCATTGGCCGTACTGGCCGTGGTGGTAAAGAGGGTATTGCATGGAACTTGGTGAACCCAAGTCACCGTGGTTTGATTCCTCGTATTGAAAAAATCACTCAATCTAAAATGATCAGAGCTCAAGTTCCTGATGCTGCTACTATTTTAAAATTGAAAGTGGCTCGCGCGTTGACTGATTTCAATCAACCGATCGCGGATACTAAAGATTCTAAAACGGGTGCATCTTACGTGAAGGGCCTTTTATTAGAAACAGGCTGGAAAGAAGTTTTAGATCTAATGAGCAAAGAAGAAATTGCTGCTCGTTTCTTAGCTAAAACTCTAAAAGTGGATACCGTGAAGAAAAGTATTCATGAAGAACCACGCAATCGTGAAGGTTACTCTCGTGATGATCGCAGAAAAGAATACGTAGACCGCACGACAAGAAAACCATTTGGAGCTTCTACTCGCTCTAGAAAACCTGAGTTTTCAACATTTGCTCCTCGCGGTGGAGATCGTCCAGCACGTTCTACTGCATCTCGCAGTGATCGTGGTTTTAGCAATACTTTTAGCAGTGGTGGATTCGCACCAAAACCATCCGGTAGTTTCGCTGCTGCAAGTGCGGTTGCTGAAAAACCATCTCCTTGGAGACGCAAGTAGGTTCACATGAGTGCTAATGAATGTGTTTCATGCGGAAAACCTAAAGCTGTTACTGCTTGTGATGTTTGCAGTGAACCTTTGTGCAAAAAGTGTGATCAGATTTTACAGCCTGAAACATTTTCGTTTTTAGCTAAAATTCCTGAAGAACTTTCTCATCTTCATTATTGTGGCAGTTGTTTTGATTCAATCGTAGCTCCAGAGTTAGATGCTTATCATCAAACCATGGAGCAGGCTAAAAATGCGTTTGTCTTTTTCACCACTCAGAAAAAAGAAACTCCATTGATCAAAAAATCAAAAGAAGTTTTTAAAGTGGTGAATTGCTTGGATCGTGATGAAACCATTTTAAGGCTCGCTTTTTTTGCAGCCCAAAATGATTACAACGCTATTATTGAAGTTGAAGTATCTAGTGAGAAGTTAAGAAATGGTGCATACCAAACTTCTCGTTGGAGTGGCAAAGGGATTCCAGCACAAATCGATGGCCAAAAATTAGATCTTCAAGAACAAAGAAACGCAGTTTACCGTTAGTTGAATTACTAATCTGCATCAAAATCTGCACGAATTTCTTTGCCTTTTAAAGCATGAGAAACGTCGTTACAGTGTTCAATCGATTTTCCTTCTTGATATTCATATTGTTCTGCTTTGATTTCTTTGCCTCCAACTGAAACTTTTACGTCATCATCAGAATCTTCGTCACCTTTTTTGTGAACTTTAATGATCACATGCTCTGCATTTTCTCTGCAGCCATGATGGTGTTCGCTTTTTGGTATTTCTAGAGCAATGGAAGCATCGCCACAGATTGAATTAATGAAACCATACAAGGAATCATGTGGTTTATGTTTAACACAAGAATGTTCACCCTTTTTAGAAACAATTCTAATGTGGTAATCATTTGCATCAGTAGAAACTTTTTGATGCATTTCTTGGTAAGCTTTAGCAAGAAGTTTGTGATTTTCTTCCATTGATCCTTTTGAATCATCGATCACAAAAATCAAATCCACTTTCTTCTTACCTTCTAAATGACATTTGTGTTTTTTATGTTTTTCTCTCATTGCAATACATTCTATTTCTGAAGCAACAGGAACGAGAGCTGCACCACGGCTACATCCCTGTGCACTTGCTTTCACCATAAAATGTTCTGATTTAGATTTAAGATTACAACAAAGTGTTGCTGCACTCATGCTGCATTGAGAACTAGAACTTGGAGTAGGTGTAGCAATCACCACTGGGTCTATTACTGGAGTAGGAGTCGGTGATGGATGTACTACAACCAATGGATCAATTGCAGGGGTAGGATTTGGAACCACCACTACTGGGTCAATTGCAGGAGCTGGAGTCGGTGATGGATCTACTACTACCACAGGATCAATAAATGGTGTTGGGGTTGCTACCACTGGATCTGATGGAGCTGGTGTATTGTTTTGGAGGGGTACATCTGAAGTGACTGGATTCACAGTTGCCACCTGACCAGTTGATTTATCAATGAGTGATAATTTGAAGTCTTCTCCTACGCAGCCGAATAAACTGGTTTGAGCCATAACGATAAGCAACAAATTCTTAAATTTTATAGTAGATAATTTTTTCATGAATCCCCCTGAATTAATTTAATTCTACATGATTAATATTTAATAAAAATGTGTCATCAAAGACACATTGTATTTTGTTTGAATTGTTACAAAGGATTGTTTTTTTAGCGTCTATTCTCAATTGAGTTGTATCTTTCGCGCCAAAGTTCAACTCTTCTGAGTATTTCAGGATTTTGATCGTCTTTTGAAGAATCTAACTGATTTTTGATTAAATCAATAGCATCAGGAGCCTTGGTGCGTTCAGCAATTTCAAATAAAGTTTCCATTTGCTTCTCCCATTCCTGATTACGAGTAAATCCTTCTTCATTCCATTGGGATGTTATTTCATACATCAGATGACGATCTTCTATATTAAGACTTTCATTTTTATTAGTTTCGTCAACTTTCAATGAGGGATTGGGTGCGTGCTCTAAAGAATTAACCTTTTTTATTTCAATTGGTTTTTGAATGAATTTTGGGTTTTGATCAATGAAGGTTGCGAATTCACGAACTTGTTGCAATTTTTGCTCTTCAGTTTGAGTTTGGGGTTCATTGCTTAAAAGTTTAAATATTAAATAAGCCAGCATCGTTAGCATCAATAAAATAAATGCTTTTGTGTAAGTGACCTTTAAAACGCTATTTTTTTGATCTGATTCAATCATTGGTAAAATTACTGTTATCCAAACATTATCATATTTTATATTTTAAATGATTCAACCTATGGATTGATTCAATTGCGTCAAAGCGCTGACGTGCCAAATATTTTAAATTTACATCACTGTGAAATTACTCTAAAATTTTCTTTGAGCACTCTATTCAAAAAACTTCGAGGTAAAAACATGCGTTCAGTTTTTTTCATTTTTTTGTTGCAGCTCTTGTCTGTAAATTATTCCTTTGCTGCACAAGAACTCGATACCAGTTTGAGTCCTAAGGCGGATGAAGAAGTTTCCAATGTTTTTCGCGATATGGGTGTTATTCAAAAAAAGGCGATGACCAAAAGAGAAAGATTTTTACTTTCTTCTTATGCAACTTTGGATTTTTCTGACGGTCCTTATACCAACTATTCACTTCATATCAATCCTGGTTATGCGATCAGTGATTTTCTTGAAGTCTATGCCAACTTTGTTCCTTATTATTTTATTTCTGAAAGATCGATCGTCACTAAGATTAGTCAGTTGCAATTGAGCAATGGTTTACAGGCTTCGATTACCGCTGCCCGTCCTAAGTATCAATATGGTGTGGAAGTTTTATGGGCGCCACTTTACGGAAAAGATAGTTTGGGAATCAGTAGAGTGGTTCGAAGTGATACTTTTTTAAAATTTGCGGCTTCTCAAATTGTTTATGACACCACGACTGGAATGGGATTCAGGCTTGGCTTGGGAAAAACTTTCTTTTTAACTAAATTTAGCGGTTTTCGTTTTTGTTTGGATTATGGCTACATTGAAAGTGTGGTCGATCAGGTGAAATCATTCAAAGGAATGTTGCTCACTGAATTTGGAATGACTTTTTACTTATAGGAGATAAAAAATATGAATGGATTGAGTACGTTAATTGAGCATGGTGGATTTGCAGCTTATCTGATCTTTTTAGCAGGTGGGGTATTGTTGATTATTGGCACAGAAAGGTTACTGACCTTATTTGTGAGAATGTCATTCAATGTAAAAGGATCAGTAGTGACTATTCGCAGTTTGATTCTTGAGAAAAAATATACCGATGCAATTCAAGTTTGTAATAAAGAACCAAATGCTCCTGAAATGAATGTGATCAAAGCCGGACTGACAGCCGTTGAAAGTGGCCGTGAAGCCATGAAGTCAGCTTTGGGTGGGGCAGTTTTAGAAGTCAGTCATCGTTGTGAAAAACGAGTTGGCTATTTGGCATTGATTGCAAACGTTGCAACTCTACTTGGACTTTTAGGAACAATTAGCGGATTGATCAAAACCTTTGCTTCTATTGCCAATGCCGATCCAGCAGAAAAAGCTAAACTTCTGGGATTAGGAATTTCTGAAGCGATGTATGCAACGGCTGCAGGATTAATGGTAGGGATCACCGCCATGGTGGTTCATTCCGTTTGTGTATCAAAAGGTGAATCTATTGTTGGAGATGTTCAAGATGCAGGATTGAAATTAATCACTTGGATTGAGCAATCAGAAAGAACGAAGAACTCATGATAGATGAGATTTTGCAGAAACGTCCAAAGAAACGGATGAAGGATCTCAACATTGTTCCTATCTTGGACATGTTGACGACTGTGATTTTCTTTCTGCTTATGTCTACCAGTTTTATTGAATATACCAAACTTACCCTTCCGCCTGCTTCCACGATCAGTTCTGCGAATAGCAGTGCTGTTCCCCCCGTGGCTCCTAAGATGACCGTTAAAAACCTTAATGATGGTTATCTTCTTGAGTTGGCTTGGGGAGGTGCAAATCCTGGCCTAACCAAGATGAATGCCAAGAGTGATACTTTGGTGAGTCAGGCGCGTGAATTGGTTCAGAAGTTTTCTGCAACTTATCCTAAAGAAAAAACCATTCAAATTTCAATGGATCGCTTGGTTAAGTATCAAGCACTCATTTCTGTCATGGATGGTGTGAAGGAATCAATGCCGGATACCGTATTGGTTTCCTATCAGGAGGCCGAAGCAAAATGAATCAAGACTTTCTTCAGAAAAAAGAAAAAAAGGAACCACTTGAACTTCAGCTAACTGCCATGATTGATGTGTTTTCCATGATCGTGATCTTTTTGATTTTTGGAACAGTTTTTGGTGCAGCAGATATGGTGATTCCTCCTGGGATTGAAATTCCGAAAAGTATTAGTAAAGAAGGAATTGAATCGGCTCCAAGGGTAGCAATCTTAAAAAATGAAGTTACCATCAGTTTGTTGAATGAACCAATGCCTTTAAGCCTTTTTAGAAGTGCTGCCGGTAAGGATACAATAAAGGCAAAACTTAAAAATGTATTGGCACCCTATGTGGATAAGAAAAAAGATTCTAAATCTTCTGTAATCCCCCTTAATTTTTTAGCTGATCAAGATGCTCCGTATGCTGAAGTGTTTGATGTAATCGTTGTTTTTCGTGAATTGGGGTTTAATTCAATTCTATTTGTCGCGAATGGTGGCGGAGGCGTGAAAAAGTGAAGTTATTAAAATTCCAACCATGGTTTTTACTGGTATTACTCAGCTTAAAATTTACCACAGTTGTGAATGCAGCTCCAGCTGCACCAGCCCCCTATAAAAGTCCTATCTATGCACAAGCCAAGGTATTGATTGATGCAAAAGATTTTCTAGGGTTTCGGGTTTGGGTTCGTAAGACATACTCACAGAAATTGCGTCATGTTGAATGGTACGATATCAAAAATCTAATTACCGCTTATGCCAACAAATCTGGATTTGATCTTATTCCCTTTTGGAATTTAAGAAATCCAAAAGGAAAATCCGAAGTCGATTTTAGCTTAGAAAAAGCAGATGCTCTGATGTTGAGTGGTAAGTTCGAAGATTCTTTTGAAGAGCTTCAGAAAACAGCAAAAAAACTTAAAAAAATTGAAAATTCACGCTATGAGGCACGTAAGCTTTTGCCCTATGTATTTCACTCCATGGGAAGAGCTTTATATGGAGCTAAACGTTTTGATGAAGCATTAGTGGTTTATCAATGGATTGGGCCAAACTACCCATTTTTCAGACAAGTTTTATTTGAAAAAATGTGGTCTGCTTTTAAAGCTGGAAGAGTGGATTTAGCTTTAGGAGCAGTTGCATCCCAAAGATCCAGTTACTTTTCAAAATATCTTTTACCAGAATCGTATATGATTCAAACCTATCTTTATAAAAAGTTATGCCGTGAAGATGATCTAAAACAGGTTGTTGCAGAAATGAAAGAGTATGAAGATCATCTTAAAAAGGATGGCATCAGTGATTGGGTGGCAAACGACGTAGAAACTTTAACGTTATGGCATCTTGCAAACTCTCCAGAGTTAGAAACAGATGTAACCAAAATGATCACCAAAGAAGAACGAGATAGAGAGAAAAAACAGATTAAAGAAGCTCTTAATTTAAGTTACGAAAAAAAGAAAATTAAAATATTAAACGATCTGAAAGTGGCATTTGCTTATACTCATTTAGCAAAAGTAACGAACACCAAAGATGTATTAAAGCCTGTTTCTGAATTAAAAAGTAGAGATGAGCTTTTAAAACGCGATTTAGAAGTTTGGCCAGCAGATTCAACTGAAGATTGGATTGATGAATTGGGTAAGCATGTGCTGATTGGAGATAGTCTTTGCAAGTAGATCAAAGAAATCTATTATTAGCTTTTTTACTGATACAAGTGATATCCACTAATTTTTCATTGGCGGATGATCAGTTTAAAAAAAATCTTGATACGAAGATGTTTGAAACTAAAGCATCTCCTACGCCTGCAGAAGTAGTTAAAAGTCAGAAAAGAGAAAAAATCATTAATCGATCTAAATCGGTAGCTTTTGATGAGAAGCTTGCCAATTCAGAAGTTCAAAAACAGTCTGTTGAGACCATCAATAGTTTAACTCTGATTTTAAGAATGACTCCCGTGGGAGAAAGAAGAAATCTATTGTTGCTCAATCATGCAACAGCTCTTTATCTTTTTGCCCGTCAAAAGTTGTTGAACTCCAAATTAACTAATCCGGATGAAGAGATTAGAAAATATCTTTTAAGTGCACTTCGTGATGTGAATGAGTTTTTTCAATCTCCAGTAAAAAACGTAAATGAGCAATGGCGTGCACATAATATTGCAGGGGATTCCGCGCTGTATCTAGATCAATTAGACGTAGCAAGAATGCATTTTTTAGAAGTATTAAGATTAAATCCTCCTGCAGATAAGGCCGGCCATATTGGCTTCATGGTAGCGGAAGGATATTTTGATGAAGAAAAGTTTCAAGAGGCTAGCGAGTTTTATTTAAAGTATTACGATAAAATGAATCCCCAGTTAAAAGAGTTAACCATCTATAAACTGGGTTGGTGCATGGTTAACTTGAAGCAAATGGATAAAGCAGAGGAGTATCTCGTAAGGATTTCTCGATCAAAATCCACTTCCGGAGTTGGTAAAGATGCCATTCAAGATTTAGCGTTTTTGGTTACCCACAATTCCAACCCATCAGAATCTATTAATAAAAATGAAGCAAAAATTATCGAACCAGAAGATAAAATAATTTTTCTTTATAGCGTTCTTTCAAATCTAGAATCTCAAGGCTCCATCGAGCTTCATACATTAATCATCAATCGATTATTCAAGATTGAAAAAGATCCTGAGAAAATTATTGAATTAAGTTTAGCGAATTTAAGAGTGCAAAAAACCCTTTATGCTTCAAGAAGGTATTTTGATTCTTTTATGAAGCTAGAAGAATCACTAAAAAAGTTAAACATTAAAAATTTTCCTCTGATTTTTCCAAAAGTAGAATCATCGGTTGAAAATGAATTGCAAGCGATCATGAGAATTTATATTGATACGTATGCTGGTCGTGCAAAAACGCCGGAAGTTTTCACTCAGCCTCAATTGGGTGATACGATTAAAAAGTTGTTCATGGTTTATTATCAGTATTTTTCGAATAAGCCTAATTTTGCAAATGTGATCTCCATTTGGAGGGATATTTGCTTAGATTTAAAAGATTGGACCTGTGTAGATTATGTATCCCGCGTGATTTTGAGTAAGCCGGATAAGCTTCCAAATATGCGAGAAAAGGCATATTTGGATCAAATCGCCGCCTTAGATCAGTTTCTCATTACTCCGAATCAGACTTCAGAAAGTATTAAGGGATGGAAGACCAGAAGAATGATGCGGTTGAAAGAATTTACTTCTCAATATCAAAAATCATTACAGTGGGTACAGGTTGCTAAGTTTTATGCCCGCGCTGAAAATGAAGCCAATAATGAAAAGATGGCTTTTCCTGTTTTTGAACAAATTATGCTTAAAGATCCAACTGAAGAATCATTTTATGACCTTCAGTTTATTCGCTTTAAGATGAAAGAGAATTTAAAAGTAATCGAAG
>CANBTI010000068.1 GCA_947372355.1 Bdellovibrionales bacterium | reverse complement strand
TTAGCAGCGTTCTTGAGTTTATCTCCAAGAAGATCTCCCATAGAAGTCTTCTTGTTTTTATCGCCCATGTAAGTTTCGTAGTTAGCGCGTTCTTCTGAACGGCCAGATTGCTTAATAGATAAGCTAATACGACGCTCTTTTGGTTCGATAGAAAGAATCTCAGCACGTACTTTGTCGCCAAGTTTCACGATATCGCCTACTTTTTCTACGCGTTGTTCAGAAAGTTCTGATACGTAGATGAGTCCTTCAACGCCTTCTTCAATCTCGATGAATGCACCAAAATCAGTGATTTTAGTGATGATTCCATCGATGGATTGGCCAGGGCGGTAACGAGACTTGATGTTTTCCCAAGGATCACGCTCAAGTTGTTTCACGCCTAAGCTGAATTTCTCAGCGGCTTTATCGATACCAAGAACAACAGCTTTGATCTTGTCGCCTTTTTTGAACGCTTCAGCTGGGTTAGCAGCTTTTTTGTTCCAGCTAATGTCACTCACGTGCACTAAGCCGTCGATACCCATTCCAACGTCTACGAACATACCGAAATCAGTGATTGATTTCACTTCACATTCATCAACGATCGTTCCAACTGGGTATTTCAATTCAAGAGCATCCCATGGATTTTCTTGAAGTTGTTTCATACCAAGGCTGATGCGTTTGTTGCGAGTGTCTACTTCTAGAACTTTACATTCTACAACATCGCCAACTTTTACGAATTTAGCAGGGTTTTTCACACGTTCTGTCCAAGACATTTCTGAAACGTGGATTAATCCTTCTACACCGTCATCGAGTTCAACGAATGCACCGTAGTCTTTAAGACTAACGATTTTACCTTTAACAATTTTTCCAACTGGAAATTTGTATTCTGCTTCTTCCCAAGGATTTGGAGATACTTGTTTTAAACCGAGAGATACGCGTTCTTTTTCACGGTCGTATTTCAAGATTTTTACTTTCACTTCATCGCCCACTTGGAACAATTCACTTGGGTGCTTGATGCGTCCCCAGCTCATATCAGTGATGTGAAGTAATCCATCCATACCACCTAGATCGATGAATGCACCGTACTCAGTGATATTCTTCACTGTACCAGCAACCACCATACCTTCTTGCATTTGTGCAAGAGTTTCAGTGCGTAATGTTTCACGTTCAGCAGCAACCACTGCTTTACGAGAAAGAACAATGTTTCCGCGCTTTTTGTTGAATTTCAAAATCTTGAATTTCATGCGCTGACCGATAAACTTATCGAGGTTCTTCACTACTTTGTTATCAATTTGTGAACCAGGTAAGAATGCTTTCACTCCGATATCTACAGAGAGACCGCCCTTAACTTTAGTCAGAACCACACCTTCAACCAACTGATCTTCTTCACAAGCTGCAGAGATTTCATCCCAAGCTTTGATAATTTCAGCGCGATCTTTTGAAAGGTGAATGATTCCGTTTTCAATTTCTAAACGTTCAACGTAAACAGAAAGCAAATCGCCTACTTTTACATTTGCTGTTCCAGTTGCATCTTTGAACTCATGCAAAGGAATAATACCTTCACATTTGAAACCGATATCTACGGTAGCGAATTCAGGATTAAGTGCGATCACTTTTCCATCAATCACTGCGCCTTCTTGAATTTCATTATTTTGTTGTGCTGCTTCGAAGAGTTCAGTGAAGTCTTCGTCTTTTTTTACTTTTGTTTCAACAAGCTCACCTTGAGCATCGCTGAATTCACTCATCCAACCTGTGTTCTTAAGCAAAGCTTTTTTTGCAGCCTTAGCAGCAATAGCAGCTTTTGATGCTGCAGCAGCATCAGTAGTAGTCGTCGTTTTTGTCATTATTATTTATATCCTAACGGAAAGATCCCGGAACCGCCTAGAACGCAAAGCACTCTGTGATGGAGACTCTCGGAAATCGGAATTACCCGACTACAGAGGTATAAGGGATGGGGCACTTCAAGTCAAAATAAAAAACCCCGAATGGAGGCTCCACTCAGGGTTTTTAAGCATTTTAAATCAATTTAATTTATTAGTAGAAGCCAACACCAGCGTTGATGCCAGCACTGAATCCCAATCCGGTACCGCCGCCGTACATTCCACTGCCGTATGGATTGTAGTTACCGTAACCATATCCATTCATATTCATCATTGGATTGATATAGGTACCATTACCTAAACTTCCACCCATACCGTAGTAAGGACTTTGTCCCATGTTACCCATTCCATACATGCTGCTACCGTTATTGTAGCCATTCATCATGCTGTTTTGGATCGCCACTTGTTGAGCTGCATTTTGCTGCATTTGAAGTTGAGCATTGTACATTTGAGTTTGAACTCCCATACCACCACCCATACCACCGCCGTACATGCCGCCACCCATCATTGGATTGTACATTCCGCCGCCCATGCCGCCGCCGTACATACCACCACCGATGCCGCCACCCATAATGTATGGATTAATTCCGCCACCCATACCCATGCCGCCGCCGTACAAGCCACCGCCGTATGGATTATACATTCCGCCACCCATACCCATGCCGCCTAAGCCGAGATTGATACCGGCATTGATGCCGATTCCATTTCCCATTCCGCCCATGCCGTAAGGATTATACATTCCACCGCCCATACCACCCATGCCGTATGGATTGTACATTCCGCCATTCATGCCCATGCCACCCATTCCGCCCATGCCATATGGATTGTACATTCCGCCGCCCATTCCATTAATTCCCATTTGGCCCATTCCCAAACTTCCAGAGAATCCGCCGCCCATACCCATCATTCCACCGCACATTGGGCCCTGTGGAGACATACCCACGTTGGTCATTACGTTTAAGTATTGAGAGTAAGATGAAGTACAAGCACTCAAACCGTTATTGGCAATCGACATACCGATAAGACCATTAGCGATACTGGAAACTGGTCCGCCGAGAGCGGCGATGATTTGAGCCGCTTTGCTCACTCCACCACAATTTCCGTAAGCACATTGTCCGCCACCCTGACCATTTACACCGCAATCAGGACAGTAATTAGGACGACGATTCGCTTCCACTTCTGCTTGCGCTAAAATATTTGGACATCCATCCAGAGCTTTTTGTAAGCAATCTGCGCTACAAGTATCCCATTGTGGTTTTCTGGTGTCTGCTGCTGTAGTAATCGTACAACTTCTACCAGAACTGTTTCTTGCATAACCACTTTGTCTTGCTTTTAAATCTGCAATTTGTTTTTGAGCATCGTCTAGCGCTTTAAGAGCTGCAAGCCAAGCTACTGATTCTTCACAATCAGCGATTGCTCCCGCTTTCACGATTTCAGCCTTACATTCAGCCTTCATCATGATTTTTGAACAAACTTTAGATGTATCTGGATTTTGGTTTCCGTTAATAAATTCAATGTATTTACTTTGACCACCAAAATAAATATCCACTCCAAGAAGTTTATTATTTAAATCTTCTTTAGATACCATTTCCGCAATTTTTTCTGGAGGTAAAGAACAAGTGCCGTCTTTAGTGATTGCCATTCTCAAGCAATCTTTGCGACAACCGGTCATTGCAGATTTGTAAGCTCTATCTGCTGCTGCTTGAAGACCAGGTAAGCTTGCATTGATTGCATCAATTTGAGCTTGAACATCTTTTTGAGCATCATCACGATCAGCGATTCGATCATTTAATCCACCACAGAAATCTTTGAGTGCATCAAAATCAATTCTTGCTTGAACTGCTGGATCTGTACGGTAAACCGTTCCTCCACCATGACCGCCGCCGTTGCCGCCGCCATTTACATTTCCATTACCGCCGCCGTTAGCATTTCCGTTTCCGCCGCCGTTAACATTTCCATTACCGCCGCCGTTACCGCCGCCGTTGCCGCCGCCGTTACCACCACCGCTACCGCCGCCATTACCACTACTACTTCCGCCGCCGTTAGCATTAATGAAACCGTATTCACGAAGTTTCTTTTTTGAAAGTTTATCGACTGGGGTCCATTTCACAACCGCAGCACCGCCTGGAGTGATTCCGAATAATCGGCTTCTCTCTTTAGCAACATCAATCACCGATTGCTTGCCATCTGTACCTGTACAGATGATGACTTTTTCAGAAGAGTTCTTCACATCATCAACGCTGTAGCTGGTACAAGCATCGTCTGCTTTTGCTGAATTAATATTGAAGAATAGAGAAGAAAAGAAAAATATTCCAAGCATCGTGCTCATTTTATTCATGGTCGTTCCGCTCCTTAAGCGTTACTGTTAACAGTCTAAAATTCCATCTTAGACAATAGGCCCTACTAAAATAGTAGCGGACTTTTATCTGGATACCAAAAACTATTTTTTACATTCACTAGGCAAAAATGGCTGTTTAGTTAAAAAACTGATCAATGTTTTGACAGTTTAAGATTACCGGAGTTTCTTGCTCCGTGAATTAAATACAAATGCTTGATGCGGGGTCAAAGCCTTGGCGTATTACTGAATAGGCAAACTAATTACCTATATGAGCAGGAGAAGACTCATTCGAATGAGTTTCAATCACTGGAGAACCCATATCATAAGCACGTCTTACGGCTTCCGCTTTTCCAGTAACGCTCTTCTCACATTCTGGACAAGTGCTATTATGATTTTGTTTCATACCACTACCTAATTTAGCCATCACCGCAGGGCAACCATCTAAGGCAGTTTGTAAACAATCTGAGCTGCAAGTGTTCCAATGAGATTTTTTCACGTCAGCAGGTGCTTTGAATTTACAATTACTATCAGAGTTACTCTTTGCAAATGCATCTTGTTTTGCTTTTAGAAATTTAATGTCTACTTGATCTTTTGTTTTATCAAGCGAGTCAATTCGAGCTTGTATCTCTTTTTGATTTTCATCGCGATCAATAATTTGATCTTGAAGTCCTTCGCAGAAATCTCGAACCATATCAAAATCTTTGTTCACTAGAGAATGACTCTCTGGAGATTTTTGCATTAATCCAAATTCAATTAATTTTTTCTTTGAAAGTTTATCCACCGGAGTAAATCTCACTTCACGAATCATACTTGGTGACATTCCAAACAAACGACTTTGTTCTTTTAGGACATCGATCACTGATTGTTTACCATCAAGTCCATTACAAAAAATAACTCTATCTTTAGTGCTCATAATATCATTCGGTGAAATACTTGCACAAGATTTCTTCATTCCACTAGTTGCGGAATTCATATCACTCATCACATTTGGATTGATACCCATTCCCATAGATGAACCATTAGGAGCGTAAGGATTATAGATTCCTCCACCCATTCCCATAGATGAACCATTAGGTGCGTAAGGATTATAATTTCCTCCACCCATTCCTATCGCTTTTTTTATTCCATATTCGTTGAGTTTCTTTTCGGAAAGATGATCAACAGGAGTCCATTTCAATTCTAAAGGTGAAGATGCTTTTGAATTCTTTAAACGTTTTCTTTCCTTCATTACATCGATTACCGATGTCTTACCTTCTAGATCCATACAAAAAATGACTTTGTCAGTGGAAGCTTGAATATCTTTAGGAGTGTAATCTAAACAAGAAGAAATAGTTCCTGGAGGAGTTGGGGTTGGTGTGGGGGTTGGGAACTTTGAAGTTTGAGCCAAAGCACCATTCACCAAACTCATCATTCCGATCAAAACCAAACTTTTAGAAATAATTTTAATATTCATGCCTAACCATTCGGCTAAATTGACGTTTTTCTTAATCTCATTTGCGCATCTCACAAACAATAAAAAGGATGATTTTATCAATATTTTGACACTAAACTCATCCCCGACTAAGGTACTCTCATGTTCTCCTCTCTATACATGCATTTCCCGTTTTGCGAATCGAAGTGTCACTATTGTGACTTCTATTCCATCGGGCGCGAAAAAACCGCTGCAGGAGATGCTCCCACTTTTGAAAAAGCCATCATAGAGGAAATTAAACTGCGCGGTGAATCCGGCGTGATCGCCCCTGTTTTAAATACAATGTTTTTGGGCGGTGGAACCCCCAGCATGACTCCGCCCGATTCCATGGCGCGAATTTTTGGTGAGTTATTTAAATACACTTCCCTTGCACCAAACGATGGAACGGAATGGACGATGGAAGCCAATCCCTCTTCGATTGAACTCGAACAATTTAAAAAATATCGCGCACTCGGCATCAATCGCGTGAGCATGGGAGTGCAAAGTTTAAAGAACGAACACCTCGCTATTTTAGGCCGCGTTCATGATGAAGCAAATGCCCTGAAATCTTTGAACACGGTTTTTGAAGCTGGATTTAAAAATGTATCCACGGATTTACTTTGCGGAGTACCGGGGCAAACGCTGGATGATCTTCGCTCTCACATGGAAAAACTCATGAGTTTCCCAATCACTCATTTGAGCATTTATCTTCTCACCCTTCCCCCTCATCATAAAATGTACAAAGATCTTCCCAATGATGAAGAACAATTAAACCATTTATTATTGATCGATTCCTTCATGAGAGAACATGGATTCAGACATTATGAAATTTCAAATTTCGCACGCCATGATTTACGAGCTCGTCATAATTTAGTTTATTGGCAGGGTGGCTCTTATTTATCTTTTGGTCCATCTGCGCATTCTTATTCTTCAAGCGAACGCTCAAGATTCAAAAATTTCTCTTCACTTCATAAATATGCAAACACCTTGATCGATGAAAAAAAATTAGCGGTTGAATGGAATGAATCTCTTTCTATTGATCAAATCGAATTAGAAAAATGGATGCTCGCCGTTCGATTGGATGAAGGGTTTTCTCGTGCATGGCTCGTGAGAGATGCACAAAAGAAAAAAGCAGAACTCCTGATCAATGAATGCTTGTTAGAAAATCATCCAACTCGCCCTGATTTTCTTCGTGCTACTCCTCGAGGATTTGCGTTATCCGATACGATTGTGAAGATGCTGGTATAGGTCGAGATCCATCGTCAAAATAACAATTGTTTAAAGCACTAGAAAATACAGGTAAATTTTGATCAAGGAGCCACTTGATCCATGTCAATTAATTATCGCAATTTTATCTTATTTTTAGGCTTATTTTTAAGCACTTCAAGTATCACTCGCGCGAGCGAATCTTGCATCGAATCCGATTACAAACCTCAAACCATTGCTGCAATTGATTGTGATAAAAAAGTTTGCTTCGCTACTCTTCCTTGCGGAACCACTAAAACAAATAAAGAACCGATCACTCAATTAGATTTTATTCCCAATACGATTCAGAAAAAAGTTTTCGCTTGTTTAGCGGATTCAAAAGGAAATTGTCCAGCCACTTCCCAAGAATGCGAAAGTAAAAAAGTGAAAGATTCACTGATAGTGACCACAGCAAACGATCAAATCAAAAAATTAATCTCTAACAAATCCGATTCATACGGAAACACTTATCAATATGAAACTCTCTCGGTTGTAACTTTAGGCAACGATGGCGGATGCAATAAAAAGTTTTGTGTGGGCTCTCTCTCTATTTACGAAATGGAAACTTCGTCTGATCCCTTCACCACTAACTTTCCAGTGGGATGCCTTCAAAACAACGCCGGACTCTGCCCGAATGAAGTGAACTGCACCCACGATAAAAAGTACGTAATTTTCAATCCTAAGGATTCAGCCGTTCACCATGGCGATGTCTCTAGAAGAGCCCCAGCAAGCTCTTCCCTCTAACTAAGACGCGCCGCACACACCAGTAGATCACTTTTTTCCATTTTTTTCACTTGGAACCCTTGCCAAGTGGAAAACCAGCACCATAGTGTATCCCGTATGTCAGAAAACACAGAAAAGTTTGAAAACACTGAAAAAGTGGAAGAGATCAATGCGTCTGCAGCGAAAGCTGAAAACGTAACTGAAAAATCACCGGAAGCAATTCTTATGGAGAAACTCGCTCACTCTGAAGAAAAATATAAATATTTGTACGCCGATTTTGAAAATTACAAAAAACGCGCCATCAAAGAACGCCAAGATGCGATGAAGTTTGGCTGGGAAAACGTAGCAGGAGATTTGCTTCAAGTGATCGATAACTTGGATCGCGCTCTTCAATACGCGAAACCAGATACCGATGCCAATTTACTCAGCGGTTTAAAAATGGTGGCTCAGCAATTTATCACCACTCTTGGAAAACAAGGCGTTGCCGTGATTCCTGCGATTGATCATCCGTTCAACCCAGAATTACACGAAGCTTCAGGCGAAATGCCGAGCGATAAACCTAAGGGAATCATCACTCAAGAGCTTCAAAAGGGCTATACGCTTCATGGCCGTTTATTAAGAGCGAGCCGAGTAATGTTGAGCTCAGGAATTGACAAGTAAAAATCAGTAACCATTAACGTATTAAGGCGATGAAGTACGATTCAACGTCAAAAGTTTAATTAAGAAGGAGAAATAGTATGGGTAAAATTATAGGAATCGATTTAGGAACAACCAATTCATGTGTGTCTGTTTTAGAAGGTGGCGAACCAAAAGTAATCGCCAACTCTGAAGGCGGTAACACCACTCCTTCTATCGTGGGTTTTCTCGCGAGCGGAGAAAAAGTAGTCGGACAAGCAGCAAAACGCCAAGCGGTGACTAATCCTGAAAAAACAATTTTCGAAGCGAAACGTTTGATCGGTCGTAAATTCAATTCAAAAGAAATCGCTGAATTCGCAAAACTTGCTCCTTTTAAAGTAGCGGAAGGAAAAAATGGCGATGCAACGATTCGTGTGGGCGATCGTGATTACACTCCACAAGAAATCGCAGCAATGGTTCTTGGAAAAATGAAAAAAACTGCTGAAGATTATCTTGGTGAACCAGTAACAGAAGCGGTAGTGACTGTTCCTGCTTACTTCAACGATGCTCAAAGACAAGCAACAAAAGATGCCGGACGTATCGCAGGCTTAGACGTGAAACGCATTATCAATGAACCAACCGCAGCCGCACTTGCTTATGGTTTAGATAAAAAAGGTCAGAACATGACTGTTGCTGTATTCGATTTAGGGGGCGGAACGTTCGACGTTTCTGTTCTTGAACTCGGTGATGGCGTATTCGAAGTGAAAGCGACCAACGGAGATACATTCTTGGGCGGCGGTAACTTCGACCAAAAAATCATTGATTTCCTTTGCGATGAATTCAAAAAAGAATCTGGCATTGATCTTCGTTCAGATAAAATGGCTCTTCAACGTTTGAAAGAAGCTGCTGAGAAAGCAAAACATGAGCTTTCTAGCCAAACTGAAACAGACATCAATCTTCCATTCATCACTGCAGATGCAAGTGGTCCTAAGCATTTGAACATTAAACTTTCTCGCTCAAAACTGGAGCAGTTAGTGGATGCACTCATTCAATCACTTTCTGGTCCTTGTGAGATGGCATTAAAAGATGCTGGTCTTTCTAAAGATAAAATTGATGAAGTGATCCTAGTCGGTGGGATGACCCGCATGCCTCGCGTTCAAGCCAAAGTAAAAGAAATCTTCGGCAAAGAAGCAAGCAAAGGCGTGAATCCAGATGAAGTGGTTGCAGTGGGTGCAGCGATTCAAGGTGGAGTACTTAAAGGTGAAGTGAAAGACGTTCTTCTATTAGACGTAACCCCACTTTCTCTTGGTATCGAAACTATGGGTGGCGTGTTCACAAAACTCATCGAAAAGAACACCACGATTCCTTCCAAGAAATCTCAAACATTCTCTACTGCTGCTGATAACCAAACTGCAGTGACCATTCACGTTCTTCAAGGTGAACGCGATTTCGCAGAACACAATAAATCACTTGGTCGTTTCGACTTAGTGGGAATTCCTTCTGCTCCTCGCGGAATGCCACAAATTGAAGTTACTTTTGATATCGATGCGAACGGTCTCGTTCACGTAGGAGCAAAAGATCTTGGAACAGGTAAAGAGCAATCAATCAAGATCACTGCTGCCGGTGGTTTGACTGAAGCTGAAATCAAAAAAATGCAACAAGAAGCAGAAGAGCACAAAGCTGAAGACGAAAAACGTAAACAGTTAGTGAACGCTCGTAACTCTCTTGATGGCATGATCTACCAAATCGAAAAAACTTTGAAAGAAAGTGGCGATAAAGTAGAAGCTTCTGAAAAAACAACGGTGGAAGCTGCGATCGTAGAAGCGAAGAAATTCGTAACGAGCGATGATCTTGCTGCAATCGAAAAAGCAACTCAAGATCTTCAAACTGCATCTCACAAAATGGCAGAAACTCTTTACAAAGCTTCTGGCGCTGGTGCTGCCGGACCTGATATGGGTGCGGGCGCTGGTCCTGAAGCGGCTGCAGGTGCAAGTGCTGGCAAAAAAGATGAAGATGTCATCGATGCCGACTTCAAACAGGTATAATTAATAAAAATATTAGCTTACGAGTTCTGGGTGATTCACTCAGAACTCGTTTGTATTTAAAACACCCGATCGAGAGAACACAAAATGGCTGTTAAACGAGATTATTACGAAGTCTTAGGCGTTAAAAAAGGCGCGAGTGCGGAAGAAATTAAAAAAGCTTATCGCAAAATGGCTATTCAATATCATCCGGATAAAAATCCTGATGATAAAAAATCTGAAGAAAAATTTAAAGAAGCAAACGAAGCTTACGAAACTCTTTCCGATGAAAAGAAAAAGAGCATGTACGATCAATACGGTCATGCAGCTTCTAACATGGGCGGCGGTGGACAAGGTCCATTCGGCGGCGGTGGCTTTGGTGATGGCGCCAACATGAATGATATTTTCGGAGATATCTTTGGAGATATTTTCGGTGGTGGCGGAAGAGGCGGACGTCGCGGCGGTCGCCGTGCCCGCGCGGGTGCAGATTTAGAAACCCAAGTAGATATTACATTTGAAGAAGCCTACAAAGGTGTTGAAAAAGTAATCAACGTAAACAAACGCTCTGATTGCGATACCTGTCATGGATCAGGTGCAAAAGCAGGAACTCAGCCTGAAACTTGTAAAGTTTGTCAGGGTCGTGGTGAAGTCACTTTCCAACAAGGATTTTTTGCAGTCTCTCGCCCATGTACTCATTGTCATGGAACGGGCCAAGTGATTGCTAATCCATGCGGCACTTGTCGTGGGGCTGGAAAAGTAAAAAAGAATTCTCAATTATCAGTAACCATTCCTGCAGGGATTGATACCGGACAACGATTGAAACTCACCAATGAAGGTGAAGCTGGTGATCAAGGTGGCCCTCCAGGCGATCTTTATATTGCGGTAAATGTTTTGGAGCATGATTTCTTTAGAAGAGACGGCGCTGAAGTGATTTGTGATGTACCCATCACTTTTGTTCAAGCAGCTTTGGGTGCAGAAATTTTCGTTCCTACACTAGATGGAAAAGTGGAAATGAAAATTCCAACCGGAACTCAATCTCATAAAGTATTTCGTTTAAAATCAAAAGGTCTCCCCCACCTCGGACGCGGTGGCAGAGGCGATCAACTGGTTCGTGTGTTGGTTGAAATTCCTTCTAAACTTTCAGCTGAACAAATTGAAGTTTTACGTAAATTTGAATCATTAGAAAAAGATGGAAAATCCCATCCTCTTCATCACGGCTTTTTCGAAAGAGTAAAACGGATCTTTGAATAATATGCAAAAAATCAATCAACTTTCTTCCTTGTTCATTCTTCTCGCGATTCTTTCAGGTTGTGCTAACGAGCCTATTCGTAAAACTCATACCCCTTATCAAGAACCCTTGAATACTGAGGTTTCTCATCCTGGAATTGTTAGCAAAGCTCAAAACTTTTATCAAAAGAGCGATTATAAAAATGCAATCGCCACTCTTGATTCTGTACCCATTTCTGAAATCTCCCTGAAGGAACGGGCTGAGTATTGGAACTTAAAAGGATTAGTAGAGCTTGGGAACAAGCATCCAGAAATTGCATCTCAGCATTTCCATCGTGCAATTGAAGAAAATCAAATGCAGGAATATCGTGGATATTATCAATTTAATTTAGCCACCGCATTCTACTCTTCAGGAAAAAATCAAGAGAGCTTTGATATTTTAAATGCAATTGATCTAGGTTCAATTGATCAAAACCAACAGCATAAAGTTTTAGCTTTGAAGGAAAAAGCTTCTCAAGCAATGACCGCTGCAAAGAAAAAGCCAACTTCTACTACCGTGGTAACTGGATCTCCGGATGCAACTCGAACGGGCGTGAGTCCGGTGATGATCACTTCACCATTGGTTGTTTATACTGGAGCGGTGAACCGGAAAAAAATTGGATTACTCATTCCACTTTCTGGAAAATATGAAGCATTCGGTAAAAAAGTTCAGCGTGCAGTTGAACTTGCGTTTCAACACTCTAATGATAGCAGTGCTAAAGATTATGAATTAGTCGCTGAAGACAGCGGTGATAACGCCAACTCACAAATGCAAGCGCTCCAAAAACTCGTTGAAGAACATCAAGTGATTGCTGTGATTGGTCCTGTGATTAGTAAAGGAATCGAAACTCTTGCTACGAAAGCTGAGTTCTATCAAGTTCCACTCATCTCTCTTGCACAAGTTCAAGCTCCCCTCGCTTCTCATTTATTCTTTTGCTCCATTTCTACTAAGGATCAAGTTTCTCAAACAGTACATTACGCAATGGGAACAAAGGGCTATCAAAAATTTGCAGTGATTGCGCCTTCCAATAAGCCAGGCGAAGAGATGGTTCAAACCTTCAAAGCAGAAGTGCTCGCTCGCAATGGAGACGTAGTTCATACCGAATATTATGATCCAAATGTTACTGATTTTCGTTCACCCGTGGATAAGATTTTGAGTCTTGCTCATCCAGAAAAACGCGTTGAAGAGCAAAAGGCTTTGGCTGAAAAACGTAAAGAATTAAACATTACGCATAAAACAACTCGTACCGCTCAATACTACAACCTTCCTCCCATTGTGGATTTCGATGCTGTATTCATTGCTGATGAAGCTAAAACGGCCGGACAAATCATTCCAACCTTCACTTACCGTGATGCTAAAAACTTAAAATACTTAGGCATCACTTCATGGAATTCTCCACAGCTCACCCAACGCGCCCAAGATCAAGTGGATGATGCTATCTTTCCGGTTGCATTCAATACCATTCAAGCAACTGCGGATACCAAAGCATTTTATGATCTCTATACTTCTACCTATAATTCAACACCAGGTGAATTAGATGCCATCGCCTTTGATGCAGCATCATTGATGTTAAAAGGACTAAAAAACGCACCTTCTACGCGTGATGAATTTAAAACCATCATTGAAACCACTACCAATGTTCAAGGCGCAACGGGCGAGTTCTCCATTCAAGAACATCGCTGTGCTCGTACCCTTGCATTAGTTGAAGTTCAA
>CANBTI010000067.1 GCA_947372355.1 Bdellovibrionales bacterium | reverse complement strand
AATGGTAATGCTATCTCCAGTGTGAACGCCCATTGGATCCAGGTTTTCAATGGAGCAAACGATCACCACGTTGTCTTTTTTATCTCGAACCACTTCTAGTTCGAATTCTTTCCAACCGAGTAAACTTTCTTCCACTAAACAGCTGCTGTTAGGGGATAAGAAAAGTGCACGTCCTAATTTTTCAACGAATTGTTCTTCAGTATAAACTGCCCCGCCACCTTCTCCACCCAAGGTGAATGAAGGACGAAGAATCAGTGGTAATCCAAATTCTTTTAAAATTAATTTACCATCTTCAATGGTAGTGGCTACTTTTGATTTTGCGCTTTCAACACCGATTGAATCCATAATGGATTTGAAAGTTTCGCGATCTTCTGCTTTATGAATCACCTCAGGAGTTGCTCCTAAAATTTCAACATTGTATTTAGCTAAGATTCCCGCTTTGTGTAAATCAAGAGTGAGGTTGAGTGCCGTTTGACCGCCCATAGTGGGAAGGATGGCGTCCGGTTTTTCTAAGCGAATGATTTCTTCTAAAACTGGAACAGTGAGTGGTTCCACATAAACTTTATCTGAAAGTTCAGGATCGGTCATGATCGTAGCTGGATTGGAATTGACCAAAACTACTTGGTAACCTTCTTCTTTTAAGGCTTTGATTGCTTGTGTTCCAGAATAATCAAATTCACAAGCTTGTCCGATTTGGATGGGGCCACTTCCAATGAGTAAAATCTTTTTAATGTCTAAACGTTTTGGCATAATATTTAAAATCTCCACCCGGTGGTGAATTGTAATTCGATTGGGTCGTTTGGTTTGGTTTTGTTATAAGCTTCTACTGCTTTAGGAATCAGGTATTCGTTTGTTCTTAAAATAGTAAAACTGTAAAAAAATCCTCCAGCAGCTAGCGCTATTCCTCCTAAGCGTAAGGTGGTTCGGATTGAATCTTGAGAGTCAGGATTAAATTGTTTAGAGATTGGATTTGAAAAGATAAACATCAAAATTCCAAGAGTGCCGGTGTACGCACTAATTTTACTTTTAGTTCGAGTGGATTGATATTCTTCAAGATAAGAAGCTGATTCTGGGACCGAGTCGACAAAGTATTTTAAAGTGGAAGCGTCTTGTGACTGGGGTGAATCGGTAGAATAAGTTTCACCATGAATGGTGAAGGGGCGTTCGCATCCAAGCGGAATGATATCTTTTGGTTTGCGTAGTGGAGCGGGAATTCCCGTTTTAATCTGACACGGCTCGCGAGGCGGTGAAAGTGATTCAGTCGCAAACGACGGAAGAGCGAGCGTTAAAATAGAAATTACCATGAATGAATTTAGTAGTTTCGAGCTCATTTGATCCCCCTTGTATTTCACGAAAATGTTTCACACAGCAAGTGATTTCGAGGGTAAAATGTAAGAATGAGATCCATCATTTTGAGTATCGCGTTATTAGTCCCTATTTGGAGTTTTGCTCAGTCTGGAGGCGGCGCATCAAATGGTGGAAGTGCTCCTTGGAGCTTTGTGGGTCGTAAGGCAGATGTGAAGCGCCAGTCCCGCTGGAGTTTGGATGAATGGTTAGCAACTAGAGATCGAATGAAGTGGTCGGATATGTGGCTGGCTCTCAATTCCCCATCCCCTTATGAATTTTTTATTTTGGGTGGATATAATTTAGTGCCCAGGTCTCAGGGGGGCAAAGAAGATCTTCGATTAGGACTAGGCGCCTACGTAAAAATTTTCGGATTAGAGTATGAACACGATCATGTTTTTAATGTCGAAGATCATGCTCGATTTCATTTAAGATTATTTGGCTACAATGTTCAAAATACCAATCTCACGTTTCAAGCGGGGATTCGTTTTCGCTCTGAGCCCACCACCTTGCGACAAGGGTATCTTGGATTGAGTGCAACCCTCTATCTTCACAAATATTTTGGTATATATTCACTTTATCGCTATTATTTAAATTCAGTTGGACATCGGATAGAATTGGGTCCATTTATAGATTTTGGTGTGGTTCGGGTATTTGGAAATTATTTGTATCAACATGAAAGTGATTCTGGAATCAGTAATTCCAGCGTTGCTAATGGATGGATTTTAGGTGGCCAACTCTTCTTCTAAATTAATGAAATCAGATGCTCAAAAACCAAGCACATGGAAACCTTATAAAAAGGGAATGTGTGATGGTTGTTGGTCTGGCTGCTGCACTCTTCCTCTTGAGGCAAGTGCTTATGATTTAATTCGGCTAGAACTGATCACTGAAGATGAGGCGGCGAGTTCTCTTAAAAAAGTAGCAAAACGATTGATTAAAGAAGGATTTGTTCGCTCTTATCACGCTAACAGTGGTTTATTTATGATTGAGCAAAGGCATGGGAGAGACTGTATTTTTTTAGGTGAGGATCGACTTTGCACCGTTTATGAAAAGCGTCCTGAAGTGTGTAGAGAGTTCCCCAAAATTGGACCAAGACCGGGTTTTTGCCCGGCATCTAAAAAATGAATACGATCGGAATTTTACTCACTCTGATTTCCAAGCTTCCCTTTTGGGTTCTCCACCGTTTTTCTGATCTCACTTACTTTGGAATTTACTATGTGATGGGATATCGCAAAAAAGTAGTTTGGCAGAATTTAAAAAATTCATTTCCTGAAAAATCAGAACTGGAAATTCTTAAAATTCAAAAAAAGTTTTACCGAAATTTTTGCGATTTAATTTTTGAAACAATTAAAACATTTTCAATTAGCGCAAAAGAGATTGAAGAACGATGTCCTTTAGAGAATCCAGAATTACTTCGAGAGCTTTACGCACAAAATAAGAATGTAACTGGCATTTCTAGTCATATGGGGAATTGGGAATGGCTTTCGTTATCGTTCTCTTTAGCATCAAAATATGAGTTTTTGGCTGTATATAAGCCTTTAGCGAACCTAAAATTAAATAAAGTGGTGATTGCATCCCGTGAGCGCTTCGGTGCAAAATTTATTGCCATTAAAAATTTAAAATCGGTTTTGGATCAACCACATTTGATTCCCTTCACCGTGGGATTACTATCCGATCAAGCACCCCATGATTACGCTAAGGCTTTTGAATTCCAATTTTTAAATCAGAGTACTTACTTTGTTCCTGGTCCTGGCATATTGACTGTCCAAAAAGATCTCACTCCTGTTTATGGGTGGATTAAGAGGGTGGGAAGATCACGTTATGTTTGGAGGCTTGAGTTGTTAGATGCTCCTACTCCGTTCATGAGTGAGCTAACTCAAGAAGAACAGTTTCAGGTAAAGAAAATCGCAAATGCTCATGGTTTGAGTGAAAAAAACAGTATTAGAGCTTTAGTGGTGACGAGAAAATTTGTTCAGCAATTAGATGCAGAAATAAAAATGGCCCCACAAGATTGGTTGTGGAGCCATCGACGTTGGAAAACTCGTTAGAGTTATATTTTAAAGATCTAGTGCTTTTCCGTTACTTGAATCAATTTTAATTACGCATTCTGTTGTGGTCTTGTCTTTTGAAACAAATTGATAACATTTGGTTTGGCCTAGTGATTTGATTTTTGCATCTGGTATTCCGGCTTCTTCCACTTTTCCTTGAGTGGTTTCTGCTTTCATGTTGGCAAATAAATAGAGTGCAGATTTACCTGCAACAGTTAAGTATCCAACTTCAGGAGCTTCACCAGGCATTCCGATATTTAAAAGTTCGCCCTTAAACATTGAGCTAGTGGTAATTTCAGGTGTTCCTGATTTTCCAATTGGATCTTGTTTCATGAGCATTCCATCTTTTAAACGAATTTCTAAATCGCAAACATAGTTTTTGGCTTTTTTCTCTGAACCATCCACTACGCATTTATAGTGATCACCAGTGCGCGCTTTCACGGCACTTTTGAATAATCCGCCTTTTTTTACAATTTCTTCTTCTCTTGCCAATCTTTGGTAAAGAGCCATTGCATCACCTTTGTCCCATGAAATTGGTAAAACTTCGGTGGTATCTTCGGTGGTGTTTGTGCCTGTGTTGGTGGTTGCAACAGTAGAAGTAGTGACTGAAGTATCAGTGGTTACTGAAGTACTTGTGTTAGTTGATGTATCAGTAGTTGGGTGATCATGAACCACCACCACTGGTGAATTTGAATTGGTTGAAACTGTGTTAGGTGTGTATGGACAAGGACGACGTACTACCGTTTGTTGAGTACATGGAACCAAATAAGATTGTTGAGGAATGCAACTTTTGTATCTCCAAGTATTTAAATAAAACCCTGGTAAGTTCATGCGCATTTTCCAGCTGAGCATTCCTTGTGCCTGATAATTTAGATATGCTTGGTAGTTAACATAAGCTTGATTGGATTGATTGTTCATCATGCCCTGTTGATTCATCATAGGCTGATTCATGAATGGTTGGTTCATTCCTGGTTGAATGCCTGTAGGTGAATACATTCCGCCTTGGTTTTGAGGAATGGTGTTATTCGGAGTGTATGCCCCTTCAGAGCAACCTACTGCAAAAACAGCCAACAAAAGATTTGAAACTAAAAATTTATTTTTCATAAATAACTCCTTAAAACGTCAGTTGGGCACATTATACACAAACTGTATTTAATTTGTCAAGTAATAAAAATACTCATTCTTTAATCAATTAAAATAATTTAATCTTCACAAATAAAAAACCCCCCGATTTATCATTAAATCGAGGGGTTTTAGTTTTTTTAAGAATCAGAAATTACTCGATCGTGTCATCTCCGTACACTTCTTGATCTTGATCTTTTAACCATTGAACAATGTTTTTGATGCTGTAATTGTTCATTGCACAGATATTTTTACCGGTTAGATCAGAACTTGCTCTAATTTTATTAGCAGCAACAGTGTTGTTAGGTAGGTAAGAGTTATAGTTTAAGTTCAGTTCAGGTTTGTCTAAGTAAAAGCTCTTGAGTGAAGTGTTTTTACAAAGTTCATAGAATTGACTTCTTCTTTCAAAGGAGAGGGTTTGAGCACAAAACATCGCCTGCATTCTGGCAAATGATCCGTACTTATCATCACGTCCCATGATGTGGTTTCCATTTTTTGGAGCTTGGTAAAGATCTGGTTTTGCATTTTTAACAATAAATCCAGAAAACAACCAGTTTACAATCACTGTGCCTGGATTCATGATCGCCATTGGCATGGTGTATTTATTGAGTGTTTTATTCAAAGCGCTTTTATCTCTTTGAAATCTTTTGTTCATCGTTGATTCAAAGCCTGCATCACCTTTACCATCCACAACCGCTTTTACATTTGCAATCATGCGGTAAAAACTATCTCCGAATACCTCTTCAATGGATTCAATATTTCTTTTATTGATCATTTGAGCGGCAGCAAGATCTTGTTGTGCACGAGTTGGATTCAATCCGTGAACTTCAGTGAGTTTCTCAAGCAAGTTCTTTTGATTGATGATCATCAAATCTTGCTGGTAAGGAGTCATGTTGATGCCCCCTTTGATTCTCATGGCGAAATCTTTTTCAATGAATGTCGTCAAACGATTCGTGAGGTAGGTATCTTTTTGGAAAAGTACGTTGAACTCATTGTAAACCGTATCGATCACTTTTTTAGCGGCATCATTGACTGTTGGATCAAGAGTGACATCATCAATGCTGCTCTTGGTATTAGCCATTTTCTTTCCTAAAGCATAAAGCGCATCGTATGATTTCAAGAATTTTTGAATCTTAACTTTAGTCTGACGCACGCTAGGAATTAAAATTACATCCATATCGTTTTTATTAAGCTTATTTTCAAAGCGAACTAAGTAATTGTTCACATTTTCAAACGCTTTACGAATAGTCATGTATTGGCTGGTGAGTGTTTGGCCCACAAGATTTGGCATATCCACAACCAAGCGTTGGCGGAAGTAAGCACTTGATTTTGCAGAAGCAGCAGCCACGATTTCATTCATGCGTGCTTCAACAATGATTGCAAGTTTATCAGGATCTTGGAAATCGGCGATGAATTCGCCGTTTGGTCCACCTGTTTTCATCCATTGATCCCATTCTTGAGCCATCAAGTGACCTTCGTAAACACGACAAGCTTCAGGAATTGAATCTCTACCAATGAGGTAGAAGGGAAGAAGGTTTTCATTTACAGTAGTAGAGAAGAACTGAGTTCCATCTGCTCCTGTGCCTTCAGCTCCACCGGCCATTTTTCCTTTAATCGCCATGATCACTTCGAAAAGTTGATTTCGTTTTGCGTTCACATCCGTGAGCTCGCGCATGAATAACATTTGCTCATTGAAGTAACCGGTAAGTGAATTCACTGATTTAGTTAGATCGGTTACTTGATCCCAAATTTTGTTTTTAAATCCTGCATCTGCTGCAAGTTTTGGTGCAACACCAAATTGTACTTTTTGTAACCAAGCCGAAATCATCGGTAATTCTCTCACTAATAGGTAGTAACCTTCTAGTGGATTATCGTAGGAAGGGCTTGCTCTATCGGCCACTTTAATTTTATTCATCGAAGCTCTATATTGATCTTGAGAGTATTTCATGATCTCTTGAGCATCTTGAGCATCACAGTAATTTTTTGTAGAGCTTTCAATCAAGCAAGACATTGAAAACCAAAATTCAGTTTCATCTAATCCACGAAGTGCTAAAGTGAATTTGCGTTCACGTAGCATGCTCATCAGAGAAGCAACTGCATCTCCTAATTTATCGCCGACTCCTTCACCTGAAGCACTGAGTGCAGCAGCAATTTTTACTGAACCAGATAAAATTGCCAATCCTTGTGCAGGTTGACCGATTAAGCATTCATCATACTGAGGAAGAACTGCCATTACTTTGGTAGCGAGATCAATTCCTTTCATGGTCGGTGCCTTGAGATGACTATAAAGAAGTGATAATCCACCAGTTCTAGCAACTGTCGATGCATTCACTAGTCCATTAGTCACAGCACCAAGTCCTGATGATTGACCAATATTGCTACTAATTGAAGCTGCTTCAATGGTTCTATTGAGAAGCATGGTAGAGGCTTGTCCATTTACCGAATTTCCGTCGGTAAGTGTTTTTTGAAGGGCGCCCATTTCTGTAGGAAGGCTTTCCATTCTTGTTTCTTGATTTTGTTGATCCTGAGGAGTGCTTAATCCCGCAGCTGCTGCACTTAAATCAGTAAGAACGTTCTCTAATCCTTTACATGCAGGATTGTCTTTTAACTTTCTAACGGCATCTTTAATTACGGAAGTTTGTTGAAGTGCTTGTTGAGTCCAAGCTCCTTGAGAAGGGCAATTTCCACCAAAATTGTACGCTCCAGCATGGGCTGAAGTGGCCGCCATGGCTGTGAGTGCGAGTATGAGGGTAGGTTTGAGAGGTGGTTTCATTGAGTAGCTCCTTTTGGTTTCAGGTGAATAATTACACTAAACTAATGTAATTTACAATTAATTTTTTGCATTGCGTTAAACAATTGATTTAATTGATAAATATTCATTAAAGTTGAGCTCATAAAACGTCGATGAGAGAAATGAGGGTGGAATAAAGTTATGAAAATAAGCACTTATCCCAGCAATGCTGTGAAAATGTTTGAAAGAGTGAACGGCCAGAACGCGGATAAACACGGCGGTTCAGGTTCCAATCCCCATGATCAAAATAAAAAAGAACAAGAACCAAAAGAAGAATTCCTAGTCACCGTAGAAAATGTACAAAAAGCGATCGAAGATTTTTCCTCAAATGAAATAAATCACTCCCACGGCATTTCAGCAAGCCAAGAGGGAACCGGACCTGGCCTTAAAGTAACTCTCAAGGATGCATCCGGTGGAGTTTTGCGCTCTGTTTCTGGTGAAGAATTTTTAAAATTAAGAGAAGCCATTCATTCCGGAGTAAAATCAGGAAGAATTCTTGATCAAAAAGTGTAAACTGGGTGCATGCCCGGTTCCAATGTAGCCTTTAACAGATTATGGGTTTTTTCCGATCTCCATTTGATGGATCCAGGTACATCTATTTATCAATCTTTTTTAAAGTCACTAGAAGAGCCAGATTCTGAATCAGATGTGGTGGTTCTTGCAGGTGATATTTTTGATATTTTCATAGGAAATTCGGGCTATTTTAAGCAAAAACACGCTCAGTTTTTTCAAGCAATTGAAAAACTTTATTTAAAAAAAGTTAAAATTTATTACATCCAAGGAAATCATGATTTTCAATTAGAGCAGGCCTTCCCTCGAGATTCGGTGGAAGTGGTGGATTCAGAATTAATTCTTGGAAAAGTATACATTGCTCATGGCGATCTAGTGGATCAGAGTGATCATGGATATTTGTTGATGAGAAAGTTATTTCGCTCTTGGGGATTTCGACGGTTACTTAATTTTTTTCCAGGCAAGGCAATCGAGAAGATTGGTGAATCCATCGCGCGCTCCCACGATAAAAAAGAGAAAGATTTAGCGTTGGCACCGGGTGAAGTCCCGAGGGTGCGCCCCCTGTACCGAAGTTTTGCAGAAGAGAAGAAACGACAAGGCTTTGACTTTATTATCCTAGGGCATTGCCATGATCTTGACGATCTACAGCCATTTTACTTCAATATGGGCTATCCTCCCGTTCACCGTCAATTTCTGTTCTATAGTTCCGAATCTAATTCATTTAAACGAAGGGTTTTTGTTGGAATTTAGCCTAAAAAAAGCCAAAATATATGTAGAAGTCAAGGAGGACTTCGAACCATGGGATTGAGATTTGACCCAATGGGCGGTGGCCAACTGAAACAAGCACTCTCTGCAATTATTGAAGCGGAGAAGCAGCCCATTAATGCGCTCAATAAGCGTAAAGAAACAGAACAAACAAAATTAAAATTATTCAGCGAATTTAAAGGTAAGTTCGGCGGATTGCAGGCAACCGTCGATGGCGTGATTGGTCAGAAGAAATTTCGAGAAATAAAAGCTGAGTTGGGTGACGGCGAAAAACTAATGTCTGTTACTGTTGATAAAGATAAAGCGAACATCGGCAGTTGGGAATTTGAAATCAAGGAAATGGCCGGTCGTTCCTCCATGATTTCTAATAATTTTAGTGATCCAAATAAAAAAGTTTTAGGCATCGGATACATTAATTTAGAATTAGCAAATGGTGAAAGCAAAGATGTTTATGTCACTGCAGATGATGCTTCTCTTTATGGTGTAGCTCAAAAAATTAATGCTGAAACTGATGGAGTGGTAAAAGCGAGTGTTTTAAAAGATAGCACTAATCCTGAAAAGCCATTTCGCTTGGTTTTAACCTCGAAAAAAGATGGTTTAGAGAATGAAGTGAAGTTTCCGCAGCTTTACTTTGTAGATGGAAACGAAGAGTTTTACGTAGATGAAACCAAAGGATCTAAAAATGGTTTGGTTTCAGTTGATGGTTTTGAAGTAGAGCTTCAAAGCAATGAGGTAGGTGATTTTTTTCAAGGTGTAGGCGTGCAATTGAAGCAAGCAAAACCAGGCGAAAAGTTCACCATGAATATCAAAGCCGATTATGCGAAAATTACCGATAAAGTTAAAAAATTAGTTGAGGGTGTGAACGGGGTTTTGGATTGGGTAAATAAACAAAATCAAGTGGATGAAAAAAGTGATACTCGCTCCAGCTTTGCCGGTAATACCAGTCTTCAAAATATCGAGTTTCGTTTAAGAAATTTAATGCATGAAGGATTTCCGGCCCATCTTGATAATGAAAATAATTTTCATATTGTTCATATGAGTGATGTGGGAATTGAATTCGATAAAAAAGGGGCCCTCACTTTTAAGGAAGATCGATTCCAAAAAATGATGGAAACCGATTATGATGGGATTGCTGAAGTGGTTTCCGGTGAAAAGGGTTTTGCTTCACAATTAAAAACCGTGCTGGATGGGTTTAATCAGCCTCAATACGGGGTGATCTCTTCAAGTGAAAATGCGATCCAATCTAGAATTAAACAAATTGATCAAAGTATTGAGCGAAAGCAAATGAACTTAGAAAAGAAATCTCAAGCTTTGACCGAACAATTCAGTCGTTTGCAGGGCGCTTTGAGCGGCATGCAAAAACAACAACAATACCTCTCTGCTACCATGGGTGGCGGCGGAGGAGGAAATTCACTTTCACAGCTTCTCGGAGGATAGTAGATGTCTAAATTAAATGCATATCGGAAAACATCGGTAACCACAGCAAGTAAAGAGCAGGTATTGGTCATGCTCTATGAAGGGGCAATCAATCACCTCAAGCGTGCCTCTGAGGCATGTCAAAAAAATGACCTTGCGACTAAAGGTACAGCCGTTGGTAAAGCTCACGATATTATCAATGAACTTTCTAATACCCTCAACTTCGAAGTGGGTGGTGATATCGCCGTGAACCTAGAAAATCTTTATATGTTTATGATCGAGCAAATTATCCAAGGGAACATCAAAAATGATCACACCAAATTTGATCAAGTGAAAAAACTAATGGAAAATCTTCTAGAGGGCTGGAAAGGCGCTATTGCTCAAAATTCAGCTCAAAAAGGCAGTTAAATGATTAAAATTGAAATATTGTTTCATGAAAAAACGCGACTTCTAGAAACTTTTCTAGAATGTGTGCAAAAATATAGAGATCTACTTTCACCTAAATCGGAATCTGCTCAATCCGCAACTCCGGATGAAAAACTAGATTGGGTAGACACCCTCACCTCCGAGCGTGAGTCTTGCTTTAGAATGCTTCAATTGATTGATCAACAAATTGAAACGGAAAAGATGTTAATGGAACCGTCAACCCTGGAAAAATTACAGGGTTCAAAATCCTTTCAGGCCGTTGTTGAACAAATTCTTCACTTGGGGAAAGAGATTCAATTGACGGATCAGTCACTTTTTTTATACATTAATAATATAGGATTTGAGATTCGTGCTCAGATCTTAAGGGGCCTCAAGGAAAAAGAGGCGATATCGAAGTTTAAAAGTCAAAACCAATCACCGACGGGTGATGGGTTAGACCAAAAAGCCTAAGGACAAACAAGATGTTTGAAAAAATTTCGCAGCAATTAAGTAAAAAAATAACTCAACAAGGTATTTCATTATCATCTAGCGATGAAGTTGAATTATTTCCAGTATCTTCTCTTGAAGAAGTGGCCATTCAACTGAGAAATGATGATGAAAACTCAAGTTATGAGTATTACCTCATGCAGGTTAATCGTTCTAAGAAAACAAATCCAACTTCTACAAAAGTGGTGCCACCTCCGTTTAACCTTTTTGGTACAGCGGTAAATACTCCTACCGCATCAGCGGTAACGGCAGCCACCACTGCAATTACAACTGCAATTGCAACTGCGGCTACAGCGAATGTTGCCACTGAAGTAAAGGAAGAGCCTGCTCTTGAGATCAAAAACGGTACGGGTGCAATTTCTGCTGCTCCAACTGCTGGCATCTCTCGTGCTGATAAGGAAGATGTTCCTTATCTAATCGAAAATGCTGAAATTCTTTTCAATTCTGGAGAAGTGGAATTAGCGAGAAACATTTATCGTGCAATTCTTAAAACTGGAGAATCCAGCGAAGTGGCTTATTCAGGACTTTCTGCATGTGCAGATCGCGATGGACTTGTGGATCAAGCAATTCAATTTGCATGGGATTCAGTAGCGTTTGCCCCAAATCAAAAAGGCTATCAATTACTCGCACAACTTTTAGTACAACAGGGTCGCGATAATGAAGCTGCTCAAGCGCTTCAACGTGCCATTAAGCAACTTTCAAATCTTTCAGCTCAAGATAAAGGCGAATATTATAAAATGATTGGTAATTGCCAATCTCGTTTAGGTTTGATGAACGATGCTGAGCGCTCTTACAAAAAAGCTTTAGAAATGAGTCCTGCAAGTGATGAGGTTCAATCTAATCTTGGTTCTCTCTATTTAGAGCAAGGACAAGTGACTGAAGCAAAACGTTGTTATCAGGATGCACTTGCTGCAAATCCTAATAACGATAAAGCTTGGGTTGGATTGGGTCTTTGTTGTGTAACGGAAGGCGATAAAGAATCCGCTCACGATGCCTTTGCTAGATCTCTTGAAAAAAATATTCGTAACTCTACGGCGATATTTCATATGGTGAAATGTGCATATGAAATTAAACGTTACACCACTGCGGAAAAAATACTTTCTCAGTATGTAGATGTAGCGCCAGTGAGTCCTAGTTTATTGTATAGTTTGGCTGGTTTACAGTTTCACGTAGGTAAAAAAGATAATGCACTCATCACTGCAAAAAGGATTTTGCAAATGAAGGCTGATCACATGGGTGCAAAAGATCTGATTCTCAGAATAGAAACTGTTTAGTTTTTAAATCACGGTTTTGTCAAGGAGGACACAACGTATGGTAGCTGATATTCAATTACTTCAAGGTAAAATCATTGAAGATCTTGATCAACATCCAAAAAACTTTACGCAACTGATGGAAGAACTCGCATTGGAAATTCTCACCGATGAGGATTTAAGCATTGCTAGTAGTGGAAGCGGTACTGAATGAGTGCTGCATTAGATGTGACTCCTCAAAAACAACTTTCAATTTTAATCGTTCAATTAGGCGATATTGAAGAGATATTCCGTTCTTTAATGGCAGTGAAGGCAGTTAAACATTTATATCCAGAGATGAAGTTTCATTTCATCGTTCGGGCTGAAAATTCGGCACCCTTATATAGAGTGGATTGGATTTCAAGCATACTCGAAATTCCAAAACTAAAAGCAGATGACAGTATGAAAAAGGTCGCCAAATGGGTGGATCAGGCTTTAGTTCAAAATTACGATATTTTAACCAATTGGACTTTCTCGAAACGCTATTCTCGTATGGCTGCAATCGTAACTACGATCATTCCTGCGGCAGTTAAATTTGGTAATTATGTAAGAAACGACTCTGTCATTGCATCCTTTGATGCTTGGAGTATTTATCGTGAATCTTGGCTTCGGGATCAACAAATTGATCAAGACATTCACCACACTGATATTATTACCACTCAGTTATTAACTGCACTTCAGATTCATGCCGGAGAACCACTTTCGGATGCATCCTCAGGATCAGTCACTTCACGCAATTTTTTTAAAGTACCCACATCTGAGTTACTTCCAAAAACATTTTCAAAATGGATTGCCATTCATCCTGATTCGCTGGATTTAAGATTTGAAGAAGTGATTGAAATGATTTTAAGACGTCACCCTGATTGTGGAGTGGTGTTGCTCAATGATCATCCGCTGGTAGATTCCGGTGAAATTTTTTCAAATAATCAACGGATCGTAAATCTCAGCGGCACTTTGAACTTTGATTCATTGGTCTCTGTTTTATCTCAGTGTTCTTGGTTGATTGCTGGCAGAGCTCCCATCGTGGAATTAGCAAATTTACTGAATATTCGAACTATTTATTGGATCGAAGCTCAGCCTCAAATCACGGGCGAAGCAAACTACAAATGGACAGAAACTGGCCCCTATGGAAATGGAAATATAGCCATTCGTTTCAGAGAAGAGTTTCAGCCTGAAGTGGTTTATGCTGTTTGGTCACACTATCAAAGTGAATGGTTTCACCGTGGAGTAACGACCTTAGAAGAGCATTTCAAAAATTTAAGTTTACTCACTTTGCTTGAAGGAACAGAAATTTACCGCAGTA
>CANBTI010000066.1 GCA_947372355.1 Bdellovibrionales bacterium | reverse complement strand
CGCAGAAGTGGGCACCGCTGAGAACAGGGCGCCCGGTTGAAATTGAAAACTATCGCTATAAATTGGAACTTCTTGGCTGTACGGGGCATAATTTAAAAAATATTGATGTTGAATTTCCACTCCAAAAACTAGTCGTGGTGACTGGCGTGAGCGGCTCTGGTAAAACCACTCTCGTGCATCAAACTTTAGCCAAAGCTCTTGCAATTCACCTTGGCGAAAGAGAGCTGGAAGAAGATGAAAATCAGGATGACGAACTGGTTTCCAGTGTTGGTGCTTATCAAAAGATCAGTGGCTTTGAACGCATTCAAAATCTGATTCTCCTGGATCAAAAACCCATCGGTAAAAACTCAAGATCAAATCCTGCGACTTACATGAAGGCTTGGGATGAAGTTCGTAAAATTTATTCCAATCAAGCTCTTGCAGTTGCACGGGGATACACTCCAGGATTTTTCTCTTTTAACGTGGATGGCGGACGATGCCCTACCTGTAAAGGGGAAGGAGAAATTGCAATCGACATGCACTTCATGGCAGAAGTAAAACTCGTGTGTGAAGATTGTGAAGGTAAAAGATTCATCAAGCCGGTACTCGATGTTACTTTTAAAAATAAATCTATTTCGGATCTACTCTTCACTACCATTGATGAAGCCTTTCATCTTTTTCATGAATACGAAGATCTGAGATCCAAAATCCAACTCTTAAAAGAAGTGGGATTAGGCTACTTACAATTAGGACAGCCCGGCCCCACCCTTTCTGGTGGTGAAGCTCAACGGCTAAAAATTGCAAAATCACTCTCTGATGAAAAAAATCAGAATGGATCTAAATCCTCCAATGACCTTTTCATTTTAGATGAACCCACCACCGGCTTACACCAAGATGATGTGATGAAACTCATGGAAGTACTCCATCAACTAGTGGAACGTGGAAAAAGTGTAATCCTGATTGAACACAACTTAGACGTGATTGGAAATTCTGATTATGTAATAGATCTAGGCCAAGAAGGTGGCGCAAAAGGTGGCTATTTGATCGCTCAAGGAACACCTGAAGAATTAAAAAGCCACCCCGATTCTAAAACCGGGATGGCTCTGAAGAATTTTTAATTGATCATTAAATCTATTTTAAAAGCACTGGGCTTGCGATCACATCTAATACTAAAGATGAATCCCATTCTTGACCGCTAGAAGATACATCTTGCTTGCGAACCACCACTGCCATCTGAACTAGATTGCCGCTGAATTTTTTCATCATGGTAGAATCATTTGAATCGATCATGAATAAAGGAAATTGGGTTCTTTTTTGAGTTGCAAGCCAAGGTTGGCTGTTGAAATCAACTTTGAAAAACGATTTGCCTTCTTGAGTTACAATGGTTCCATTCAAAATGTAGGTTTCATTTTCAGCTAGTTCAAACTTAGTGTTTGCATTTTTGAGTGGAAATGGAACTTTATCACCATCAATTTTTGGAATCACACATACATTGCGTGGATCTGGAGTTCCAGTGGGAACTCTTGTTCCGCCAGTATCTAAGATTTGAGCCTGAGCAACAAATCCTGTAACTAACAAACTCGAAAGTACGACAACTAAATTCACTATTTTACTATTCATCATGTTTATTTCTCCCCTTGAATGACACGAACTTTTAATTCAGGTGCTAAACGGTAGCCTTGTCTCCAATTCAAAAGATAGGTTGGCTTCTTTTGATCGGGTTCAAGTAGTTTACGCACTCGATTAATATTGTAATAAAGCTTTCCATCGTGAGCTTCTGGATTGTATTTCTCTTTCCAAACTTTCTCGATGATTTCCTGTTTTGACAAACCTTGTCTGTTGTCTACATCTTCTTTGTTCTCATGAGCGAGAGCAATCTGATGAAGAATTTCAATTAAAAGATGCTGACGACGCAAGTTGATTTCACCCTCACGCGTGCGGATCGTGCTCCGATTTAGATCGATTTCTAAATCTACACGATTTAAATTCAACTTCACTCTTTCTTCAGAAATTTCTGCTTTTAAATTTTTGAATTCATCTTGAATCACCGCTTTATCTAATAAATCCAAATAGAATCTCGCTTGTACAAAATCTTGTTCAATACGAGAAACCCGTGCAAACCCATATAGAACATATAAGTAATGATGCCAATTGTGTTCGGATACTGATTCGGTAAATGCCTTTTGAAGCCAAATCTTTGCACGAGCGGTATCGCTCACTCTTTCCGCTAAGCGCACTAACATTAAATAAGTAGAAGTGAGAATTCCTCTCGGGCGCTCAACTTCAGCATATTTTAAAATTACTTCTGCAAAATATTCTGCACGTTTTGGCTTACCATGGGCAATGGCCACTAATGAAAGAGCGAGTAATGCTTGAGCTTTACTGCGCATGATTTCTTTAAAAGCATCAGAAGGAATAGTGGAAGATTCTTTTGTCGATAATAAATTTTCTTCAATTTCTAACTCTCGCCAAAAACGATGAAATAAAACTTGTGCCTTTTTATATTGAGCTCCTCTAAAAGCAACAATTCCTCGGCAATACCAAATATTAGGAGAATGGCCTGCAGGAGTATTGGCTTCAGGAGTTTGAGCTAAAAAGATTTCCAACTCATTAACCCATTTTTGCACCGCTGGTTCATTTCCAATTTCACTGGAGTAACGGAGCAATTGTGCAATCGAATCACTAATGCCTCGTAAATCTCTTACTGATTTTGCTTGCTCCAAAGCCATTTCAAAAAACTGACCAGCTTCCTTTAATTCGCATTTTTCCATGCGAATATTACCACGGCGAATTAACTCTTTAGATGGCAACTGCGCAATGGATGCGCTGTTATTGAATTGCTGTGGAACAGCGGTTTTAATATTTAAGTCTAAACTCACAAAATCTCCCGAAATAACCTCAAAATAAGATTGGCTTACGGATGCTAGTCGGATTAAAAAGGATGGTCAATATGGACCTTCATTTTTTTAAATGGTTGCCGCATAGCAACACTCAAGAAACCCCCAAAGGCCTCACAATGCTCTTATTTTTGCATGGCATGGGTGGAACTGGTCATATCTGGAGGCCTATCGCAACATCCTTAGAAGAAGACTTTTTATGCATTGCGCCTGATCAACGAGGACACGGCCAATCCAGGCCCGTTCCTACATTGGAAGCAAACCAATTTCATGCATTAGATTATGCTCGTGATCTAATAGCGATACTCGAAACATTAGTGGAAGAATATAAACCCTCACGCCTTTTTATTGTTGGGCATTCCATGGGAGTGCGTTCTGGATTAGCCACAGCTGATTTAATTTTGAATTCAAAGCCCACGCTTCGAACCATTTTCAAAGGGTTCATCTCAGTCGATATCGGCTTACAAAGTAAATGGGGCGGCGGTATTGGTGAGCCATTAGCAAACTTCATTCGTAAACTTCCTGAAACATTTCCTGATCGCAAAACGATGCGAGATCACTTGTTTGCTCATTGTCCGGATCTAGCAATTGCGCAATATCTAACAGCAGTAGCAAAAAAAATCAGTGATTCGCCTGAATCTTGGGTATTCCCCTTTGAACACGAAGCACTGGTGCAAACCATTCTTCAAGCTGATGAAGCACCAATTGAACGCTGGGTAAAAGAAATCTGTGATGCCGGAATTCCCTTTCTCGCCCTTCGTGGAGAAAATTCAAAAGTGTGGCTAAAAGAAGACTATGAAAATTCCAGCATTTCTTTAGCCCATCCGAAACTGACGTTTGAAGAATGGGAAAACTGCGGACATGGTTTACCTTTTGAACAACGTCCAAAATTTATTGCAAGAGTGCGAGAGTTTTGTAAATAAAAACGGGATAGTGTTGATCACCATCCCGTTTTAAATCTAATACTAATTGTTTTAAAAATTACATTCTAACAAATGCTGGAGAAGGACAAACTTTGAGTGGATCCCCACCATTGCTTTGTTCTTTACAAAATTCATCGATGAAATCCACGCGGAAAGTGAGGGATCCATCTGCATTTAAGAAAACATTGCCTTGTAACTGTGCTTTAATTTCTGCTGGTAGTGGATTAGGAATTGGGGTTCCGCCTTCATCAGTCGTACCCGGTTTCACACCGTATTGAGCTCTGATTTGAGTGCCATTAAAAAACAATGAACTCAAAGTTAATGGTTCATCTTGATGAGAGGGTGCAATCGTTGTGAATTCAGCAGTGCAATCCGCTTGAATTGAAATCACTGTTCCTGAATTATCTGAAATGCTCCATTTGCCAGCAAGTGAACTGCAATCATCTGCGAATGCATTGTGACTAGCTAAACAAATTACTAAACCTAAAATAAATTTACTCATAATCTAACTCCCTTGATGGAGGTATTCATACCACCAAGCTTCCCGAAGTCAATTAATTATAGAACCGTTGCAATTCTCTTTGATTTGACTAGAAAAAAGAACCGATACTCAATGATGGGTATGGATCCAATGTAAAACTAGAAGTTGCTCCACCATTGAACCAAAAAATTCCTGAAAAATGAATGGAAACAAAAAATCCACTTGGAGCTTTATATTCAACACCTAATTTTAAGTTCGGATAAATAACCGTGAAACTTGGAAAATCAAATACACTGGTATCAATAGATGAATTTGAAGCGTTTACAAAAAGCGCATTCAAACCTAAACCAAAAAAAGGCTTAAAACGAGCGCCTGTTGGAATGTAATAGCGAGCATCCACACCTAAAGTATTCGCAACATTGAACATGGTACCAAATCCTGCATCTAGGCGAAAATCTTCACTCACTTGATACGCAAGATTAATTCCTAATAAATTGATTCCCGGATCCCCTAAAATGCTTCCATAGAGACCAAATTTACTGGCTTCGGGAATCACCGCGCCCGATGCATCTACTTCTTCTTCAACGGTAACGGTTTTGGTTACCAATCTTTTTTCAGCAAGAGCAAAATTGGGCATCGCTAAAAATGCGCATAAAATGAGTGGGAATATTTTTTTCATTCAAAGATCATCATAGAAACCCTTTGATTATTCAATATGTTTCTATTTATCATTTTAAACTTACTTATTTTGATGAGGCTCCTGCCTACTCGCATTCGCGCATCCATGCGCGCGAGACATCAAAATAAATAAGTTTAAAATGATAAATAGAACCAGTGACTAAATTGTCATCTCAAAAAAGAAACAAAAAGCCCCATAATTGAATCATGAGGCTTTAGTGAAATATATTTATTTGAATGCTTTTAGTTATCAGCAGTCACTGGAACGTGTGAACCACCGTTGCCCACCACTACTTTATCATTACGAGTGATTTTTGCAGTTTTGGTCCAGCTCTTCATCAAATCTGAAAGAATTTCATTTTGTTTTTGAGTTTGGAGTTTTGAATAGGCATCAGAACGTTCTTTTGCTGTCACCTTAGCTGGATCGTAAGTTTCAGTATCCGTGACTTTCGCATACAATGTACCGCCCATGAGATGAAGGGCCTTTGCAGGATCACCTTTCTTCATCGCCAATAATTCAGGTTGAACCATACGAATAGAGCCAACACCGGTGATCATGTCACTTTCAGGACTCAACCAATCGGATGTCTTCACTTTGGCTTTTGCGTCATTCAATATTTTGCCTACTTGAGCATCACTACCTGAATTAACGAGTGGAAGAAGCTTCTTTTCCATCTCTGCAGAGTATTGATCAATACTAGGTGGTGCTTTTTTCGCATCTTTGGGAGCTGCGCCACTTGCATCTACTGGACCCATCAATTTACGAAGGGATTCGTTATCTACATACAAATACTTAATTTTTCTCTTATTCTTAGATTGCTCAAAAGAACGATCTACATCGTTGGCTGTAACGTAAGCCAATGAACCAAGGTAACTTTTGAAGTTTTGTTCCATCAAATCTGCCCCAATCAACTCTTCAAAACGAGTGGGAGTGTATTGATTTTGGGTCAAAACATTTTTATAGAGCAACTTGTCAAAACGGCCATCTTTTTTGAAAGCATCCATTTTTAGGATTTGTTCACGAATTTGATCTAAAGAGGGATAAAATCCTTCTTTTTTAGCAATTTGAGCCATGACCTTTTTTTGAGCCAAATCTTGAAACACCGCTTCACGAATTTTAAATTGAGTGAGTTGTTCATCGGTGATTTTTCCGCCCATCATCCCCTTAAAAAACTCCACTCTTTGGTTGAGAGCACGAGAATATTCGGAGTAAGAAACAGTTTCTCCATTCACTTCACCCGCGATACTCGGGGCCTGGGAGCCACTTCCCGGTAGGAAAACACCAGAAAAAATAAATATACCTGCAATCACGGCGATGATTCCACCAATGACTTTAGGTCCAAATTTTGTACGCATAACACTGATCATAAGATGATTTCCTTTGGAAACTATTGAAACACACTATAAGATAAATGCAATGCTAAAGCTGCTCAAGCAATACCGTTTTTATCTTGCGATCCTTGCATTTCTCTTGATCCCTATTCTCTCAATAGATACTGGCAATCGCACGCCCAGAGATTTCCAATTCTATGATCGAGCGGCGTTAGCTATCACCTCACCTTTTCAAATTGCGATTAACTGGTTTTTAGATACAGCAGTAAACACCTATCAAAATTATATTTTGCTTTGGAAAACCCATCAGGAAAACAATTCTCTTGTAGAAGAGAATGGTAAACTCGTGAACACGATTTTAAACTTAAGAGAGCTAGAACAAGAAAACATTCGTTTACGCAATATTTTACAGTTCAAAGAAAATTATAAAATGCAATCCGTAGTGGCACGAGTGATTGCTAAGGATGTTTCCAGTGAGTTTCGTGCAATACGCATTAATAGAGGTACTGCAGATGGAATTGATTCTAATCAAGCGGTACTCAATGTTGAAGGGGTCATCGGAAAGGTTTTCAGAGTCACTGAACACACTGCCGATGTCGTCACCATCCTTGATCCGATGTCTGCAGTGGATGCTTATATTATGCGGTCTCGCGCCCGCGGTATTGTAGAAGGATTAACAGACACCCTTTGCCAATTGAAGTTCGCACTCCGTGTAGACGACATTCAACCAGGTGATATTCTACTCTCCAGTGGATTGGGCGCAAATTTTCCAAAGGCAATCCCCGTAGGTACCGTGATTAAAGTGACTCGCAAATCTTTTGGTGTGACTCAAAAAGTAGAAGTTAAACCAAGCGTGGATTTCTCTAAACTTGAAGAAGTCATTGTTGTGACAAAACAGGAGTAACCGGGAAAACAATGAAAGCTAGATTACTCAAGCTCAGCAATTTCCCAGGTATCTTAATCATTGCTTTATTGGCTCTCACCATACAAAGCACTTTATTCAATCATCCATCGATTGCTTTTTTTCAACCTGATTTTCTATTATTTTTTACTCTATGGGTAGCCATCCGTAGGGAGTTTGTTGAAGGTGGCATTCTCACACTTTTATTTGGATACTTAGTAGAAATTCATTCTGCAGCTCCACAAGGCTTCTTCCTTTGTACGTACATGGCCGTATATTTCATCGCCCGTTTTCTATATCAACAATTTCAAATTTCTAGCAGTAAAGTATTGGTACTCGTGGGAATCAGTTTTTCGATCATTATGCGTTTACTGATCCTTTTTATTTTGTATCTTCTCAATCGATCAGAAAATGCTTGGCACCACACCCTTCAGCTCCTGGCACCCACTATTTTAAGTCATGCGATTTTAATCGTGATTACTTTCAGAGTTCTTCAAAGATTTGATAATTGGACTCTAAAAAATCCAGATGCCGAACGTCATCATGAAAGAAACTTTCATCTCGATGAGGAGTTCATATGAGTTTTATCGGTAATGAAGAGCAGATTCGGTTTCTACAAGATCGCTTCAAATACATTTACGGTATTTTATTCATCGGTATTGGTGTTCTTTTATCCCGTATGTTTTTTCTTCAGATGATCAATGGTGATCAAATGAGACAATACTCTGAAGAAAACAGAATTAAACGGGTTAAAATTCCAGCTCCCAGAGGAATGATTTTTGATCGTGAGGGTAAATTACTCATCGATAATCGCCCTGCATTTTTTGTTAACATTACTCCCCAATACTTAAAGGAATCTGGGAAACCAAAAGAAGTCATCGAACAATTGAGCAGAGTGATCAAAACTCCTGTGGAAGAGATCGAAAGAAAACTTCAAAAGGTAAAAGGACAAGCTTCCTTCATGCCTGTGCTCATTAAAGATAATTTAAATCGTGATGAAGTGGCTGCGCTTGAAACTTGGAAAATCAACATGCCAGGCGTTCAAGTGGAGATGGGTATTTCACGAATGAACATTGCCAAAGATGTGGGTTCAAATCTTTATGGCTATATCGGGAAAATTAGCACTACAGAGTTACCAGGATTAAATCAATTACTCGCATCCAACTCCTCACGAAAATACCAACTCGATGATTCCGTTGGAAAAAGTGGATTAGAAAAACAATTTGAAGAATATCTTCGTGGAGTGGATGGTTCTGAATTAGTAGAAGTGGATGCAATTGGAAGAAGCATTCAAATTGCTAAAAACAAAGGACGAGTTCTTGCGCAAAACCAAGAAGAACCCTCGGTTCCTGGAAAAAATCTCATCCTCAGTATCGATCAAGATTTACAAAACGCAGCTATGAAAGGCTTTGGGGCAACTCAAGGCGGGTTGATTGCGATAGATCCGCGTAATGGTGAAGTTCTAGCCATGGTTTCTCGTCCATCGTTTGATCCCGCAGATCTTTCTCGCGGTGCTGATGCGGATATTTGGGCAAAACTCATCTCTGATGAAAATCATCCTCTTCGAGATAAAACCATCCAAGATCACTTTTCTCCTGGTTCCACCTTTAAAACAATTACTGCAATTGCAGCACTCGAAGAAGGCGTGATCACTAAAGATACTACTTTTAATTGTACGGGTTCGATCTCGGTTGGAAATCGCGCCTTTCACTGTTGGCAAAAACACGGGCATGGAAACGTGAATGTGGTGAGTGCACTTACCCACTCTTGCGACGTTTTCTTTTACCGGGTTGCTCAAAAATTAAAAAGCGTAGACGACATTGCTAAATATGCAATGCACTTAGGCTTAGGGAGAAAAACAGGCATTGAAGTAGGTCGCGAAGTTCCTGGATTGATTCCTACCGAAGCTTGGAAACAACAGCGATTCAATGCTCCTTGGAGTTCAGGTGAAACCTTATCTGTAGCCATTGGGCAAGGTTACGATCTCACGACTACGATTCAACTTGCCAATGCTTATGCTTCTCTTGTGAATGGTGGAACTCTCTATAAACCAACGGTAGTTAAAACAATTCAAAATGAAGATTCAAAAGTGATCAAGGAAACGATTCCTCAAATTTTGGATCGCACGAATCTAAAAAAAGAAACCGTAGAGTTAGTGACCGAAGGTCTTTGGGGTGTGGTGAATGCTCCAGGTGGGACTGCGAATTGGTTGCATACACCAGGATTAGAATTTGCGGGTAAAACTGGAACGGTACAATTATTTACTCAAAAGGCTGACAAACTTTATCTTAAATGTACGAATATGCCTTACAAACAACGCCATCATGGTGTGTTTGTGGGATATGCACCGATCAAAAATCCTTCGATCGTGGTCGCCGTTTTTGCGGAACATGCCTGTTCAGGTTCACACGGTGCTGCTCCAGTTGCAAAAGAAGTGATCGAAACTTATTTGAAAAAATATTATCCAGACGTTTATAACGATAAAGCGATTGCTGAAGCGAAGAAGAAACCTGGAGCTGTATTCCAAAGTTCAGGGGGAGATTAAGATGAGTTATACTTCAATGGAAACCAATCTCGATCAGCAGTTTGATCCAAACCGCATGACCACCTATGAAGAAGAATTCAAATGGCTGAAATGGGTTCCACTCATTCTAGAAATTCTTTTGCTCACTTGGGGAATGATCAATTTATCCAGCGCCACTGCCGTAGAAGATAAATCTGCCGGGCTCTGGAAAACTCAAATGATCACCATTGGAATTGGAACAGTCGGAACATTGATTTTAATGTTTCCACACTACTCTTTTCTATCTCGCTTGGCTTACTTGATTTACATGGGAAATCTAGGATTACTTCTTGCGGTTTTGGCCGTAGGGAGATCTTCCTTAGGTGCAAAACGTTGGATTGGTTTTGGCGGTTTTAGTCTTCAACCCTCTGAACTCATGAAATTATCGATGGTGATTTTTTTGGCTAAATTTTTTGAGAATAAAAATACCACCAATGGTTTGAAATTTAAAGATTTGATCATGCCCACGATCTTTGTATTGATTCCACTAGCACTCATTATCGTTCAACCCGATCTTGGAACGGCGATGATTTTAATGCTTGTTTACGGAAGTATTCTTTTATTTTTAAGAATATCACCCAAACTTTTAGTGTTGATCACCATTGCTGCCGCTGTTGCTCTACCCGTAGTTTATAATTACGGATTAAAACCTTACCAACGTCAGCGGATCACTACCTTTATTGATCCGATGAGTGATCCAAAAGGAGCTGGTTACAACTCTATTCAATCCATGATCGCCGTAGGTTCAGGCCAACTCGTAGGCAAGGGTTGGAAAAAAGGAACTCAAGCACATCTCAATTTTTTACCTGAACATCACACCGATTTCATTTTCTCGGTTTTTAGTGAAGAGTGGGGTTTTGCTTGGTGTAGTATTCTTCTGCTTCTTTATATGCTCTTTATCATGAGCGGACTCAGTGTTGCTTACCGATCCAATGATAAATTTGCAACCGTGCTCGCCTTTGGAATCACTTCCATCTTTTTTTGGCATATTTTCGTGAACATGGGCATGGTGATGGGGATGCTTCCAATTGTGGGAGTTCCACTTCCGTTCATGAGTTACGGTGGATCTGCTCTACTCACTTCAATGTCGGGTGTGGCGATTTTGGTGAATATCGCGAATAAGAAATATATGTTCTAGTTCGTGGTGTTAGTAACAGCTGAACTACCGACATAATCTTTATGTTTCTCTGTTCCTCGTGCCGTACCAAACAATGATCTCAATTGCCCGCAAGCAGCCAAAATATCTCGACCACGAGAAATGCGGACTGTAGCTGTATATCCATGTTTTACGAGTACATTTTGAAAATCTAAAACAGTTTGATCACTAGGGCGTTTGAATTCTGAACCAGAATGTTCATTGAATGGAATCAAGTTCACTTTGGAAGGGATCCCCTTGAGCATTTTTGCCACGCGATGAGCATCTTCAGCAGTATCATTAAAATCTTTCAACAATACATACTCAAACGTGATTCTACGATGAGCACCCAATGGAACTTTTCTGCAAGCATTGAGCAATTCAGCAATAGGCCATTTTTTATTCACGGGCATGATTGCAGAACGTTGTTCATCAGTAGAACTATTGAGTGAAATCGCAAGTGAAACATCCGTGTGTTGATAAAGTTCTTCAATGGCAGGAACTAAACCTGAAGTGGAAACGGTAACCTTACGTTTTGAAAAATTCATTCCGTCTTCATCGAGCATAATTTGGCATGCTTTGATGATATTTTTCACGTTGTGAAGTGGCTCACCCATCCCCATAAATACGATATTGGTAATGGGTGCACGCATTCTGAGCTCATGAACTTGAGTAACTACTTCGTGCACTTCAAGAGAACGATCAAGTCCTTGCACACCAGTTAAACAAAACTTACAAGCCATTGCACATCCCACTTGGGATGAAATGCATGCTGTTAATCGTGCCCAGGAATCTTCGGTTAAATCTTGATTGAGTCCGGCGCTGTTGGTTTCGATTCCAGAATAGCGTTTACCATCTTCAAGGGTATCGATCACTTCATCGCCGATTTTTTCTCGGAGTGCTGCTGGAATGATCACTGATTCGATCGTTTTAGCATCATGCAATTTCCACAAAAACTTGAAAGTTCCATCTAAAGATTGCTTTGCGTAAGACTCTTCTAATCTAAAAATTTTAACATTTTCTTTGAGCCATTCACGAAGATCTTTTGCAAGATCGGTCATGAGGTCCCATTCAACTACATAGCGCTGGTAAACCCAATGGAAGATTTGTTGCGCGCGCATCTGCGATTGTTTTAATTTCTTTTTATCCACTTTTGCACGGAATGCTTCTTTATCATCACCATCGGGCATATCACGAAGCGCTCGTTCTTCCTTCACTCGGCTCAGAGGTAAAAGAAGTTCGGCTAAATCAGTTTTGGTGAGAGATTGAAAGTATATCATTATGGCCTTTGCTTAGGCGCATTATGCCATATTTTTCTTCTAAAACCCATCAATTTTTGCCATTCTAAGATCCTATGTCACTTACAACTCCACTTTGGTACTTTACAGAAGAAGAAAAAATGCTCGCAGAATCGGTCAGATCCTTCGCAAAAGAGGAATTGGCTCCAAAAATCGAACATTTAGATGAAATTGAAGGATTCAATGATCACGCCTTCCGTAAGCTCGGTAATCTCGGAATTCTAGGCATTACTGTATCTGAAGAAGATGGTGGAGCTGGTATGGGTGCCGTTGCAGCCACTATTGCAATGGAAGAAATGGCAGCAGTAGAAGCTTCCACTACTTTATCTTATCTTGCTCACTCCATTCTTTGTGTAAACCAAATTGGTCGCAATGGCTCAAAAGAACAAAAACAAAAGTACTTACCTAAACTCATTTCCGGAGAACATATTGGTGGAATGGGCATGAGTGAACCAGGAGCTGGTTCCGATGCACTTGGAATGCTCACTCGAGCTGAAAAACAATCTAACGGTGATTACAAAATCAATGGCTCTAAAACCTGGATCACCAATGGTCCTAATGGAGATCTATTTTACTGTTACGCTAAAACAGGACCAACCAAAAAAGATCTGTCCACCTTCATTATTGATAAGAATATGGAAGGCTTTTCTACAGGGAAAAAGTTCAAAAAAATGGGCATGAGAGCGTCTCCCACTGGTGAGCTCTGGTTTACCGATGTAATGGTGCCTGAAGAAAATCGAGTGGGTGAAGAAGGTTCAAGCGTTAAATCCATGATGCGTAACCTCGATATCGAACGCATCACTATTTCTGGAATCTCTTTGGGCATTGCTCGCAACTGTATTGAAGTGGCAACTCAGTATTCTAAAGAACGTAAGCAATTTGGAAAACACATTGGTGCTTTTCAACAAATTCAAGAACGCTTAACGGAAGCAGCGGCATGGTATGAAGCCTGTCGTGCACTCACCTACCAAGCTGCAAAAACCTGGGATATGGGCTTAATGGTTGGCAAAGAGGCTTCGATGATGGCTGGAAAAGCAAAGCTACAAAGCGCACAAATGGCAACGCAAGTTGCGCTCGATGCGATTCAGATTTTGGGAGGCTACGGTTATACCCGTGAGTTTCCAGTGGAACGCCAAATGAGAGATGCGAAGTTAATTGAGATTGGTGCAGGCACTAATGAAGTGCTTCGATTAGTGATCGCTCGCCAAATGTTGGGTGAAGTTGCAGACGAACTCAAATAGCTGCATTAAAATTGCATTTTCGCAAAAATATTTTAATTTTTATTAATTAACAATTACATATACTTAAATCATTTTCATTGATTTTATTTAATACTTGATCATTTTTATCTAATGTTTTATTGACGGTCTCCGATAGGTTAGGTGTGCACAATAATGGAGCACAAAGATCAGGTATGGTGTCCTGGTCTACTAACTAGGGGGATATATGGGATTAAGAA
>CANBTI010000065.1 GCA_947372355.1 Bdellovibrionales bacterium | reverse complement strand
CGCATCAATTCATCTAGCAATACGGTTACAGTTTTGAGTGATAGTGTTGGGCGTGCGTCTGTGAATTTTGATTTAGGTACTCAAGGGGGTAGTAATACCATCACTTCAAATATTGTGAGTGTTCCGGCACAAACTGTTTCATTTACAGCAACGGGTACCGTTCCTACTGCAAGTGCAGTGAGTTTATCTCAAAGCTCAGTTATAAGTGCAACTTCTGCACTCGTTGCAGATGGCTCTTCAGTTACTTCACTCACTCTTTATACCAATGATTCATACGGAAACATCATTCCAACCGGCGGAAAAACAGTGGTTTTCTCTACTAATGTAGGAACACTGATTGGCGGAGTGGTGGATAATAATAACGGAACCTACACTCAAACAATACGAGCTCCAAGCAGTCTCTCTATTTCTCAAATTTCAGTGAGCGCGTCTATTAATGGTTCTCCAATTACTAGCTCTCCTGCATTGATTAATTTAATTTCTGGAACAGTGAGTTTAGCAAATTCAACAATCACTCGTAGTAATCCAAGCATCACTGCAAATGGAACCGATACTTCACTCATTACCGTGACTCTAAAAGATTCTCTCGGTAATCAATTGAGTACTGGCGGACAGACCATTGTGATTGCATCTACGATGGGAACCCTTGTGGGAAGTGTGCAAGATGTGGGGAATGGAACTTATACTCAAGTTTTAAAAGCGGGAACCATAACTGGAACAGCATCCCTTACGGCAACCGTGGGTGGAGCAACGATTACGGGTACCACAACGGTAGCTCAAACAGCTGGAGCACCTGATGCAACCATTTCAAATCTCATTGTTTCACCATCCACAATTTCACCTAATGGGATTTCCACTTCAATCGTTACGGTTCAATTAAAAGATACTTATGGTAATTCCTGCACCAGTTCAACTGGTCGTACGGTTGTACTCACCAAAACTAACGGAACTTGGCAGTCGTCAGGAACGAGTACGGTAACAGCCACTGATAATGGTAACGGAACTTATTCTGCGGTTTTAGTTTCTGCTGTCACTTCTGGAAATGCATCCATCAGCGCAACCGATAATGGAGCGGCTTTAACAAAAACTGCAACCGTTTATTTCTCTGCTGGATCAGCCGGTCCGAGTGTTGCCACTTCGGTGATTTCAATTATTGGTAGTACTCCGGTAGCGGCGAATGGTTCTTCTCAAGTGACAGTAAAACTCACGTTAAAAGATGCGTTTGGCACTCAAATTTCTACCGGTGGTTCTATTGTCACCTTGAGTTCTACCGCAGGAACCTTCTCAGGTTCTGTAATTGATAATGCAGATGGTACCTATTCGAGAGTACTCACCGCACCAGCATCAGCGGCCATTGCAACCGTGAGTGCAACCGTGGATGGTAATGCCGTGACGAATACCACTCAAGTTTCCTTTTACGGAGCAATTAGCTTAGCGCAAAGTGTGCTCAGTGTTTCATCTAGTTCCATCGTGGCGAATGGAAGTTCGAGTTCTACAATTTTCTTAAATGCCAAAGATGCAAACGGGGTTTCCATTCCAGTGGGTGGGGTAACTGGGATTTCTTTTGCAACCACATTTGGAACACTTCAAGGAACAGTTGCGGATAACAACAATGGAACTTACTCTCAAAATATCGTTTCCTCAGTATCCAGTAATACTGCAACGATTACCGCGAGTAAATCAGCTTCTGCATTTTCAAGTACCACTACCATTGATTTTTACGTATCGAATAATAGAGCGGGATTAACAATCGATTGCGGAAATATTTTAACTTATAAAAACACTACTTTGCTGGTGGATAACGGCACACTCATTATTAATTCCAACACTGATTTAACCACAGTCGGTGGTGCCTGTGCAGGTGGAGTGACGATTAACGATTTCGTATTTAATGGTGTGATTTTACAAAATAGTGCAATCCTCACTCATACTGGTGCAACTTCATCTCGAGAATTCAATTTGTCCTTTAATGCAACTTACATCACAATCGATGCCACAAGTAAAATTGATGTCAGCGGGAAAGGCTATACATACATAGCAAGTACATACAGTAACTCTAGAACTCAAACCAATATCAACTCTTCGGGAACTGCTGCAGCGGGTGGTAGTTATGGTGGAACTGGATCTGCGGGTGGTTCTACTTATGGTAGTATTTACGAACCCATTGATTTAGGTGCAAGCGGTTTTAGTTTTGGAAGCGGTAGTGCAACATCTGCGATAGGCGGAGGCCGAGTAAAAATTACGGTTACGGGTACAAATGGGATTACCAATGCGGGCTCGATCAAAGCAGATGGTGGGGTGGTTCCTACCGGCTCTACCGGAGGGGGGGCTGCGGGCGGAAGTATTTGGATTAATACTACCAAACTTACTGGCACTGGTGCCGTTACCGCAAATGGATCTGCTCTTGAATCAAATGCTACTGTACATGCGGGCGGGGGTGGCGGTCGAATTGCCATTTATTATAATTCTACATCAGATGTGAGCGGAAATTTTAGTTATCCCACTAGTATTCTTGCTAATGTAACGGCAAAGGGCGCGCTTGGAACCTCTTCTTGCGCCGGTGGAGCTGGAACAGTTTATTTAAAATCAAGCACACAAACTTATGGTGATTTAATTATCGATAATAAAGGACTCACCACTTGTGCAAGCGCGAGTACCGTAATTAATTCTCCAGCGAGTACGACTAACCAATCCATTAACTCGACCGTACTCACTAGAACTTCAAATTTTGGTGATACTTATGCTACAACTGTTAATCCTTATAAAAATTGGTACATCGATCCAAATACTTCACAAAATGCGACTGCAAAAAAAGCAGATAATACATTATTTAAAATAGCTTCCGGTACTGCAGATACAGTAACAATTGCAAGTGGGGATATGACTACCGTAACCGGTGTCACCACTGGTTCTACATTTGAACCTGTACTCGTTTTCGATAACGTCGAAATCGGAGACGGTACCCCGATCACAGCTGGAAATTTAAGAATTATTTCTTATAATGGAGATCTTCGTTCGAATGATTCAGTGACTGCGGTGATGAACAATGTGATTCCACCAAAAGGAATTGAGTACGTTGGACTTCAAACTTTTACTGCTAACTTAACCACAAAAGTGGTTCCTGCATTTTTAAATGAAGATTGGACAGGCGTGAGTCTCACTCTTTCAAACGGAACTTTTAATTTTGGAACTCTTACTGCTGCAAATCTTACCGCAACGAACATGACCTTAACGGGTACAAAATTAACCACAACAGGAAATATTACTCTTGATTCTACAACTGCAACACTCACACAAACCGTTGGAAATTTAGCAGTCGATACCACCGGAGCTTTAACACTTCAAAATACTTCAACTCTTTATCAAGGCGCAACTACAAGTACGACTGAATACTCCCTTGAAATGTCAGTTGCCTCACTCAGTGTTAGTTCAAATTCAACAATCAGTGCATCAGGACGAGGATATCCTTTGGTCACAGGTTCCACATTCCGTGTTTACGGCAATCAAAATGTGGCGGCAATGGCTGGGGCAACCACCAATCTTAGCGGCGGTTCACATGGCGGTCGAGGTTCTTTTGATGCGCCAAGTACTGCTGCAACTGATGTTTGGGGTAATATTAAAAATCCTTATACTTCAGGAGGGGCAGGTGTATACAACTCCAACGCAAATGCTGGGGGCGGAATCGTTCGTATTAATGCAATCAACAGTGGAACTCTTACCATCAACGGTATCATTGATGTAAAAGGTACAGGCGCATATGCTGGTGCCGGTGGTAGTGTTTATCTCAATGCTGGATTGGTTACTGGAGCAGGATCGATTGATGCTCGAGGTACGGGTAACTCAGGGTTTGCTCAAAGCGCAGGCGGGCGAGTTGCAATTTACTACTCATCTCTCGGCGGAAACTTTACTTATCCAACCAACGCATTAGCGAATATTAAAACTTGGGGAGGACTAGGTACCACTGCAGCGAAGACTGGTGCTGCTGGAACGCTTTTCATGAAAGCAAGTTCTGAGACTTACGGAAAATTGTTAGTCAATAACAACTCCCAAGCTGGCGCCTATACAAACTACATTAGTACTGTGATTCAATTTCCAACGATTGCTGCAAATACTGCGGTGGTTTATAATTCAGCAACTAATCAATCGACAATTACTTTAAGTAATGCTTTTGCCGAACGCTATGGTGCTTCAAACATGTTTGTTGGAATGTATTTGAATCCAAATACGGCGCAAAATTCGACTGTTAAAATTTCAGATGATATGATGTTCCCGATTGTTGCTCAAACAGCAAACACACTCACTGTTACTGGAAACGTGACTGCAAGCCCAGTAAATACAGTGGTGGGTAGTACTTTCAGGGTAAATGCAATTTTTGATGACGTACAAGTGGTTGGAAATGCAATTTTAGAAGTAAATAATGGCGTGATCAAAACTACTGAAATTACTGTTAATAGTGGTAATGTGATCGGTTCTGGATCAATCGAAGCTTACCCAACAGTTGCTACCACTTTAACTCCAATTACGAGTGGAACAGTTAATATTAATAATATTGAAACTACCCAAGCGGTAACACTTGGGGCTGGTACTCATGCATTCACTACAGGGGCAAGTATCACTACTGGTGCTTTAACTTTATCGAGCGCAACGGTAACTGGTCTCACTGGAACCATGACTACAGGAGCAATTTCACTCACCAGTTCTAGTTTAACAGCAGGGATTATTAATGCATCTGGCGCAATCACTCTTGCATCAACTTCAACACTGACTGGAAGTGGAAATATTACTGTCACTAGTGGAGGTTTGAGTGCCACTTCAAGTACCATCACTCAATCATCTGGAAATATTACGATCACGGGAAATATTGGTGCAACCTCAAGTACTATTACTCAAACAACGGGTAGCATGTCATCAACAGGAGATATTACTGCTACTACCAGTACCATTTCCCAAGCTGCAGGAACTACACTTTCCGGAGTAAATATTACTGGCTCTACACTCACGTACACAGGCGCTAAAATCAGAGTTACTGGAAATTTTTCGTGTGCAACTTGTACTGCAACTCTTACCCAAACGGTTGGTAATTACGCAATTCAAGCCGATGGTGCGATTGATATCAATACGACGAGTACATTCAATCAGGCAGCAACTACCACTTCAACAGAGTACTCACTTGAAATTATTGGAGCATCTTTTAGCTTGGGAACTGGATGTACATTGAATGCTCTCGGTAAAGGATATCTAACTGGAGGTCTTAGTATATTCCGCGTTTTTGGTAATACCACCACTACTTTAGGTTGGAATGGCGGAACAAATTTTGCAACAGCAGGTTCTCATGGTGGTAGAGGTGGAAGTGCTTCAGGTAATCAAGCAGCCGAAGTGTGGGGAAGTTACAAAAATCCATATACTTCTGGTGGTGGCGGTGGTGATAACGGTGGGGGTTCTAGTACTGGTGGTGGAATTATTCGTGTCACTGCTGTTAGTAATGGTGCCATGACCATTGCTGGGACGATTGATGCAAGAGGTACGGGTGCAGCAAGCGGTGCTGGTGGTTCAATTTATATAAATGGTGGTGCATTGAGTGGAGCAGGAACAATCGACGCACGCGGTGGTTCAGGTTCTACAAACGGCGGAGGCGGAGGGCGTATCGCAATCTATTATACAACCCTTGCCGATAACTTTACTTATCCAACTAATGCACTCGCAAATATTAAAGCTTATGGTGGTGTGCATGCTACTGCAGCAGCGAGTGCTGCAGCTGGGACCTTATTTATGAAGGCAAGTTCGGAAACTTACGGAAAATTAATTGTTAATAATAATAGTGCCAATACTTCAGATTTGGCTGGCAGACGCACTGTAATTAATTTACCAACAATTACTGGAAGCTCAGGGCTTACTTATAATTCCGGAACTGGAACTTCAACACTTACGCTAGCAAATGCATTTGCAGAAAAATACGGATCTTCAGGTGCATTTGTGGGCATGTATTTGAATCCAAACACTGCTCAAAATGCAACTCAAAAAGTTTCAGATGATACGATGTATGAAATTACCGGGCAAACTGCAAATACACTCACTGTGACAGGTAATGCAACTGTTACTGGAACTGCTGGAAATACTTTTAAAGTAAACATGAAGCTCGATGAATTAAAAGTGGTGGGTAATGGAATTTTAGAGGTGAATAATGGTGTAATTTTAGCCACAAATTTAGATGTTACTAATGGCCAAGTTTTGGGAACCGGTTCAGTGGAAGCTTCTCCCACTACCACAACTGTTTTGAATGCAAATGCCGGAACCATCAATATTAATAGTTTAGCTCCAAGTGGAGCGCTTACTTTACAATCAGGAACCTTCGCATTCGCTGCAGGATCAACGATTGCACTCAGTAATAATATTACATTTACGAGCGCTACCGTAACAGGGCTTTCAACGATCACTGGTACTGGAAATATTTCACTGTCAGGATCTAGTCTTACGGCTTTAACGAGTATTAATACCACAGGAACACTTACCCTTGCCGCTACTTCTACGCTTACCACCACGGGTAATATCGCTGTGACGGGTGATGTGAATGCCACTTCAAGTACGATCACGCAATCAACAGGCACTACTTTATCGGGTGCAAATATTACTGGTTCATCGCTCACTTATACAGGCACTAAAATCAGAGCCACTGGAAATTTTTCTTGCGCAACTTGTACTGCCACACTCACTCAAACAGTAGGCAGTTACGCTATTCAAGCCGATGGCGCAATTGATATTAATACTGCAAGTACGATTACACAAGGTGCTACTACTTCAACTACAGAATACTCACTTGAATTTATTGGATCATCATTTAATTTAGGAACAGGTTGTACATTGAGTGGGGTTGGAAAAGGGTTTCCAATGGTCAATCAAGGAAAATTCCGAGTTTTTGGAAATCAAGATATTGCGGTTGCATGGAATTCATCATCTTCGGTTCAAGCAGGTGGATCTCATGGTGGAAGAGGTGGGATTTATAGTAATGTCTTTTATCCTTCTGAAACTTGGGATAGTTACAAAAATCCTAATTCCTCAGGTGGTGGCGCTGCTCTTGCTGGATCAACTACCGGTTCTGGTGGAGGAATCATTCGTATTAATACTGGAAGTGGTGCTTCCACTATTTCTGGAACAATTGATACTCGAGGATCTTGCTCTGCTGTAGGAGGCGCAGGAGGAAGTATTTACATTAATTCAGGTGCGGTGAGTGGTACTGGAACTTTGGATGCAAGCGGAATCCCGTGTGGAAACGGTGGAGGTGGTGGAGGTAGAATTGCAGTTTATTATACCTCACTAGCAGGAAACTATACTTATCCAACCAATGCACTTTCAAACATTAAGGCATATGGTGGATTAGGTTCAGATGGTTATAAAACGGGAGCAGCTGGAACAGTATTCATGAAGGCAAATACTGATACCTATGGGAAACTCATTATCAATAACAATGGAAGTGTCACGACCGATAGTAATGGAAAGAGAACTGTAATTAATTTACCTTCGATTACTACCAGTTCTGGCCTTTCCTACAATGCTGGAACGAGTACTACCACCCTCACGTCCTCAAGTGGGACTGCGTTTAGCGAAAAATACGGTGTTTCAAATGCCTATGTGGGAATGTTTTTAAATCCAAAAACCACTCAAAATGCGACTCAAAAAGTTTCAGATGATACGATGTATGAAATCACTGCTCAAACTGCAAATACTTTAACTGTAAGTGGTGATGCCACTGCAACCGGAACTGCTGGAGATACTTACCAAGTAAACATGAAGCTTGATGATTTACGAGTTGCTGGAAATGCAATTTTAGAAGTGAATAATGGCGTGATCTTAGCTACCTCAATGGATATTAATGCGGGTCAAGTAGTGGGAAGTGGATCAGTTGAAACTAATCCTACAGCTGCAACTTCAATCGTTGGTATGAGTGGTGGAACCATTAATTTAAATAGCATCACCACCACTGGAGCTCTCACACTTCAAACTGGAACTTTTGTGATGCCAAATAATTCTACGATCACGACTGGTGGAAATTTAACTTTAACTTCTGCAACCATGAGCGGAACAGGAATTGGATTAGCGGTAACTGGAACCACTTCATTGAGTGCATCTACTTTAAGTTCGGGTGCTATCACTTCAAGTAGCGACATTACTCTTTCCAGTGCTTCATCGGTGACTGCAACTGGAAACATCACTAGCACGAGCGGAGGTCTTTCTTTAACTGGTGGTAGTTCTCTCACTCAAACTTCCGGAACTATTAATGCTGGAACCACTTTATCCTTGAGTGGTTCAACCCTCACTCAGTCAGTTGGATCTACAATTACTTCCGGTGGTAACTTTACCGTTGGAGCAACTTCAACACTTTCTGGTTCAACATTAAACATTGGTGGAAATATGCTTGTTGATTCAAACTCTACCGTGACTACTGGTAATCGAGTTCTCACTCCATTTACGACGTACAACACAGTTTCAAATGTGAATGTAACGGGTGATACTACGATTTCAAATACCTCTACGCTTACTTCTCCTGCAACAACATCTACTGCTGAATATTATCTTTATGTCACTACTCCTAATTTTACTCTCGATGCAACTTCAACAGTGAATTTGAATGGGAAGGGTTATCCGAATATTACGCTGAGTAGGTTTAGAAGTTTGGGAAATGCAGATTATCTTGGTTATAATGGTGCAAGTACGAGTACAAGTGTTTCTACCGGTGGTACGTATGGAGGTGTTGGCGGATTATATAGTGCTACCCAATATTCAAATAAATCTTATGGAAGTTTTAAATCTCCAATTTTCCTTGGAACGAGTTCTACTTGCGCTGTTGAAACAGCAGCTGGATGTTCAAGTAACGGCGGAGGTGCATTTAGATTGGCAGTTTCTGGAACATCTCTCATTAACGGTACTATTTCTGCCACTAGCTCTACTTCTAGCTATAGCTCCGGATCAGGTGGCAGTATTTTAATTAATACTGGAATTTTAAGTGGTTCTGGGGTGATGAATGTAAACGCACCTCAAACTGGAGGCTCGAATGCTGCATATACTGGAGGTGGTGGAGGAAGAATGGCTATCTATTACACCACTTTATCTGGCGGTTATGCAACGAATGCAACGTTGATTTCAAGTCTTCAAGCTTATGGTGGTTATTATGTTAGCTCTACCAATGCAAGACAGTATGGCGCTGCAGGTACTATTTATTTAAAACAAAGTGCACAAACTTATGGAGATATGATTGTAAATAATAACTCCCATGATACTGGAACAGCAACCGTTGCTACTTTCTTTTATGTTCCTGCAAGCACTGCTTCATCGGCTCTCACCACTACTTCACTGACAGCTACGAGTGCATTTGCAAACATTTACGGAAATATTGCAGATTTCTTTACCGGTTATTATTTCAACCCAAATACTGGGCAAAACGCTACGAATAAACTTTCAGATGAAACTGTTTTTCCAGTTACATCCAATACAGCGGATGTTTTAACTACCACCACTTCTGGTGTAACTTCAGTGGCATCGGCTACAAATAATTTTAAGCTTCATTTGATTTTTGATAATTTAGAAGTAGTTGGAAAAGCAAGAGTGGATTTCACCGGTCATAACATCAGAGTGATCAGTGGGGATTTAAGTTCAAACAATACGACTTCATTTGTACCTAACGGTGGAATTACTGCAAACGTGGTTGATCTAGGCGCATCTACTGCTTGGACCACTACCAATCTTTCTCCTGCACCTACTACGAAGTGTGGATCGGGCGCAGATTCCTGCCCTTAACCTTTAGGTGTCCGACAACTTTTGGATCCACGGCGCAGCAATTTACTTCGGCATGTTCTTAGCAATAGGTTGCTCATGCCAAGAAAAATTCTGATCCGCTCTGCGGTTCATCCTTACCATGTAACTGCACGAGCTAATAATCGCGAACCTTTTGCACTTGATCTCACAACTTGTTGGCAGGTTTTTATGGATAATCTGGCTGAAATCGAAGAAATATATCAAGTAAAAATTCATGCATTTGTGCTGATGAATAATCATTTTCATCTTCTATTGAGCACTCCCGCAGATGATCTCGGCTTGATTATGCAAAACTTTATGAGGTCCGTTACTCGAACCATAAATAGTAAATCCAGACGCACGGGCAGGGTTTTCGGAGCCAGATATCATTGGTCTTTGGTTCACTCGATTGAATATTATGATTCCGTATTGAAATACGTTTATCGAAATCCGGTTAAAGCGGGGCTTACGGAGTTTGCCCAAGATTATCATTTCAGTACTTTGAGAAGCTTGGTGAGTAAAGCGAAATCAGGGGTGAATTTATGTCCGCCTTTTTCTGAAAAGGAGATCATTCCAGCTGGCGAAATAGGCGAATACCTTCAGTGGCTTAATCAAGCCTTTAGAAATGAAGATGATGAAAAAAATAGTGCGGGTTTAAAAAAAACCGAGTTTTCTCCACCCCTACCAAAAAGAAAAAGAGCAGAGGTGAGGGAAGACTTTATTCGAATGACACGGCCGACATACAAAAGTTGTCGGACACCTAATGTCTTTTGATCACAGCATTGAGCTCATTTTTATCTTTAATGGAAATTCCATCGGCATCTTCTTTGGTTTCGTGATGGATTGCGCTGGAGAATTGTTGAGTAACTCTAGAGATGCCAGAAGAGTAAGAGCGACCACCAGTAACCCAGTTCATTCCGTTTTCAACGTGTCTAGATATCGTAGTTCCTCGAATTTGAATGATGTGTGAAAGCACTAAAACGGTAAGAACTAATACAGAATACTTAAAAACTGCAGTAATGGTACTCATCATAATTATGCTGCTCCTCCTGCTGCATTTTCTGCGGCATTGAATTCTTGAGAGTTTTGAATCACTTGTTTTAATACTCGAGCTACATCATCTGTTTGAAATGGTTTCATGATGTAATCTTTTGCACCTGCAACAATTGCCTCTGTTACAAGGTTTTCTTGCATCATTGCAGAGAGAATAACAATCTTTGCGGATGAATCGAATTGAAGAATTTTTTTAGTGGCTTCCACACCATTCATGATGGGCATCACTAAATCCATAGTTACTATTGAAGGATTGGTTTGATGATAAATCTCAACAGCTTCTTCGCCGGTTTCTGCTTCACCCACCACGCGGTAACCTAGATTAATTAGAATTTGTTTTAATGTTTTTCTTACGAAGGGGATATCATCAACGATGAGGACTGTATTTTGATTGTTTTGCATGAGCGCACCACCTTCATTTATTTTACGTGGGTAAAACAATTCTTTCAATACTTACGCTCTCAATTCTTCGACTAGACGCTTCTCTGACGATAAAATGTATTTGTCCGGCAGCAGTATCAAAAAATATTTCATCTCCACTTTCGGGTATGCGCGAAAATTGACGGAGTAAAAACCCACCCAATGTATCGTAATCACCTTCTGGCAATTGAATGAGAAGCTCTTCGTTGATCTGCGCAATGGTCGTTTTTGCTTTTACAATCCACTTGTTAGATTCTATGGCGCGAATTTGTTTAGTTTCAGGATCATCTTCATCTTGGATATCGCCCACGATTTGTTCAAAAATATCTTCACGGGTCAAAATTCCAACAGCTCCACCGTATTCATCGACTACGATAGCTATTTGACGATCATCATCAATCATTTCGTTTAAGATCACTTCCAGTTTTTGAGTTTCCGCAACGTACTGCACCGGTTTGATGAATTTTTCAATGTCTTGTTTTAAGTCGGGACCATTGATCACACTCATCAATTCAAGAACACCAACAATATTATCAATGCGTTCATCGTAAACGGGGAGGCGAGAATGTTTTTTCACGTCATACATTTCAAATGCTTCTTGGAGTTTAGCGGTTTTTTCAATCGCATCTACTTGCACTAAAGGCACTAGTCCATCTTTTGCAATTTTATCTCTGAATTTAAGAATTTTTTTAATGAGTTTTTTTTCTGATATTTTAATTTGGGTGTCGGTTGAGTTTGCACTGAGTAAAACTTGTAGATCATCCTTACCAGATTGTTTTTTACCCATCCACAGTTGTTCAATGGGCTTGATGATTCTGGTGATTTGAGAAGTGTAAAACCCTGATAAATAAATAAAAGGACGAATCATTTTCTGAGTGTAGAAAATTGGAATGGCTACACGGGGTGCAAGAGCAGAAGAAAACTTTCTGTAAAAGAACTTTGGAATGAGCTCACCAAAGATAATCACTAAGCTAGACCCTAAAGCTACCGCTTGAATCTCGCCATGATCACCGTGTAATCGACGAAACTCTAAGGTTAAAATAACTGAAATGGCCATCACACAGGTGCTGGTGATCAAGAGAGTCGTGGAAAGAATTTGCTCTGGATTTTTAAGCAACTTCAAAGCGAGCTGTGCACCCAGGTCATTATGTTTACTGCGTTTCTTTAACTGCAGACGATCAGCAGAAAGGAGAGCAAGCTCCGATCCGGAGAAGAATCCTTCGATCAATAAAATGATGGCAATCGTAAAGTAAATCATTCTTCAAAAGCCTCTTCAATCACTACATCTAAAATATCTTGCAAGGTGATCATTCCACTAATTTTTCCCGCAGCATTTTTAGTGAAAGCGACTTGAACTTTTTTTGATTTCATTTTTTTAAAAAGAGCTTCTAAGGATAATGAACCTGCTACAATTAATGGTTCTTTGGCGAGATCCATCACTGAATCATTTCTCATTTCAGGATTTAATTTAAGGGTCACTAAATCTTTGGTATTTAAAACTCCAACAATATCTTCTTTTGAGGTTCCAGAAATAGGAACCCTGGAAAAGATCTTATCTTTAAGCGCAATCTTAGCTGCTTGATCAAGAGTGTAGTTGGAGGGGAGAGTTAGGATCTTTTTAATAGGAGTGCTCAATTGCTCAACTCGGGTATCATCCATCTCAAAAATATTTTTGATCAGCTCTAATTCGGTTTCATGCAAATGACCAGTTTCAGTATGCTCTTCCGCCAAAATCATAAAATCTTCTTCATGTAAGTTATGAAGTTCTTTGATTTGCTGTTTTGGGAAAAAAAACTTCACAATCGAAACCAGGGGTTTTGTGACGAAGTAGCATCCGTAAACAAAAGGTAAAAATAAAGAGATGATGAGTTGATTTGCTCTTGTGGCCACTACTTTTGGGGTAAGTTCGCAAAAAATAAGAATGATTGGAGTGGTCACCAAAATGCCCACTAGAGTTTGTAATTGCCAAGAGAGAGCAAGTGGTTCAATAAAATTTGATGTGATGAGTGAAGCGAGAGTGATGTTCACGATTTCATTAAAAAACAAAACCGTGATGAGTAATCCAAATGAATCTTGAATCAATGTTCTTAATCTTTTGAATAAGGGTTCAGATTGATCTTTGATTTTTTTAAGTTGAAGTCTAGATAAAGAGAAAATAGCGATTTCGCTTGAAGCGAAAACAAATGAAAATCCAATGAGCAAAAGACAAATCATCACCACATTCATATTCATGATCCTAGCTCATCATAGCATAAAACCCGCGCCAGATAACTGACGCGGGTCTTATTATTTTTAATATTTTTTATGCTGCACGTTTGGAAGATTTAGCAGCCTTTGCTACCGCTGGTTCAGCGGCTGCAACTGGTTTTTGCTTCTTGCTCTTCGCATTGCGAGTTTCGTGAAGCTCTCCACCTTGTGCCGTTTGATTACTATCGATGGAGATGATCTTATCGCAAAGTGCAACTTCAAGAACTTCATCAATTGATTTTACCGGTACGAAGGTCAGATGTTTACGGTACTCTTCAGGAATTTCTTCAAGGTCTTTTTTGTTCTTGTCTGGAATGATGATGGTTTTGATGCCATGTCTCATTGCAGCCAATGCTTTTTCCTTGAGTCCACCGATTGGAAGTACGCGGCCGGTAAGAGTGATCTCACCTGTCATCGCCACATCTTTGCGAATTGGATTATTCGTTAAGCGAGAGATGATCGCAGTAGCCATCGTGATCCCTGCAGATGGTCCATCTTTTGGAATTCCACCTTGAGGAAAGTGAACATGAATATCAGTTTCACTCAATGTATCAGGATTGATTCCGAAATCTGCAGCTCTCCAACGGATTAATCCAAGAGCAGCTTGTGCAGATTCTTTCATCACATCACCTAATTGGCCAGTGAGAGTTACTCCGCCTTTACCACGAGTGCTCGTAGTTTCAACGTAGAGGATTTCTCCACCCACTGCTGTCCAAGCTAGGCCTGTACAGATACCCACTTCATCTTTTTCTTGCTCATCTTCGCGAGAGTAAACTGCTGGCCCGAGAAA
>CANBTI010000064.1 GCA_947372355.1 Bdellovibrionales bacterium | reverse complement strand
TTTACTTAAGCTTTTTCCATTTTTTACTCATTAAACTGTATTGATTAATGAGCATAAGTTATTGTTTTTATTGCTAAAAACTACACTTATTAAATAAGAACAATATAGTTGACTTAAGTGCCCAGACAATGCTATAACCTACAAGCATTCGATGGAATGAGTATCGAAACATTCGTTACTAATTAGTCATAGTTTTGACGCGGAGGAATTATTTATGCGTTTAACATCAAAAGGTCGCTACGCTGTTCGAGCAATATTAGATTTATCTTTCAACTCGAATGGTAAACCAGTTCGACTACAAGAAATCTCTGATCGTCAGAGTATTTCATTACATTATTTGGAACAACTCTTCCGTCGCCTTCGTAAAGGCTCGGTAGTGAAGAGTGTTCGTGGACCAGGTGGCGGCTACGTGCTTGCTCGCTCCATGGATGAAATTTCAGTTAAAGAAGTTTTACTCAGTGTAGGTGAAAACATCAATCCAGCTAAAGATCTCGTTGGCACAGGTGATATCAAGAGCGATACGGTTGAGTTTGTATTAACTAAAACTTATTTTGAAAACATGGGCATCATTATGCAAGAATACCTCACCACTACTTCAGTGGGAGATCTTCTCCGTAAGGCTCGTGGTCAAGCAGAGCTTCCAAAATCAGCAAGTCAACTTCTGAATAAGAATGCGACTCCGTCAACCGGAGGTGCGAGTCTAGATGTGGCAAAAGAACGTCCGGTATCTTGATTATAATGCCAGCAGTGGCATATCCGATAACGTTCGAAACAAACTCAAAGATATTTTAGATCGTTCTGATTTTTATTTTGCCAATCCGTCTAGTTTGCATCGTTTAGGCCAGCAATCTCAGCAATTTTTGTTGAGAGCGGGTTTAAAAATAGCGGCTTCACTTGGTAAAAATATAAATTCTAATCAATTGGTATTTACCTCATCAGGTACTGAAGCCAATCAAACGGTAATTAAATCTGCAATGAAAACTGCAGAAGTAATGATTATCGGAGCAGGCGAGCATAGTGCAAGCCACGATCTACTTTCAGAAATACCTGAAAGCATCCAAAAATACGAGCTTCCTCTTCTTTCCAATGGTCAGTACGATTTAGAGTTTTTAAAAGAACTCCTGATTAGTGTAAAGCAGAGTGGATGTTCGAAAGTATTCCTGAGTTTATTTTGGGCGAATAATGAAACGGGTGTAACTACTTCGATCACGAAGTTAGATGAAGTTCTACGTTCATCAGAGCTCTCTATTTCACTTCATCTGGATGGTGCCCAAGTTTGGGGCAAGCTAGAAATTGATCTCGATCAAACGCCTGCAAATTTCATTACATTTTCTGGTCATAAAATAGGTGCTCCTGCCGGATCAGGTTTGATTTGGATTCGTTCAGGTTCAACCCTTCATTCCTTAATTTCTGGATCCCAATCCCGCGGTCTTCGTGGTGGAACAGAGAATTTACTTTCAATCGCTGCTGTCTCTTTCGCGGCAGAAGAGCTTAATTCAGTAGGTTTTCAGAAGCATACTTTGGCATTGAGAGAGCGATTAGAAAAAGGCTTAGCTGATATTGCGACTAAAAATAATACTCAAATCAAAATATGGGGTGCTCAATCCAATAGAATCACCAATACTTGCCGTTTGAGTATTTCTGGTTTTGAAAAACACCAAAACTGGGTTGAAATGTTTGATCTTAAGGGATTTGCAGTCAGCCACGGTAGTGCATGTAAAAGCAGTATTGTTGAACCTTCCCGTATATTACTCAAGATGGGTGCCACAAAAGATGAAGCTTTGAATACGATCAGAGTTTCTTTTGGACCTGAGTCAAAACCTGGTGATGTAGACGACTTTCTCATAGCATTTCAAGGTATTTTGAGCGAAAAGGGAGGGCGAACATGAAAGAAAAAATGCTTGTATCTCTAGACGGTGCTGTGGAGAGCTTGGTGACCACTTGGCTATTAAAAAAGCAGGGTTACCAAATGCGTGCTGTTCTTTTTGATGTCTCCGAAAACTCCGATCAAAAAGAAGAACTATTGCAACGTGTTTCTGAATATGAAAAAAAACTAGGTGTTTCAGTTCAGTTAATCGAATGTGGAAAAGAAGCTCGAAGCATTGTTTATAAAGAAATAGAGTTTGGGATTTCTCGCGGCTTCCGCTACGACATCAAATCAATTTTTCATCAAAAGTTTTTATTTCCAAAATTATTTGAATTAAAAAAACAATATCAATTTCAAAAAATTGCTACTGGTCATCGAGTGAGTTTAAATTTCGAACCACTAGAAGATAAAATGAAAGTATTTCGTTTTGGAGATGCGAAACAAGATGAATCTCATTTGCTAGTTGGATTAAGCCAAGAAGATCTTCATTCACTAGTTTTTCCAATCGGCGCTATCCCTCATAATATGATTCAAAAGTTAGTCACTGAATTGGATCTTGCTCCCATCATTAAGCCAATGAAGTTTGAGATGCATTATGAAACGGTTCTAAACAATGCACCCGTTTATGCATCCGATGGTTCCTATGTAGGAATGACTGAAGAGGATTCAACCTTGGGTTTGGGTAAAGATTATGATCAATCTTTAATCTTCGATATTAATCCCAAACAAAACCAAGTGGTGATTGGAACTTTAGAAAGCCGAGTTTTAAATGAAATTTGGTTTGAAAATGCATCTTGGTTTTCGGGAGAAGATTTAGGTTTTAAGTTCAAAGCCTGTCAAATGTCTTGGAAAAATGGAACGCAAGCAGTACCAGTTAAAATCATTCAATATGAAGGTGCTGGCATGAAGGCTATCTTAGATCAGCCGATTACGGGTGAAGATGCCAATTTGTTTAGCGGTGATGCAGTCCTTTGGGTAGATGGCAATACCGTATTAGGTGGAGCGAGGGTAATCAAATGTCTTTAAAGTTCATGGTGAAAACCTTAGGCTGTAAAGCAAACTATTCAGATGGTCAATTGCTCGAAGTGGGATTAATGAAGCAAGGGTTAACGCCTACGCGTGATATCACTCAGGCCGATTATATTGTGGTGAATTCTTGTACTGTGACCAATGAAGCAGACATTCAATCCCAAAAAATGGTTAAGGAAGCGGCGAAGAAAAATCCGAATGCAAAAATTATTTATACTGGATGCGCTGCTGAAGTGAATCCTGATCTTGCATTAAAAATCCCTGGTGTAAACGCAGTGATTGGGAATCAAAACAAGGATAAAGCGGCAAACCTCATTGCTGATTATGTATTTGATTCTCAACCGGTTGTACTCGGTGGAGTTACTTCTTATTCGGAATTGATTTCTCGTCATCCTACTGAGCGTGAATGGGCAATGCCAGAGAGCGCGATGGATGATGTATTAAAATTAAATCCTGAAAATACAACTTATCGCACCCGTGTGTTTATTAAAATTCAAGAAGGTTGCGATTCTTTTTGTACTTATTGCATCATTCCTTATGGAAGAGGCCCTGCACGTAGTTTATCTATTGAAACGATTATTGAAAACATTCATGAGTTAGTGAAAAGTGGCATTCAAGAAGTGATTCTAACTGGAACGAATATTGGTGATTTCGGAATGGATTGGGCTAAGGAATCAAAAATTGATGATTTGATTGAAGCCATTTTAACGCAAACAAAATTAAAGCGTCTTCGAGTGAGTTCTCTAGATCCAACAGAAATTTCTGATCGTTTGATTCATTTAATGGAAACTCATGAACATTTTTGTCCTCATTTCCATCTTTCTCTTCAAAATATTCAATCAAAAGTTTTAAAACTCATGAAGCGCAAATATTCGGAAGCGCAAGCCGTAGCTTGTATGGATCGATTTGCTAAAATGAAAAGAAAACCATTTGTTGGTGTCGATTATATTGTCGGTTTCCCGGGAGAGACGGATCAAGATTTTGCAGAGAGTGTTGAGAAATTATCTGGATTGTATTGGAGCCGTTTACATGTATTTCCCTATAGTGAACGCTCTGGAACCCCAGCTACCAAATTACCAAATATTGTTCCCATGGCTAAAAGAAAAGAAAGAGCTAAAATTCTTCAAGCCATGAGTTTAGAACGCTTACTCAAAGTGTATCAAGGTGGAGAAAAACAAAAAGTGCTTAAAAATGTTTTACTCGAAAGCCGAATTAAAGGTCCAGATGGAAGTTTAAATTGGATTTCTGGCTATGCCCCCAATTATCAAAGAGTGATCCTTCAAATCGATAAAAAAACTCAATTGCATAATCAGATTTTAGATATCCCTGTGAAACAATGGGTAGTGGATCGTCAATCTGGTGAAGTGACCTGGATGGGAGATTACCTCGCATGAATTCCGAGATGAATTTAGAAAAACTTCAAGATCAGTTAGGCTATCGTTTTGGTGATTTAAGATTACTTCGTCAATCATTAACTCATGTTTCCTATGGTCATGAATTCAATATCGATAAGCCATTAGCTCTCAGGGATAACGAAAGATTGGAATATTTGGGAGATGCAGTACTTGATCTCGTGATTTCAGATTTATTGCTCGAATCTTTTCCTGAAGCAGCCGAAGGACAACTCTCTAAAATGAGAGCGGCAGTGGTGAATGAAAAAACATTGTACGAGATCACCAAATCCATTCGTTTAAGTGAGCTCATTTTATTAGGCAAAGGTGAGCAAAGAACCGGTGGAAATCAAAAACCTTCGATTCTCTCTAGTGCTTTTGAAGCTTTGATCGCAGCGATCTATATCGATGGTGGATTCAATGCAGTTTATCCAGTAGTGAGATTTATGTTTGCTCCTATTTTTAAAGAAGAAAATCATATTATTTCATTTCAAGATCATAAAACTAAATTACAGGAAAAAGTTCAAGGAAAACTCCGGGTAACTCCTACTTATCATCTGATTTCTTCCCGTGGGCCAGATCATGCAAAAATTTTTGAAATAGAAGTGAGAACAGCTGATCGAGTGTTGGCTTCGGCCGATGGTCCTTCTAAAAAAGAGGCAGAACAGAACGCAGCGAGAGCGGCGATGGAAGTGTTGATGTCTGAAACCGCAGGTGAGGACCATCAATCATGAATCAAACTACAAATAAAACGACTTTAAAAAAATCTGGCTTAGTGGTGCTATTGGGTCGTCCCAATGTTGGTAAGAGCACTTTAATGAATACCGTATTGAAAGAAGAAATTTCAATCGTGACCCCCAAAGCGCAAACAACGAGAGATCAAGTGCGCGGAATTTTAAATGAAGATCGCGGACAAATTGTATTCATTGATACTCCTGGAGTTCATAAAGCACGTGAAGGTGGAATCAATGCCTACATGATTCAAGAAGTGAAAAGAGCTCTGGATGGACCAGATTTGATTCTTTACATCATTGATCCAGCTAGCAAAGAATCTGCGGAAGAAGTTTTACTGGAACAATTAAAATTAGCCAATGCTCCTGCAGTGATCATTATTAATAAAAGTGATCAAAGATTAAAACGCCCAGAACATTTTGTATGGTTAGAAAAATGGGTGGAGAAATGTAAAAATGAACTTTTAGAAACTAAATGTAAGTTTTTAGGAGTGAGCGAAATTGCAGCCGTTCATGATCAAGGTGTAGACGAATTGATTACTTCAATTTTTAATCAACTTCCTGAGGGGGAGCCTTTATTTCCCGACGTTGAAATTCTTACAGATCGTTCTACTCGTTTTGTGGTGGCTGAATTGATTCGTAAACAATTGTTTTTAAAATTAGGGGAAGAACTTCCTTATTCTTGTGCTGTTGAAATTGAATCTTTTAAAGAAAAAGAAAAGCCAATTACCATTCATGCTTTAATCTATGTTGAAAGAGACAGTCAAAAAGGAATTGTGATTGGTTCCGGTGGTAAAAAAATTAAAGAAATCGGATCCGATGCACGTAAAGAGATCGAATCTTTATTGGATGCAAAAGTATTTTTAGAATTACGCGTGAAGGTAATGGAAGGTTGGACATCTGAAGCCAACAAAATGAAACATTTAGGCTATTTGCTCCAAAAGAGCAAAGCAGGAAGTAAACGATGAATATCGTAATTGTAGGTCGCCCAAACGTGGGTAAAAGTAGTTTGTTTAATCGTCTTTTAGGGAAGAAGCGTTCATTAGTTTTGGATACTCCGGGGGTAACCCGTGATCGTATTGTGGAGCCTGTGGAGTGGTGGGTGAGAGCCAAACAATACCACATCAATTTAATTGATACTGGCGGACTCGGGCATGAATTTTTTAAAAAAGAAATTCAAACCCAAGTGAATACGGCTCTTGAAGAAGCAACGATCGTTTATTTTGTCATGGACATCAGAGCCGGTCTCACACGCGATGATAAAGATGTTTTTCATGAATTACGCCGTTCTGGATTAAAAGATAAAACACCAGTGATTGCGGTGCTCAATAAAGCCGATCATGATCGATTGGATGATGAAGTTAGCCAATTTTATGAATTAGGATTAGAGCATTTAATCCCCATTTCTGCTGAACATGGATTAGGCATTGAAGATCTAAAAGATCTCACCATCGATTTATTAGAAAAATCGCCAGAATTTGAAGATCTCACTGAGATCATCGAAGAAGAAGAGAACGAAGAAGAGATCGATGAAGATCTTGAGTTGGTTGATCTTGATGAATCTGAAGTTTTAGAAGAATCTGAAGAGGCGGAAGAAGCTCAAGAAAAAAGAGCTCCTCGGATCGCTTCCATTGCCATCGTAGGACAACCTAACGTGGGTAAAAGTACGATGTTGAACGCTATTTGTGGCGAAGAACGCGCCATTGTGAGCCCGATTGCGGGAACCACCGTAGATTCAATTGATACTAAAATTAATTGGAATGGTAAGGATTTTATTTTTGTGGATACTGCCGGTATTCGGAGAAAAAATAAAACTGAGCAAGGCATTGAAGTTCTTTCTGTAGTTCAAACTCGTAAAGCTTTAGAGCGAGCGAGTCTTGCGATTTTGATGATTGATGCTGAAAAGGGCGTTTACGATCAAGATGAAAAAATTGCAGGGATGATTGAAGAAGCAGGCTGTAGTGTGATCTTGGTTCTCAATAAATGGGATACTCAGGTTAATAATGATGATTTTTCTCAAAAATTAGCTGAAGAGCAATTGAGAAAACAAATTCGCTTTTTAGGATGGGCTCCTTTGGTTTTCACTACCGCCAAAGATGGAGTGGGTTTAGATCGTTTGTATCGTTTGATTCAAGGTGTACTACAACAACGGACATTAAAGTTAACGACCAAAGACGTAACCGAATTCATTCGTTCTGAAGTTGAAATTCAAAATCCAGATAATGCAAAATTTTATATGGTTCAACAAACGAGTCGAAATCCGCCAACATTCATTGCTCACGTGAGTGATCCTAGAAAGATTCACTTTAGCACTGTTCGTCATTTGATTAAAACTATTCGTGAACGTTGGGGCTATCAAGGTACTCCCATCCGTTTTAATTTGGTGAAGGCAAAGAACTCTCGGGAAAAGTAAAGAATTGCGCGATGTTTTTACCATCCACTGTGCAGTGATATCCGTGAAGTAAGTTCCATTCAACTGAAGCTCCTTTAGATTTAGCAACTTCAGCGAAAATATTTGCTCCTTCAAAGAAGCCCACTTCATCTAAATCACCACAGGATATATTGAGTGGTGGATAATTTGGATTGATTTTTTTCTTTGCTAGTTCAATGGGATTTGCATTAGCCCAAGATGCTGAATCAGGGAAAAAGTAATTCATGAGTTCAAGATTTTTTTGAACATAATAGATGTATGAATTTGTTCTTAAAACATAGTTGCTAATTTCAATATAACTGGCATTTGGATTTAGTGTGTTAATTTCGGGGCATCCCAAGGCAACTTTTGAAAATAGCTCTGGAGATTTTAAATATAACTGTGACGCATTGAACCCGCCCATGGAAATTCCAAAGAGTAATCGGTGTTCTGGTTTAATTTTTAGTTGCTTCTCAAGAGTGGGAATCACAAATTGAACAAAATGATCGTACATGCCACTCAAATTTGATGGAGTTTTTTCTGCTAATAACCAAGATGAGCCATATGAAATGGTGAGCACTTTTGGCGCATGGTTCGCCCATTGATTGTAGATTGCTGGGTAAAAATAATTATTCCCCCAAGAAGTTTCATTCCCGCCATAACCATGAAAATAGTAAAGTAGATCTTGGTTTTTGCTATTAGGATCACTGTAGAGGCAGTAGCTAGTCCAAAAACGTTGATCTTGAATCACGCCACACTTCTGATCTACGTTTGCAAATGCATCATTGAAGTGGGTGAATGAACTTTTTAATATAAATAGACAGATAATCAACGCAGATTTTTTTAACATTCTTTATACAGAGCAAAATGTGTGCCCGAATAAAAAATGGGTTTTACTTATTTATTCTGCGAAAATTACCCAATCTGAAATGGTTCCATATCGAGCTGAGTTGATGTAGTCGAGTTGATCTTTGGTAGTGGGATAATCACTTTTTAATTCTAGATGCACTAATGCACGAGTGGTTTTCGGATCTCTTTTTTGTAATCTTGCCAAAACACCATCTTGGTAGGCGGTGTGAAAGTTTCCAATGATTAAAAAACTGAGTGGGGAGCTAATGGCTGAACTCAGATGAAGAGCGATCACATCATCCACTAAGCATTGTGCGGCAAAAAAATTATTAATTTGATCCGTGCTTGCGTGCCCGGCCATTGCTTCTGTAAAGCGCTCTAAATATGATTTTGAACCCAATTCGAAATGATCTGGAAGTAAATCTGGATTTAACGCATTTATTCCTGATAGAACTACGGGTGCTTTTTCACTTCTACTTAAGTTAGTGGATAGCAGTGAACCTTGAAACTGTTTCAACACTTCAAAAACTGGTGCATAAGTTTTTTCAGAATCAGAGTTAAAAATTTTTGATAAAAATTCATTGGCCGATAATGAGCCATTTAAAAAATTACGGTAAAGTTGTTGGTTCGTTTGGCGATCACTCCAATTTAAGAATTCCCAGGCTAGGGTAAAATCTTTTTGAGTGAGAGAGGCAACATTTTGAATGATCTTTGCTTCTTCATTTTGGATGGCAACTTGATCATGTTTCTCACCGAGAACGATTTGATCATTTATTTTAATGGCATGATAGAAAACAGGATCAGAAACGACTTGCCCGGTGATTCCCTGGTAGATCACATGATCTGCGAAACTCACTTGACTGAAGAAGAGTATGGAAAAAAATAGAGTTGCTCTCATCATTCCTCATTTCTATCAGGAATGATCTTTTTTATCTAGTCGATCTTGTCGCTCTTGGTATTGGTGGTATTTATGCAAGATTAAATCTACGAGTAAAATACGGCTGATTTGAAGCGTGGCATCTTGGATGGTGTTGTAAATCACTTGTCCTCTCACTGCGCCTTTGTATTGAGCAGCAATTTCATTCAAATGAGGTGAGTGAATGCCCCCCGTTTTAAATAGAGTTTCAAGATCTTCAGCAGTGAGTTTTGCCCATTGGTGATCGGGAAGAGAAAGGATTAAACCATGTGCTATGGATTTAGCATTGGAGAGGGTGTAGGTATTGGTTCCCGCATTCAGAATCCATTTCCCTGGACTCGTGTTTTTAACTCGTCCGATCAGGTTTAGAATATTTTCATTTTTGAGAAGATCACTTTCTTGCATTGCTAGTTTTAATTGCTGTTCAATTAAGTGTTGATGATATTGAGTGCGCACCATTTTTTTAGCCAGTTCAGTGGCACCATGTTGGTAAAGTTCCGCAATGTTGAATTGAGTGTGGTGTAAAATCAGTGAAAGTTCAGCAGCAGCTTCATTTACTTGATACTCAGTTAATTTTCGATCTGAGTATTGTTTAGCCCATTGAGATAGTCGATATTTTTGTCTTTCAGAGCCGTTTTCAATAATATTCAAAACAGTGGGAAGCTTTTCACCTGTTTGTGTTTGTGTGTCTAACCAAGCAATATTGCGCTCAAATTCATCAATGGGGGGTTGCGGGGGGAGTGGTCCTACTGATTTTAAGTTTTCAAATTCATCGAGTGAATTGAAATAGAGATCAGGATTGAAATTTTCAATTTTTTTATTCTGAAAGTGTTTTGCCAGCCACTCCGAGGTTTGATCTGGAGTATTGAACACTCGGCTTAGAATTTTACGAGTGGTACAGGGAGATGCTAACCCATGAGGGATGGGTAGGATCACTTCCATTAAGAGTAAAAACATGATGGCGTGGCGCGCAATAAGCCTCATCTCTATTAATTTATCAATTCTGAGCCATGGCTTCGATTGATATTTTATTGACGAGTAGGATTTACCGTTGCCAAAACCACGGTGTGTTGGCAGGATAGATCTTCATTCCTAATTTGTGTGCCGGGGTGGCGAAATTGGTAGACGCACAGGACTTAAAATCCTGGGCTTCCGCAAGGGGCGTACCGGTTCGATTCCGGTCCTCGGCACCATTATTTTTATCTAACTAAAATCAAAAAATGATATTTACGGATCAATTAAAAAACGCCTGGGATGTATTTCTACTCTTCACGATTCCCATTGGTGGAGGAATTCCTGCGGGTGTAGTGCTCGGCAACTCTAGAGGCCTAAGGTGGGCAGACTTACTTCTGGTTTATTTTTTATCCGATGTTTTGCTTGCCATTGTTTTTGAATCCATCTTGCATGCATTCATTCATTACGGAAAAAAGTTTGAAAAAGTTTCAAAATTCAACGCGATTTTAAAACAATCTTTTCAAAAGAGTACCTCGAATTTAAATATCAAACCCGGCCCCTTCAATCTCATCTTGATTGCTTTTGGTTTAGATCCCATGAGCGGACGAGTGATCACCAAGGCAGTGGGACATGGTTTTTTTAGCGGCTGGGCGATCGCCATTACAGGTGATCTGTTTTTCTTTCTCTTGGTGATGGCTTCTACTCTTTGGCTAAATCATTATTTAGGCGATGGAACTTGGACAGCAATCATCATCACCATTCTTATGATTGGATTACCATCAGTAATTCAAAAAGTAAGATCGAAGAAGCACGATCAAACTGAGTCTAAAATCTAATCTTTTAAACTTCAATTACTGAGCCAATATTGGTATTGAATTCAATAATCCAATATTAAATGATTTTTGAAAATCTAGATTCAATTTTAAATCCTGGCAAAGGATTGCAACTTCGGCATCACGATCAGCGCGTTTATCAAAAAGATTAAATGAACCAATCGAAACCACTTCGTCGTCCAAAAAGATTACTTTACTATGGATGTATTGAAAATGGCTCCAAAGATGCAGAGAGGATTTCATCTCTTCCAATTTTGATGCGTAATCATAAATGTGATTGATGTTACTCGGTTGCTTCTTTTCACGTTGATTTCGAATGAAACGAGTGATGAAGGTAGAATGGTTTAAATCACTCACTGAAGAATTGGGAAGCGAGTAAGCAGAAAACGGACTAAGCCAGGTATTCATGATCAAATCTGATTGATAACCTAAAGTTTTCGACTTTTCTAAAAGATCTTGAAATAAAATATGATGCCACTTGCTGCCGTTTTTAGAATCGAATTCAAATGTTTTTTCAACAGTTGCACCTAAAAAGCGTTTTTGACTATTGATGAGGTATTGATGAAACACCTCACTCACGCGATCATATTCAGAAGCAGCGGATTGAACCACAACGCGACAAACTCCTTTTGGTTCTTCTAAAAATTGCTCATAGTTTTTAATGCCACGTAATTTTACATTTTCTTCTGCTATGACTTTGATTTTGATTTCATTGAGCACCTCATCAGATACTTCTTGATGTCCATAACGTTGAATCAACTCTACCATTTCATGAGTCAGATCAGTTGCAGCTGGGCCTTGTATGAGTAAACCTGTATCCCGATACAGGTGATTATAGCCAGTAGATGCCGCTTCAGAATCAATCGTATTAGCACCATCCACTAAAGCTTCCTCTCCATCTTTTATCCAAATTTTTACATGGAATGCAGAGTTTTTAAAAATAAATCCTTTTGCACGAATTAATTTAACTCCAGAATCTTTTAAACGTTTTGTACAGGCATGATGGCCAAATAAATCTAGTGATGCATCTACGATCAAACGAACATCAATCCCTTCCTGAGCGCGAGCAATCAGTAACTGAATTAATGGCTCTGTGACTGCATCGCAAGAAAACAAAAGAGATGAACCCCAAAAAAACTTTTTCGCTTCACTGAGCATTCGAATTTTTGCATCAAAGGTTTCCTTATTTTCTAGCAGATCTACTTTATTTCCTGAGGTAAGATGTGTGTTTGTTAATTGATCTACACGACGATGAAAATCAGCGTTCTTAAATGCATGAGAAGGATGAAGTTTTGGTGGTACGGCTTCATGTACAGGGGGATGGATTAATCCCATCCAATCACCCAGTGTTGGTGTGTCGGTGTATAGGCGAAGTGAACCTGACCTTCTACTAGATTTACGATAGTAATTTCGAGTTGCCTCAAGAGGATTATTAGTTCCTTGTTGCTTCAAAAAAAGCTCCCAATTAAAAGAAAAGTAATTTTGGACTATTTCCGGTTGAGTAAAATTTATGGTGGAATAAACATTTAACTCTGGATCAAATTCAAATTGAGTGTTGGATGCCAAATTATAGGAAAAAGAAGGCGAAAGTAAACCATTGTTTTTAGAAACGAGTTGTTCACTCATCTGTGCAAATGAAATAGTGGATGCAGGATTTCTCAAATGAGTTTTTTTCACATTTTTATCCATACTCATTCCATCTTCAGAAAAAATGATTTTTAACTCTTCGTATTTTCCAAGATTTGGATTTTGTTCGCCACCTTTTGACCAAATTTTATCTAAAACAGTTTGAAATTTATTTTGATCTTCTAATTGATTAGCTCTTAGAAACAAGTGATATTCGGAACTTAAGCTTTCAACGATACCTGCTAATGCTAAACCATCAGTAGAACGATGAATAAAAAAAGTTGAAATTGGAATGGTTTTTCCTCCCGTTTGACTCAGACAGGAGTACTGGCCAGGTGTCACTTGATTACAAGAATGAGAGAACCATGCAGAAGTTAGAGATGAACCCAGAATGCTTTTCATTTTAATTAAATTACAAACTAATCCATATGAGTTTATGTTTGATTTAATAGTACAATCAAATGCTAATGTTGCCGTAACCCCGGATTTATTCAACTTCATTTTTAGAAATATTTTATCTTTGATGAGGTTCCATTGAAAGGAATCTAGGTGCGGATTGTCTAATTTTAATTTTTTTTCATTTAAAAATAAATCATTAACTAAGGCTTCAATAGAAAGTGCGGATTTAACTTTGAAATTAATTTTAGTTGCATAGTTTCCGTCAGCATCAAATGTGGATTCGCCCTCATAAGCCTGAGCTTGATGAATGATGAATATTGCTATTAACAAAATAACTTTTTTGAACCCATTTAAAAACATTGGTAATTTATACACTTATTTAATGTATTTAGTAAGTGTAAATTTAGTTCAAAATTTATGATTAAAATTAACTATTTCAGTTTAATAAACTGATCATAGAATTGGATGATTTTTCATCATCTGAGAGTGGTCATACAAATGCTAATACTCTAAGGTCAGTTAACAATGCAGTATGTAGTCCCGCCACTGACATACATCGTACCGCCGTTACAGATTATCGTTGGCTGATAGCACCCATACTTCCCAATTCCACCTTGGCCTAAACTGCTCCCGGACGGGCAATTAGGCCTAATACGGGGGCTAGCCTCGCAAACGGTTCCGCTCCAAGTGTTGGGAGAAGAGCATTGTTGTTGGTTGATTTCCGGGAAGAAGCAATTTCCAGTTTTAAGATTAATTTTGAGCTGAATGGTTTGGCCATTCAACGATTTAGAACCACAGTTGCCTCTAAAGGAACATGCAGCGACCGGATAAAGACCGGGCATCCCATTACCATCAAGCGGCGTAACACGCCCAAATATACCGATGTTCCCATTACAGTTGGTTGATTGGGCAAATCTTGCGCAAACATTATTTCCATTGATCTTTATGGTTTCCGCACCTGGGGTTTTGCAGTCCGCTATGGCAAGTGGTAATAAGCTGAATTGAGAAACGATAGACAGGGTAATCAGTGATTTTAAGATTTTCATAAAATAGGCTCCTCTTTTTCAAAAATCATATCATGAATTTTTAGTTAAAAGGAGAGGTGCCTGGTTTAAAAATCATGAACTTTGCTCAATTATCGTACTGACACGGCTTTCAAAAGCTTAGGAGCGAGATCGAAGCCCTTTTTTCTTAGATCAGCAGAGATATTGAAACATTAGACGGGGAATTTTTGATTCTTCAAGCAGGCGATAAACCAGAAAAGTACTCAGTATTAACTTGGAAGAAGAAAGTTAAACTTTAGTGCTAAATAATCAAAAATCTATCAGTTCTGAAGAAAACATATCTAAACTTAAACTTGAACTATTAGCAGAAGAGAGTGGGTATTTTATAAGAAATTTAAGTGAGGATAGGGAAGAGAAGGCCTCTAAAAACCCTACCAGTTAAAATCGCCATTGATCCACCTAATTTTAAAACGTTCCTT
>CANBTI010000063.1 GCA_947372355.1 Bdellovibrionales bacterium | reverse complement strand
AATTGGGTGAGGTGATGAACTTGTTTTAATTTACGGCGGGAGTCAGCATTCATTTTTCCGTCGCGCGTAAGAATGTGTAATGCCTTTAGAAGCGCTACAGAGGTTCCAGCCCAAATTTCTTCACCTTGAATTTCCATACTTTCTTATATCTCACATCAAAGATAAATCGAATTTCAAATTTTAGATATTCTTATAGAAAAGGAATTGACAGTACACAAGGAGCGTTTACCATGTAGTTACATCGGTTGGTATTATCCGCTTCACGGAAGAGGCACTAAACCTAACGGTTTAATAGTGTGGTTGCGGTCGAGACGTGTCCAAGGAGAAGGATATTGAGCTTCGGGCTTGATCGAGGGATTGATCGGTTTGACCCTTTTACGAAACCCAGGTAGGAAGAAATTCTTATCTGGGTTTTTTATTTATTCCGCAATGCGCAAATTAAGATATGAATTAAGGACAACTTGTCTGGTTTTAATCCAACATTGTGTTGGCTAAAACCCTCAATGATTCTCTACTAGAACGCTTAGATCCAATTAATCCAATGACCATAATGGCTAACAGTTTGCATTCTACGGCGGTAACTCGCAATCACGCGTGAATAATCAAGGAGTATAAAATGAAAATGAACAAAATATTAATTGCATTAGCTGGCATCATTAACCTATTACAAGGCCTTCAATTAGCTAAAACTGAATCTATTGTTCAGGCTGATAAAAATCAAAAACTTGTAACTGAAGTGATGAGAGACATCAAAATTAGAGTTGCTAAGGAATGCGGTTACGTGACTGGTGGAAAAGTTTAGAATATAAACCACTCAAACCTCGGAGGTTGTCATGAGTTTTAAGAGATTACCAAATTTATCTGAAATTCTACAGTACAAGAATGTAAAAGTAATTCGTACTTTTCAGAAACTCCACAAAATTGATAACTCCGAGGCTGAGTTGATATTTGAAGATATGCTTCGCTGGCTTTGGCTTTGTAAAATGCACGATTCTAAATTGAAGAAGAACCCAAATATTACTCCAACTAAACTCGATTTATATTCACCAATGAAAGAAATCGATGAGATGTGGCATAGTTTTATTCTTTACACAAAAGATTACGAATTTTTTTGCAAAAAATACTTAGGTACCTTTATTCATCATGAACCAAATATCTCAATTTCCGATTTTGATACAGTGGAAAAAAATGTAGTTGATGTTCAAACTCTAATGGAGACATTGCATTTTATTTTAGAAAATTTAGGCGATTTGGTTCTTATTAGGTGGTTTAGAAAACATGAAACTTAAATTAATTCAAACTGAAGCCTCGGAATTTATTTCAAAGATCTCGAAACCTTTTCAACTTGAATTCTCAAGATCAATTCCTGAGTTTGTAGCATTTCCCGATACTGAACGATTTCTAATTCAAGCGCATGATCTAACTTTAGTTGGTTGGCATTTTGGTTTTTGGAAAAACTCCAGCGCCTATGAAATGACTAATTCATGTATTCTTCCAGAATTTCGCCAGCAGGGATATTATGAAAATTTTGTAAATATATTAATAATGCAAATGAAGGCTAGAGGTGCTCAACTTCTCTTGAGTCGCCATCGAGTGAGTAATATTAAAATTGTAGCAGCTAAGACTAAACTCGGATTTGAATATTATGGTCGAGAAAACGACCCACAATTTGGTGAGTTGTTACTTTATCGTCTAAATCTATTGAATCCGAACAAATAGTTAAAAAAAAGCATGAAATACTCACAAAAAAACCCCAGTTATTGCTAACTGGGGCGGAGAGAATGAAAGGGGAACAACGAGGACGACTAAAAAAATTTGTGACTGCCGGTCCTCTGCCGAAGCACGAGAATTAGGCGGGGTAGGTAGAGCGGGGTGGGGGTCTGAGATTGAGATGCCTATCTTCATCCTCAGATACAATCTAAGCTTTCGCTCAGTTGGTAGAGTTTAACTGGACTTCGCACAGTTTGGAACCTCCGCAGTCACACCTACTATATTGCTTGTTCTATGCCACGGGTTTAAAAAATCCAAAATGAATGATTTCAGTCGGATACGCGGATAAAAGGCACAACCAGATGAAGATGTGTCAAAACGGCACTAGGTCTATTTTTGGGTAATAGTGTGTGAAAAAAGACTAAATAAATTAAAAATGTTTATCTTGAAAATTAAACGTTCTTTAAGCTCTCAGCAGCAGGACTCACGTTAGCCGCTACCGGTTCAGCAGTTGCCACTACGGCTGGAGTTGCTGCTTTAGGAGTTTCAGTCACTCTCTTAAAGTTTGCTTCTTCGATTCCAGAAATAGAATCTTTAAAGTTCTTAATGGCTTTACCCATAGTATTGCCAAGTTCAGGCAAGCGCTTTGGTCCCATGATTAAAAGAATTACGCCAACGATCAAAATGTGCTCAAAAGATATTCCAAACATGCTTTATTCGTACCTCTTGAGGGTTGCACTGTCAATCTGACTCAACGATGGCTCGCCGTGTAATTTCACGTTTTGAAGGATGTCGCCCCGCTCAGGATGCTCTAAATCCTCAGGAGAGAAACGGGTGCGTCGTTTTCCGTCTTGTCCGCACATAAAAAATTCACTAGTGCGTTTACTCAGGTTTTTAGCAGGACTCACCAAGCGATAGCGTTCCTCATCTTTTCCCTCAAAATTAGTAAAAATTTCATTGAGTGAACGTTTCGTTTTTTGAATCACGAGATAAGAAAAAGGGAGAGTCCGGCGATCAAGATCGGTCATGATATCGAGTTCGCGAAGATATCGCGGGCGCATCCAATCCACTTCTTCATGGCACCAATCTTCTTCTTTAATGAGAGCGCCACATGCTTGCTCTCCCAAACAAGGGAGAAGAATTTTTACAGACGCAGAACTGGATTTAATTTTATCGATCAAGGATTGTCTGAGGTGAAGTAATTTTCTGGATTGAAGTTTAAGTGCTGGCTCCACAATGATCATCACCCCTTCTTGCTCGAGATGATTTTCAATCGTTTTTAAAAGTTCCAAGGAAATTTCTTCTGGAGAAAGCGGGCTTTCGTTTAAGAAAAAGCTCATCACCATCAAATGAAAGGAAGGCGCATTTTTAGGCAACCATGGCTCATTAAGCTCAATTCTACGGTGAAAACTGCGTGAACGATAACCTTGTTCGTAAGATTCAGATAAGTAATCAAACCATTTTGCTCCCATCGTGAGAGCGGATTTACTTTGTTCAATGAGTGCAAAAGATCCGCTGGTGGGTAATCCAACAGGAGCATATTTTTCTCCAGTGATAATTCCAGCAGCACCTGAGGCAACGCCAGCACCAAATTCTAACCCACGAAATTCACCTTCGATTTTTGGAAATTGAAATCCTAGTCTGTGTAATTCCGCCCATACGCTTGCTACCCGAAATAAATTCGGGGGCATAAAGGAAAGGAGGTAGGAGAGTCTTCTGTTTTTTGCATTCCCTTCATTCCAATAATCTTCCTCATCGATGCCGTCAGTTTGAACGCCTTCTTTGCGGTTGAAGAGTTCAGAAAAGGCTTTTACATGAGGAACGATGGAACGAGCGAAGTAGCGCTTGTTTTCAAGAAGATCTTTTCCGTCAATTAATTGATTCTGAACGAGGAAATCTCCCAATTTAGACTCAAAATCATTTTGAAATGCGTTTACTAATGAAACTGGAACTTTCATGCGTTACCCTTTAAATTATCGATGAAAATAGGTTTAGCTGAAAATCAGCCACCTCGTCTACCTTCAATTTTGGTTTTAGGTGAAGGAGCACTGGCTGAGCAAATAAAAAGCGATTTCTTAGAGTTAGGACTCCATGCCCAATTAGTAGGCGGGGAGCAATCTGGCTTTCCGTTGCCCAAAGTGACTGATTACGATGCAAAAACCCAATTTGAAGGATTGTTTAAGCATTGGATTGATCAAACAGGTGCGGAATGGATTCACCCGGGATTAACGCTTTGGAGTGAGCGCCCGGAATTTGAGGGATGGGCACGTCAGGCGGGATTATCTTCCATTAGTGTTTCCGTGAAAACGCTTCATCTATTTTGGAATACTCATCAACTTTTAAAACTTGCCGATTCACTAGGTGTGCCCACACTAGGACTTAGTGATGAGCCCATTACTTCCGTTCGGGAAATTGAAAATACGATTAAACAATTGGTTCAAAATAATCAGGCTTCGCTTCCGTTTGTTTTAAAAAGCGCTTATCGAGCTCGCAGTGGTTATGGCACACGCGTGATTCGCTCGTTAGAGGATTTACAGGAATGGGTTCCTGTTTGGATGAATCAATTAAAAGAATACACCGGACAAACGCTTTTGTTTATTGAACGATATTTAGAAAGTTCGAGAAGTTATGTGCAGCCGTTTGCACGTCTTAAAAATGGGACCACTGAATTTTTTCCTATTATTGATGCTTCACTTTCTTGTGATGGAAAAAACTGGCTTGAAGTTTGTCCAGCGCAAAGTTTAGATCAAGAAACCAAAAATAAAATTGAAGATTACACTTCGCTCATTTTAGAGAAGAGCGATTTTATCGGCGTTGGAAATTTAGTCTTTTTATGTAACGGCCGTGATGTTTATTTGGCTGAAGGTTTGGCTCGTCCTAACTTTGCTTATCGATTGTGGGAAAATGTGGCGCGAACCAAAGCGCTTCAATGGCAATTGTTTGCTCTTGCTCCAGCATTACTATCGAAAGATCCAAAGCCTCGCCCGAAAATTCAATCTTCTGCGCCGATTTGTGGATTGAATATTAAAATTTATGCTGAAGATACCTGGCTTAAAATTCCTCATCCTGGTGTGGTTCATGAAGTTTCTACCACCACGGATTGGAGTGAGGGATCCCATGAAGGAAATCTAGTTTGGGATGTCATTCCAGGACAAGAAGTGCATTGGAGCGGTAGCGGCTCGATTGGCCATCTCACTGTTTTTGCGGATACCTGGAAAGAAGTGTTGGTTGCTAGTCGAACCATCATGAAAGACATTTGGATTTCAGGTGGAATTCAAACCAATGAAAGATTTTTGTTAGAGTTGCTTTCTCATCCTTGGGTGGAAGAATCCATGTTCTATACTGGATTTGTGGATGAAGAATTTATTCCCAGACAAATTCCTGAATTTGAATGGAGTAAAATTTTAGCCAGTGCGCTGGGTGAAGTAGCCGCTCCGTTAAAAGAAAAAGAATCTTGGATTTGGCTTAATCAACGAATTCCAGTGGAAGGATCCACTCGCTTGAAATGGACCCAACGGGTTGATTTCGAAGTGAACGGAGCGCGTGGGGTAAAAGGTTTTTTTCATAAAGATGATGGCAAAACTGAGCGCATCTGTGTATTTCCACTCCACTCTCAACGATATGTAATTCGAATTCAAAATTGGTTTTTCTCCGTTCGTCGTTCTGAAAAAGGCCGGCCATTACAGTTAATGGCGCTGACCAGTGGCCGAGTGCATGCGATTTTTTTCCGTGAAGGAACCAAAATTGAACCAAGACAATGTGTTTTGATCATTGAATCTCATCAACGTTTGATTTCACACCGTCTTCCGGTTCCTGTTTTACTTAAAAAATTAAATGTTCAATCAGAGCAAGTGGTAAAAATTGGCGAAGAACTTGCGGAACTCGAAAGATCGGGAGACACTTAACTCATGGCAAGCTTTTCAAAAAAATTTCCAGTTCCCGGTAAAACAGCTGAATCAATCTATACTTCGGTGACCTCCGACATCGATCGTTTTTTAAGTAAAAGCCCCATTGGCAATTATGAATTGAAACGAGATGATGCTGCAAAAACTGTTGCTTTCAAATCATCCATGGCAAGCGGCACTTTAGCTGCTAAAGAGGGTGAACTTCATGTTGATATTTCACTCAGTTTTCTTGCTACCCCTTTCAAAAGTAAAATAGAAGAAGGAGTCACGAAGTGGCTCGCTAAAGCATTTGCAAACAGCTAAGCCAACACAGCAAAAAGATTCAAATTCATCCGTTCTTAAATCTGCAAGTGTCATGAGTATTGCAGTTTTTTTGAGCCGTATCTTGGGGCTCGTTCGTGAGCAAGTTTTTGCAGCCATGTTTGGTGCTTCTCATGCAACCGATGCTTATCAGATTGCATTTCGAATTCCGAATTTACTCAGAGATTTATTTGCTGAAGGAGCGATGAGTGCCGCTCTTGTTCCCACATTTATTCAAGTTCAAAAAGAAAAAGGTATTGATCGCGGTTGGCAAGTGGCTACACGCGTGTTTGTGGTGTTGTTCATTGTGGTGAGTATTCTCGCGATCCTTGGAATCGTATTTGCCGAACCCATCATTCAATTTTATGCGAGCGCTTATCGTTCCGTTCCTGGAAAATTCGAACTCACCGTGAGAATGACCCAGATCATGATGCCGTTTTTCCCTTTAGTGGCATTAGCAGCTGGATTCATGGCAATTTTGAATGCTTGTGGAAAATTTTTCATGCCTTCGTTTGCCTCAGCCATGTTTAATGCAGTATCGATTGCAACGGGTGTGGTGCTTGCGAATTTATTTCCGAGGTGGGGAAGAGAGCCCATTGAAGGAATGGCTTACGGCGTGATTGCGGGTGGATTTGTTCAAGCCTTGATTCAATGGCCAGTATTGCGCAAACAAGGTTATCGCCCGATTTGGAATACTCCGGAAAAAGTTTCAGCATTTGAAGATCCAGCGCTCCGGAAAATGATGTTACTCATGATTCCAGGAACGGTGGGATTAGCAGCGACTCAAATCAATATTTTAGTGAATAGTGTTTTTGCTACCTCCGTGGGAGCAGGGGCTGTTTCTTGGTTAAATTACGCATTTCGTTTAATGCAATTTCCGATTGGTATTTTTGGTGTCTCCCTTGCTTCGGCTACTCTTCCTGTTTTTAGTAGATCTTGGACCGAAAGAAATTATGAAAATGCATCCCAATCACTTTTAAAAACCGTAAAAAGAGTTTTTGCAATCAACTTTCCCGCATCCGCGGGACTAGCATTTTTAGGGGTTCCGATCATTTCCTTGATTTTTGAACATGGTAGATTTTCGCATTCCGATACCGTTTCTACCGCAAATGCGCTAGCAGCCTACTCAATAGGACTCACCGCATATTCAGTAGTGAAGGTTTTGGTGCCGATTTGTTATGCCGTGGGTGAAACCAGATTAGCGGTGTTTTCGAGTGTGTTTTCAGTAGTTTCAAATCTGATCTTTAACTTCTTATTTGTTAAAAAACTTGGATTTATTGGACTAGCACTTGGAACTTCGATCACCGCAATTTTAAACTCTATTTTACTTTGGTTCTTTATTTCTCGTAAAATGAAGCAAAAACAAGTTTCGACCCATACCCTAGAGATGCTCAAAGCAATGGTCTCCTACGGTGGGGTGGCTTTGATGATGGGAGTCGTAGTTTCAGGCGTTGATCGGGCGTTCGGAAGTCATCTTTTTGCCCTAGCGAGGGTGGGGGTAGGCCTCTTCGTGGGTATGGGGACCTATTTTTCTGTCAGTATTTTTCTAAAACTCGAAGAATCACTTGATCTTCTAAGGATGATCAAGCGAAGATTGGGATAATGTTTACGAAAAAAGATCACATCAAAGTTTTGGCAAAAAATGTCGTGAGCCGTCTTGAACAAGACGAATCCATCGCCCTTAATCCTCGCACTCGTCAAATGGTGTATCAGGATCTCTACACTAAGTTGAGTCCATACATTATTACGGATGAAGAAATGCGTGAAAAGATCATTACTCAAATGGGTCAAAAAGCGGAAGCGCTTGAAGATTCAGGAGTAACTGAATCGGATCAATTCAAAGCTGCTAGAACAGTTTTGATGAACAAGCTGGGTGAAAACGCAGTGAATGGTCTTTACTATCAAATTCCAATCAAAAATGTAGCAACTCTCGTTGTGCAATTCATGATGAGTCATAATCAGGTAGAAGAAGTTTATTTATCTGATGATGATCTTGAAAAATCGATCGTAGATTTCTTCAAGAAATTCAATCCTGAACAACTTCATTAATCTAAAACTAAAACACTTCGTCAACTCTTTGGCGTAAGCGGGCTTTTTTGTGTCGAATAGGGGTGACAAGTTCACTTTTCGTTCGTTACTATCTTAATTAGAGGTCTGCGCAATGAAATGGAATTTATTCGTGCTCAATCAATTTAAAATATCTTTATTCTTCATCGTTTCTATTTCTTTAGTTGGCTGTGCCAGTACTAATAATAGTGAACTTTTAGGTGGAACTAACAATACCGTCACAGAAAAAACGGGTTCTAATAGTTCTCAGTCTTTAACCATTTCTTCGGAAGGTACCTCCATGGTGTCTACTGAGTTAATGTATAAAGGTCAAAAAATCGAAAATTCGAGTTTTGATATTCCAGTAGAAATGAATCGTTCTGTTGAAAAATGGATCGAATATTTTACTGGAAGAGGCCGTGATCGTTTTGCAAATTACCTTGAACGCTCAGAATATTTTATTCCATTTTTAAAGCCGATATTAAGAAATGCTAAAGCCCCAGAGGATTTAGTTTATTTAGCAATGATCGAGAGCGGTTTTAACAACAATGCTCGTTCAAATGCTCGTGCAGTCGGTGCTTGGCAGTTCATTTCTGCTACCGGCCGTCGTTATGGTTTAGATATTAATTGGTGGGTAGATGAACGTCGTGATGTGGAGAAATCCACGATCGCTTCCATGCAATACCTAAAAGAACTCAATGGCATGTACGGTAGTTGGTATTTAGCTTGGGCTTCTTACAATGCGGGTGAAGCAAAAATTGCTAAAGCGATTAAAAAATATAAAACCAATGATTTCTGGGAACTTTGCAAAGGTAAGTACCTTCGTCCAGAAACAAAAAATTATGTTCCTAAATTAATTGCTGCTGCAATTATTGGTAAGAACAGAAAACAATTCGGTTTTGAAGAAGATTATTCAAAAGTAAAACACGTGAATGCTGCCATGATCGCTGAAAAAGCTGAAGAAGGTAGTGTGGAGCGTTTACCCGATCAATTAGAAGGTGAAAAAGTTGCTTCTAATGAACCATCGGTTGAGCTCACTAAAGATTCTCCCGGTGATGCTGAAGATGAAGCGATTGTTTCTCGCGATACGGTTGAATCGATGTTGCTGGATATGTCTCAAAAAGTAAAAACTCCTCATGTGAACCGTAAAGGTGAAGTGAATGGTGATGTTCTCACTGAGATTGAAGTTCCTTCTCCTGCTGATTTATTCAAAGTTTCTTCTGCTGCCGGACTCACCTATGCAGAGTTTAAATCCATGAATCCTGAATTATTGCGTTGGGTAACTCCTCCGCAATTAGGAACTTATAAAATTCGTATTCCTTTGAATCGTAAAGAATCATTCTCTAAAAAATACTTCGATCCAACGTTTAAAAAAGATGTTGTTTTCCTTACTTACAAAGCACGTAAGGGCGATACACCTAAACATGTGGCTAAACGTTTTGGGATCAATGGTGAACCAGTGGCTCAGATGAATGAATTGCGTTCAGAAAATGCATATCTTCCAGCTGGAAAAATGGTTCAACTTCCAATCCCAAGCGATTTCGTAAGATCTCTTGCCTCATTGAAATCACTCGATTTAATTGACCCTGCTTATCCAAAGCGCTCGCGTTATCGTAAGTTGAAGTTTCGTCGTCACAGTAAACATTCTAGTGCGCAAACTGAAAACACAAAACGTAAACGCATCTAAATGGTGATATAGTCTGAAGTTGTGGACGATCTATTCTCAGTAGCAAAAAAACCTGAAAGCGAACCGCTTGCTCATCGCTTGCGCCCGAAAACTCTAGAAGAGTGGGTGGGGCATTCAAAAGTACTTGGTCCGAAGGGAATGATTCGTACTTGGCTTAAATCGCCCAGGTTTCCATCTATTTTACTTTGGGGCCCTCCTGGAGTGGGTAAAACATCTCTGGCGATGTTGATTGCAGAAAACCGTGGTGATGCTTTCATTCAGTTGAGTGCGGTTTCATCGGGTGTAAAAGATATTAAGGAATCTGCAGATCAAGCTCGCGGCTATCAGAGACTCGGACGCCAAACTATTTTATTCTTCGATGAGATTCATCGTTTGAATAAATCCCAACAAGATAGTTTATTGCCTCACGTAGAAAACGGATTATTTAGTTTAATTGGTGCGACGACTGAAAATCCATCTTTTGAAGTGAATGCTGCGCTTCTTTCAAGAATGCGCGTAATTCGTTTGGATCGATTGGATGAATCCAGTTTAAAGGGTGTTTTTGATCGAGCACTTTCTTCTGAATTTGGATTAGCGGGAAAAGTTTCATTTTCCGAAGAAGCTCAAAATCTTTTGATCAATCAAGCGGAAGGCGATGCTCGCAGGTTACTCACGTTGCTTGAATCGATTCAGATGTTTAAGCCAGAGATTGAGGCCTTTGATGTAGAATTAACGAAAGAGCTTCTTTCACAAATGGGCGATCGGGTACTTCCATACGATAAAGCTTCTGAAGAACATTATAATATTATTTCTGCCTTCATTAAATCCATGCGTGCCTCTGATCCAGATGCCGCAGTTTATTATCTAGCGAGAATGCTCGAAAGTGGTGAAGATCCGATGTTCATTGCCCGCCGAATGATTGTGTTTGCGAGTGAAGATGTGGGGAATGCTGATCCTCGGGGTTTACTCATGGCGATTGCTGCAAAAGAGGCGCTGGAGTGTGTGGGATTACCGGAAGCTCGAATTAATCTTGCTCACGCGGCTGTATCACTTGCGCTCGCGAAAAAAGATCGTGCTGTTTATGATGCGATCAATTCAGCAATGGCAGAAGTGCAGGAAACCGGTGCGCTGCCGGTTCCGATGGTGCTCAGGAATGCAGTAACATCACTCATGCGCGCTGAAGGATACGGAAAGGGCGATCCATCACAAAGATTGCCAGAAGGTCTAAAAAACAAGCAGTTTTATATCCCTAAGAAATTAGTTTGACCGTTTGGTTTTTGTTCGGTATTCAATATCAAATGCAAATAAAGATACTAGTTTTTAGTCTAATCATCATTAGCTCACTTCTAATTCCTGGAAAATTGTGGAGCGCAACTTCATCTAAAGTTTTAGACAACTCAGATTATTTGATTGAATTAGAGGATTTGAAAGAAGGACGCAGCGAAATTAGTATACCTCGAGATGATGGTAGTTTTGATCGTTATTATAATCATTGGCTTTGTTTTAATCAAAAAGATGTTTCATTGAATCGAGTTGAAATTGTATACGATGGGGAAAAAAAGTTTTTACCCCAATTAGATATTGAAACACCAAATCAGTATTATGAAATTTCACTAGAAGGTGATTATGGAAATGATCTACAGGAAGCATTTTCAGATTGGAAGTATTTATTAACCGATACACCTTTAGTTTGTGTATATGCCGCATATCTTCAAGATTTGAATGAAGTAAATGGTAAAAAAAACCAATTTTTAATCCTGAGTCGATTAAAAACAATAAATGGACTTTGGAATGAAGGTTATTTCTCTGATGATGAGTTAATTCAAGGTTCGAAAATTAATAAAAAACAGATTAATGATTACGAAATTACCATCAGTAAAAATTTAGAAACTTTTGAATCTAAAATCAATATTACAAAGTTAGGTGTTCAAGTTTTTGAAGATAGTGGAATAGGGGATTCTTTCTATTTTGGAAATGAATTTGATGATCCTGCTCATTTGAAAGATTTTTATCCGATTAGTCAAATCACCCATAATGGTTTTCCTGATTTAGTAATATCAAAATCAACGGGAGAAGCTCATTGCTGTAATTCACTAATGATTTTTGAATTGGGTAATCAATTTAGAAAAATTGCTGAAGTAGATGCAAAGGGTTCTAGTATCCGTATTCATGATTTGGATCATGATGGTATTCCGGAAATTGAGTTTTATGATGGAGCTATTGATGAACTTTTTTCTAGTTACGCTGAGTCAGCTAGAGGGCGAATTGTTTTTAAATTTGATGGTGAAAAGTATGAACTTTCTCAAGCACTTACTTATAAGTTACCTCCTAGTTTAAAACATCAAATTAAAATCAAGAAATTGATTCAAAATTCATTTGTTAAACAAAACAATGATCTACCTTATGTTTTTTTAAAAACAATGATGAATCTTAGTTACTCAGGACATTTAAATCTTGCAATGAGGATCGCTGAAGAAGCTTGGCCGATTGAAAAGGAAGGGTTAATCGATTTTAAAAATAAGTTTATGAATGCTTTAAGTGAGAGTTCTTATTGGAGATTCATACAGCAAGAATAAAAAGTTATTTAAGTTTGCTTTTATCTTTAAGTTTTAATGCATCATAAAATTTTATAAATTTTTGCATTTGAGGATTTTTTATAGATTTGTAACCCTTGTATTCAAGTAGAACATCTGTCCATGTAGCATTTTTATCATGAGAAAGAGTGATGTCTCTTTTTCTAAAAATCCATCTAATTCCAGCACAAATTGATAAATTTGGATCTAACATATCGTCTTCTGTTAAATTAACGAAATGATCCTTTAGTTCTTTAGCTCGATTAGATAATAATTTTACGCTTTCATCAGTTACTTGCATCAGGCCGCGAGCTCTTTTTAGGCCTCGTAATTTATTCCAGGAATCAGGTTTAAAGCCAGATTCAGTAGCGATTAAAGCTTTTACAAAATTTACATCGATGGGGTCGTTAGGTAGCAAAACTTCGTTCCAATATTTGGTCCAACCTGCAACTAGCTGATCAAACTTACTTTCATCGGGATAAGCTGAGAGAATACCTGCACTTGGCAGATTGGTTAGTGTTCCAAAGTTTCTTGAAGCAATTTCCTGAATTTCTTCTGCATAAAACTGATCTTTGCCTGTTTTATTAGTCACGCATTCATTAGGATGGATACTTCCCCGAACTTGTACTCCATTTGATCGAGTATAGGATTTTTGTGAGTGCTTTTTTCGATAGAATTGCCCAAACGGACAAATCCGCCACGGGTGTATTGGAGACGTATCTAATTTTTGTTTTAGTTTTTCCTGTTTTAAAAGTGCTTTTGAAAGCGGTGCAAATGCTTTCATTCTTTTTTGTTTTTCCTTGAAGGCAAGTTGTTTCTTAGCCAATACTTTTGGAAATTCTTTCAGAGCTTTATTTACAAGCCTTTGCGTTTTTTTACGATTGGCTTCAGTCATTTGAAGTTTCCTTCAAAAACTGTTTTAAAAATTTTGTTTGCTGAACTTTTGAGATGGATTCAAAGCTATGTTTATTATGAATTTGCTTAGGGTTTTTTCCCGAGTTATCAAAAATGTACCAATCAGAAACTAATGGTCGATATAAATTCCAAAAATTATTAAAACAGCGAGGGTGTCTTCTTATTACAGATTCCTTTGGAATAGAATGACCACCCATTTTAATTCTTTTTTGAATTCGGGCTAAGTTATCTTTTACTGATTTAAGATACAGAAAATAAATGGTAATTTCATACCCTTGTTCTTTTGCTTCTTTAAGAAGTTTTAACCAAGTTTTTCCTGATAAAGTTGATTCAAAACTAAAACTTTCATGGTTTTTTAATCGATCATTTATTTCAGTAATCAACACACGGCCAGCATGGAATGAGGCTCTTTCAAAGTCTAAAGGGCTAATCCCAGATGCAATTAAATCCGGATTTAGGAAAACGAGATTTTTTTTTGCATTTAGAAGGTAGGACTCTGCAAAAGTAGTTTTCCCACTTCCGTTAGGTCCCGCAACAATTTCTATAACTTTCTTCATTATTGATTATAATAATAGACTTAAACGCTTTGGATGTAAAGGCTAGTAAACGAACTCTGATGCAGCTAAACTAAAAGGAATGATCAATCCACCCATCATTATCTTTTTTTTCATTGTCTTGTTCGCTAATGCCATCGAAGTGATTGCAGGTTTTGGATCAGTGATTTTAGCCATTACCTTTGGTGCATACTTTTTTTCGATTCAACAATTAGTTTCAATATTAGTTCCACTTAATCTGTTGCTTGGAATGATGGTGATTTTTAAATATTACCGAGAGATCAATTTCAAACAGTTGTTCAAACGCATTTTACTTGGAACGGGTTTAGGAATGCCGATTGGGATTTATCTTTTTAATTATGCTCCGAGTGAAATCATTAAACCGATGCTAGGGTTTTTAGTTTTGGTTTTGGCTGCATATGAATTGTGGGCAGCATATCGCTTAAAAGAAAAACCGACGCCTCTGGTTTCTTGGAAGGCTTGGCTCTTTTTATTTTCTGGTGGAATTGTTCAAGGCTTGTACGCTTCGGGTGGTCCGCTCGTAGTTTATTATTCGGTTCGTGAATTTGAAAATAAAAGTGAAATGCGCAGTACCCTCACAGCACTTTGGTTGATATTAAATCTAGTGTTATTAGTTTCTTTACTCAGTTCAGGAAAAATAGATTCCGAATCGATGAAAATTACATGCTTCATGATTCCGGCTGTTTTACTGGGATTTGTAGTAGGGGATAAACTCCATCACCGAGTATCAGAAAAAAGTTTTCGAATTTTTGCTTATGTTCTGCTTTTGATCGCGGGAACGGGGTTGCTTGTTTCAAAGGGATAAGTTTAGATTAATTTCCCATCTTCTAATGCAATACAAACGAGTAGCACTTCGGGCGCCGGTATGTGTCTATAAAGATGTCGCATGAAAGAGGTGCGATGTGGGTAATAAAGTAAATGGCATTAGTGGACCGATATCTGAATATAAGTTTGGTTTAGTTTGTAGAAGTTTCGGGCTAGTTGATCCTGAATTAGGTCA
>CANBTI010000062.1 GCA_947372355.1 Bdellovibrionales bacterium | reverse complement strand
GCCTGAATATTTTGCTCTCTCATGCGATGATTTGCGCCGTATTTAGGTATCGTGTAGAGCATCCAGTCTCCTTCTTGAGAGACATGCATGGCATTAGCATCTACTGGGGTATCAAATTTGTAACGTTCAGAAAAACTTTGATAGGAATCAGTGGTAGCTTCATGGCCCGGAAAGATTTCAGCTTTTTGGTTGCTGCTTCTCATTCCACTAAATTGGAGCTCTTGTCCTGAGATTTGTACGCGAAATCCTTTTCTTTCATATTCAGGGAGGCGAACTTTTAATTGATAAACTTCACCAAGATCTGCGAAATCTGAATCAATATGGTTCATGCGATAAAAGGGGTCTTCTTGTTTCAGGGTGTTCACTTCTAAACGTCTTGAATTTTCTAAAATACTTTTGTTGATTTGCCCATCCACGCCGTCTTTGATGTGTTGAGTTTCTTTTTCATGTTGAGCAAGTAGGTTGTTTTGTCTTTGATTGTAATGCTCTTTAATTTGCTCAACGGCTACGCCATGTTCGGCTTTTCTTTTATCGAGCACATCCATTTTATTTTGTCGTAAATTTTCAATTTTTTGATCGCTATCTTGAATAATCAATTGGGCATTGTGACTATTGTTGTGACGGGCGATAGACTCTGCAGCAGTTGCTTGATTACGTTGATATTCCTCAATTGCAGTTTGTTTTCTTAATGCCTCATCCACTCTTTGGGTGCCTTCTTTAGTAATTCGACTTTCTTCTTGATGATACTCATTCTTTTTTTGCTCAAGATGTTCATCACCCATTGATTTAAGGTTTTTTTCAGCACTGGTGAACTGTTTTTTAGCGTTTCGCAGATTATCGTAGGTAAGTTGTTTTTCACTTTGATAGGTTGATTCAAAACGATCTTGAAGATCCTGTTTTTCTGTTGAATACGACTTTTTTAAGCGTTCTATTTCTGCTTCATGTTCCGTACGCAATTTTTCTTTCTCAGCTTGTTGAGTGGAATATTGATCGGCTACTTCGCTTTTATTGCCTGTTCCGGAAATTGAGCTCATTTAATGTCTAGTGCTCCCGTTTTCATAAAGATTATTTTCAAGTATATTAAAATATGTTTTAACCACGAGACATAAAGTTGGTTCAGAAAGTTGTTCAAGATAGGCTTTTTGTTTTTCAATGTTTTCGAGAGTGATCATTTTTTCGATATGATTTTCAACCTCGTAAGCTTCCACTTCTGACATAGAAATGGCAGGCGATGCAAAAACTTTACGAACAATATCTAAACCAAAAAGCACATGGTTTCCCTGCGCTGATTGTTCTAATAAATATTCAACTGTATCTAACTGTTCTTTTGAAACCGTGATCATCTGCACCCCTCCTAGGTTTGGATGAATAGTCGCATCTTAAGTATACGGGCATAAAAGTTCCATTCGCAACGACAAAATTATGTCTCACTCTAAAGCGTTTATATCAACAATAGGGTGGCAAAAATCTACCATTTGACGGTTTTATATAAATCTTGTCACAATTAAGTATGGGTTCAGGATGAACCTAAATGAGAGGTCTCAAGGATGAGTGCCAAAATTAAAAAAATGTCTGCTAAGTCGAAAAAGGCTGCAAAAGGTATTCATTGTTGTGAATGCAATAAACTGATTCCAGCTAAAGAACAGGCCCTTTTTGTTGAAGAAGAAGTGGGTAGATATTTTTGTCAGGAATCCTGTATCGTTGCCCAATTTAGCGGTGAAATCGAAAAGATGGAACGCGAATATGGTCGTAATGTTTCCCCCACAGATTTAAGTAGTGATGAGCGTGAGCTCTATTCTCATTTGCGTTGGAAAACATTGGAAAACCCTGCTGAAGTTTGGAAAGAAAAAGTAGCCAGCGGCGATCAACGTTATACCTTAATTTCTCAATTTACCCCTGATAAAAAGCCAGTTTGGGGAGTAGGTGTATGTTTGATGTTGAGAGGTGAGCCCAGTTTTCTTTTCATTGCATTCGTGACCAGCGATAAACACCTTGTGGATATTTTTAGAAAAGGTGAAAAGCAAAAAATTATTCGAAAAAATTTAGATAAAGATGATTCACAAGTTTCTACTTCATCTGTTGTTACTGAAACAACCGAAGAAGTAGATGCACAAGATGGATTAGCTGAACCATGGACAGAATCAGATTCTGTTAGGGCTAGTATTGTAGGGAGTAGAAAAGTGGGCGATATTTCTCCAGATGATTACGGGTTTTATCAAAAATGCTTAGAAGAAACTTTGCAAGAACCAACCGAACTTTGGAGTTATACCGGTAAAACTTCCAAGAAAGTTTATCATTTTATTAGAGAATATGAACATGATGCAAACTATTGGTATGTAGTCATGGCAAAAGATACCGTAGATGATACACAGATTGAAATTATAGATGCTTTTCCTACGAAGGATAAGGGTCTAATCGATATGTGCCGTCATGGCAAAAAAGAAGTTTTGGGCAATTCAGAACAAGCAATGGAAGCGAATGCTGAACCTTTAAAAAGAACGGTTCATTAATTAGGTTAAAGATTCCCAGAACTATAGGTAAAACCACTGTTGGCCGAACAGGTTTTTACATCACCGTAAGTTAAGCAAGTTGCAAACATTGAAGCGTTTGCTTGATCCACTACAAAAATTCCATTCACAGGTAAAATCCCGAAGCTTACCGTTGATCCTGAACCATTTACGGATACACATTGAACTGCGAATCTTGCTTGTGCAGGAGCATTAGGATTGATGATAAATGGAGTCGCTGTTGTTCCATTCACTTGAACAGGGAAAATGCATACATTTTTAGCTGTTGAATCGGCAGTAAAAATTTTAACATTCAACACATTATTGCTCATTCCTTTGCATGCGCGGTATTGAGTTTGTGAAGCATAAGGATACTGAGTGGAAGTGATATTTGGATTCTCAGAACAAGTTTGTGCAGCAGTTAAATATGGATTTGCAGATCCTGGATCGGTGTATTGCCCGAAGTTACTGGTAGTAAGATTGTCTGTGCCTTGTTTGATGTTTCCACAAGCTGAAGCAATGATCGCTAAACCTAAAACTGATAAAATTTTTAATGTTTTCATATAACCCTCTTTTTCCCTACTGCCTTATATAAAGCAAGTGTGATGCCATCCGTACTTTATTTTAAGGCATTTGAGGAAAGAAAATGATCATAATTTATTCACTTGTAGATAGAGTTTAGTCGTTTTATTTAAACTATTTACGTTTACGATGAGTGAATAAATCAATTCCGATTCCGAAAGTAGTTGGAATGGATACTAGATTGTAATCAACCGTTCCGTCATAAAATCCATGTTCCAATTTTTGGACCATTACTTTTGAATCAATAAATAAAGAAACGATCCCTCTTTTATACTCTAGGCGTTGACCTACGGAAGCGTTTACTCCCTGGAGTTCTCCCTTACCAACATTGTCATTCCAGGCAACACCAGGGATAATTTGTACCGAACGAGCTTTGCCAGTGGTGATCCCTACATCGCCCTTAATGATGTATGAAAGTTTTCCGGCTTTTGGCGTATCAAAGATGGTAAATCTACGACCATAACCGATTTGAGATATTAAATTAAAATGAGTATTACCGATATACATCATGTTGTAACCGGGAGTGATGGATTGTGAGAAATCATCAGCTTCACCAATATTTTGAAATTGATATTGGGTTTCACCCTCTACTTCTGTTTTTTTATACAGAATGCTTTTTAGATATTTAGGATGATAAATGGTCAGATAAAAAATATTATTACTTTTTTCTATTGAAAAAGTAAATGTATTGGTTGGTTCATCAATCCATTGGGCTGCATTATTAATATGATGCCAAGTCGTAGGGTCATAGTGATTTGCAGAAGTGCGTTCTACCATTTCTACATCTTTGATCACGACGTTAATTTCACTGGAGTGAACATGAATGGTTGTTGGCTTGTAATCAGTTTTTGTAAATCCGAATGAAAAGTTAAATTTCCACTTATTGTTGTCTTCATCTTTTTTCTCTAAAACAACGGGTTCAATTTGTGCATCACGAAGTTCCGCGATTTTTTTACACGTTGAAATTTTTTCTAAAAGCATTCCTTTTCCTAGAGCTTGATCTAGAGTGTCGTTGATGCTGACGGGCTGTACTTGTGTGTTGATGTCCTTGCAAAACTCCATCAGATCAATATTTACGTTACGAGTATCGTCTTGGGCGAAAGCAAAGGGCGTTAATAGTAAATTTAAGAGTAGTAGTTTTTTCATAATTATTCCTAATTCAGGGAGTATACTAACTCAGTTGTTAAACTAAGTCTATTTAATAATTAATGAAGGGAGTTGAATTTGAATCAATGATTTTAGTTTAGTTTTCTTCTTTTGAACCAAAGAAAACCAAGCAAAGTAAACATACAAATCTGAGTGAATCTTACATACCAATGGCCACTCAATAGGCTCGCCATCTTTTGATAAGGTGAAGTAATGGGAAGATGAGGGTGAATCGCTGAAGTGAGAGTGGCAGGATGAAAGAGGGGGGTGATGCCCTCCAATCGCCCTAATGGGTCTATTGCTGCTGTAAACCCTGTATTGGTTGATCTCAGCATGGGCAAGCGAGTTTCAATCGTTCGGAAACGCGTGAGTGCAAAATGAAGATAAGGCTCACCGCGGGGGCCAAACCAAGAATCATTTGTAACATTGATCAGCGCATCAGCGCCCAGTTTAGCGCCATCAGATGAAAATTCTGGAAAAAGTCCTTCGTAACAAATGGAAGGCGCCAGTTTGAAGATGTTACCTTTGCCATTAGGGACTGAATAAATTTCTGGCCCCGGCCCTCGACCAAAAAATCCCATAGTGGGAAACCAGTTTTTCATTGTAGGGAAAAAGTCAGCAAAGGGAAGCGTTTCACCGAACATGAGTAAAATATTTTTATGGTAAGTAGGAATTCTTGCGCGAGTTAAAGATTCTGAAGAAGGTAAAAAGAAGAGAGAATTATAATCAAAGCGTTCATCATCTTGATCATAGCCTCCAAAAATCATCATGCCGGGATAAGTGTGCGAAAACTCCCTGAGTTGATCTTCCATTTTAGACTCATCAGTTCGTTGTGGTTTGCCGAAAAGAGCAGAATAGGCTGTTTCAGGCCATACAATGGCATCGGGAGGGGCGGAGTGGGTTTCAATCGATTGTTTAATTGCTTCACCGCTGTATTTTAAATACTCATGAATCACTTCATCTGAAGCACCGCTCAAACCTTTTTCGGCCGCAACCTTCATGTAATCACCAATGTTGGCTTGCACCATTGATACATACAGTGCTGGAGTTTGTTTTTGAACTTCCATCAAAGATTCAATTTGGTTAACTCGATATTTTCCATAACAAAAGCTCAACAATGGAATGAGGAGAGGTGCCCAAATTAATTTTCTATTAATTCTGAAGGTATAAACCAATGTTTCAGCAAATGTGATTAATAAAGTAGTGATGAAAAACACACCACCGATGTCGGCAAGTTGAGAAAAATAGAGAGAATCAGCAAAAGCATTTCCCGCTGTATCCAAAAAAAGTTTAGGATAGAAGGATTCAATTCCAGCATAGATGAATCCAGAAATGAAAACCCATTTTTTAATGGAGAGATGCTCCAGAGCTTTTTTTCTGAGTACAAAATAAAGTGGAACTTGAAGTTGGGCAATCAAACAAAACAATAAAAATACGATGACTGCCACCGGTAGTGGCAAACCTCCATATTGTTGGGTGGCGTAAATGATCCAGTAAAAGCCACCCAAGGTGATTCCTAGTGAAATAATGTAGCCTAGAAGAAAAGTTTTTTTATAGCCGATTGGCTTTTCATTGTTTTGGGCTTGATCAAAAAAATAGAGAAAAGGTACGAAGGCGATCCATTGTAGAAGTGCTAAAGAGGGCGTGAAGTAGCTCCATGGTGAGAAAGAAAATACATAAAGCGTGCTACTGAGTAATGCTCCTAAGATCATTGAATTCACAGCTTTAGATTAACATTGATTTTTGAATATTGTTAACGTTAATCTATTGATATTGATGAAAATTTTGATGCTTGGACTATTACTTTTTTCCCGTCTTGCCGCTGTTGCAGATACAGCCGTGCCAGAGAGAGCTCAGGCTCAGATTTTACAATTTTATACTGATGGAAACTGCATCGAAGCTCAAAAGTTCATGATTCAATATAATTTGAAAAAGCTCAGGCCAAATATCATGGCTATTGCAGCTTCATGTGAACCGCTTGGATATAATCCTGAAGAATTATTTGCGCGAGCAGAAGAGTTGAGTCCGACCGGTGATTTGATTTTAGTTTTACATGCAAAATACCGCAGCATACATGATCCAAAGAATTCTGATGAAATTTGGCAAAAGGTTTTAATGCTTGCAAGGAATACTTATTTTCGTGAATTGGCAAAAGAGAGGCTTGCCGGTGTTTTAGTTGATGAAAAAAATGAGCGACCTTTAAAGCTTTCTGATTATACATTACTAGGGAATGCATTTTTTGCAGGTTTTTATAAAAGAAATCCTGAGCAGCCTGAACTTGCTTTTGAAAACCCAAGACACTCTCAAGGGGGAGTTTTGGGAGGATTATTTGTTTACCGAAAATGGTATGATTTTGGTTCTCTAGGAATTCGTTATAGTGGAATTTATGAAAATTTTGGTAAAGCCTCATTATATAATTTTTTCAATAATTCTCTAGAAACTCCCTTGTCATTTCATGTTGCTACTTCAAAAGATTTAATATTTAGACCATTTCTAGGTTATTCATCCTTAGGGGGAGAGCCCTACCATTTTATTTATGGAGTAGGGATGAAGGCCGCTGTTTATACAGGTTCTCACGTTCAATCCGTGCAAGGCATATTTTATAATGATCGGATCTATCATTCTGCAATTAATGCAACAGAAGGTGCGCATTACCGATTTGAATTTGCATGGGATTTTTATCCTATTTTTTGGACTATTTCTACCGTGTTTGCTGCCGAACATGTATCTAGTCCAAATGTTTCATCTTTTTTAGGCTCCACTGGAGATTTTGTGATGAGTCATAATGATCTTTCAGTAGAGTTTAAATTTGAGAGAGAACTTCCACATTTCGGATTAGAGGTTTCACCAAAAATTCGATATCGTGCAGATACAGACGATTCAACTTACGTGAATCGTTTAGGAGCATCGATTTCTAAACAAAGAGAAGATTTTGAATTTTCACTTAAAACAATGATTACTGTTCCTTTGATTAAATCAGTTCAATTTTTTTCTTGGTATGAGTGGAACAATATTTATAGTAATTTTGGCAATATTGATTTTGCTAATTTTAATTATCACAATCACACTGTGGGATTGGGGCTTCGTGCGCAATTTTCTTCCTACTAAAATTCAATTTATTAGTTTTTTTTGTTTAATGTTAACTTTTCAATCTGCATTTGCAGCTGATTCTCAGCCAGTAGATCGTGTTTCACCCTCAGCGATTGGATGGGGAAATTTATTAGTACCTGGCTTGGGAGCAACACTTCGGGATCAACCACTCACCGGTTTGGGTGAGGCTGGATTAGAAGTAGGTTCATTCTTTGGTGGAACTCTATTAGCAAAAGAATCAAGATTTAGAATAGATGGTTCTGTGGATGTTCCTGAAGATGGAAGTGTGAGCCGTGCAATGGGGGGGCGAATCCTTCAACAATTTGGATTAAAATACCATTTTTATAACACTTTTTATCATTACCAGCAGGCAGTCATTGAACAGCAGGATACTCCAAGAGAGCAAAACAACCCTCAGCCCATTTATCGAGGAACTTGGAAAGACGTTTTGGTGGCGCCATTTCAGTGGGATAATCTTAAAACGGTTTGGACATGGCCCATCGTTTTAGCCGTAAGTAGTTATTTGATTTATGACTATTCCCAAACAAAAATTGCCAGACGCCATTCAGGATTAACTTATATGGATGAAGCCTCTTATGGATTAAGCCAAATGGGTGCTGTGCCAATTGGATCATCATTTGGTGAAGATCCCTTGTTCCGTGGATTTATTCAACGTGAAGTTTATGGTTCAACAGGTTCATTGGTAACCGCTATTTTAGCTCAAACAGCGTTGTTTTCATTATTACATGAAGACCATGTCACTTCATTTGCAGTGGGTAGTTACTTCGGGATTGAAGTAAATGAGCTCCATGGTGATTTAGGTCCAAGTATGGCGGCTCATTTTTGGATCAATGTCGTGATTGGTGTTTTAGATTATTGCTCACTCAGAAGGTCAGTGGGTAAGAGTGCTCCACTCAATCCTCCAGTGGTAGCTCAATTCACATTTCCATTACTTTAATTAATAGTCTTAAATTTCAAACATCAAGCCAGAGTATCCAAATTCACTACGCACTCGTTTAAACTGAAAATATTTTAATCTTGGGTCAACACCATTGTAATAACCCATTACTAATCTTAGGCTCGATATTTTCTTTGGTAAAAAATGGTTACCTGCAGCCAGACCTACTTGAGCATTGAAAGATAATTCAACGTGAGATCTACCATATTCCTCTGTGCCTAAAGCAATAAATGGATTGAGATGATGTGAGTTTTCAGAAAATTGATTTGGAAACCACTCAATAAATTGTTCTCCACCTAAGCCCTGCATTCCTGGATCTGAAGAAACAACTGTTCTTAAACCGGCACCCAATCTCCAACGTTGATCGATATCTCGAATGAAGCGGAAAGTGAGAATTTCATTTCCAAGATTAGAGCCAATGAGATCAAGATCAGGAACATTATCAGAGATATGACCAGATTGGTGAGTCCAAATTAATGTTCCTCTCCACTCAGGTGTAAATTCAAAGTCAGCGGATAAACCAATTCTAGCATCAATGGTTTCGGTAAGAAGGGTGTCACCTTTAGAGTTAATGCTAAAACCTGTATTTGCAGAACCATGAAGAGTGAGTTGAGGTTTAAAATCTATACCTGTGAATTCGGCTATTCCAATCGCTCCTCCGAGTGAACCCCAGGCTTTTCCTGAATTTCTAAACAAAACGCTGGATTGCTGATCAATGAATAAACCATAAGTTCGGTATTGTTGGTGTCTGGATTCTGGTAAAAAAATTACTTCTGCTTTGACCACAGACGTTTTTATTAAAATAAAAATTAGAAATAAAAATTTCATATCATTTCCTTTGGGATAAAGTATTGCGCAATAAAAAGACCAATAAACATTGCGGTGAGATGGTTCAATGATAATAAGTCATTTTGATAAAAGGTAACTAAAAGTATTCCCAATGCGAAGCATGACAAAATTGTTTTAGTGAACTTTAAACAGTAAGATAAAAATCCAATGCAAGAAAAAATTCCAAGGGAGCAGCCAACATCAACACTCAGTTTAAAGCTGTTTACAAGCGTTGATGAAAATAAATTGAGTAAAGGGATAAGAGTGAGAGAGGTAAGCAAATTTGAAAGTAATACCCCCAGTAAATAAGTAGCACTCACCAATGTAGAACCAACAACAATCTCCAGTATACCAACAAAGAAGAGTAAAAAACTCATATTACTGATCATATGAAGCATGTTCCAATGAAGTAAGGATGGAATGATGAGCATTTGCGCATCCTTTAAATTTATACCGCCCTCAATGAAATTTTTCCATTGATAGGCATGATCTTGAATAAATCTTGCTCTTAAATTACCACCATGTTCATTTGCAACGACAAAGAATAAAATATTAGCAGAAATTAAAATGAGAGTAGTTTTTATTCTATATAAAAATTCAATCAATCCATTGGGTAAACTACGGAGTACGATTTTATTGGTAAAAATTTTCTGAAAAATTAATCTAGCATCCAGTTTTTTTAAAAAATCAGAAATAATAAAAGTGATAATTGAAAAAAATCCTTGTGGAATTAATACTCTGAATAAACTGTAATAATCCTTTAGGCTTAGATTTTTTTTTGATGAAATCAGGTAGTTTGGAACCCAGTAACTAGGTTGAAATTTAGCCTTATATTGAAAAAGTGATTGAAAATGATAAAAAGAGTTTAGATTTTTAAAAGTAAAATCAATCCATTTGTATACTTTAGGATTGAATGTTTTTTCTTCAGAATCCAATAAGGCTAGGGGCGACATTCCCAGAGTGACTTGAGTGGCTCCTTCGGAGTATAGCTTTTTCATTGCTTCTAAAATAAGAAGTTCTGTGGTTCCGCTTGGGGAATCGGGCAACCGAATGAGATCAACTAAATACCAAGCTTTATTTTTTTGGCAAGGAACTGCAGATAAATATCCAACTTGATGTCCATTGTAGATCACACGAAAGTATTTTTTATGTGTTAAATGAGTCCAGGGCTCTAAGCGATTGAGAAACCCCAGTGCAGGCATTTTTCTACTCTTGATCCATTTCCTCGTTACTTCTTCGATTTCAGCGTAATCCCTAGAATTGATTTTTGCAGGTTCAAAAGTTTCAACGACTGCACCCTTTGAAATGAGCTGTTTAGCAAGGGGTTGTTTAATGATTGATTCACTCAAGGTAAACCAGGGTTCACTTCCAATTTGAATCGTAAATAGATTCTGATCTCTAACGACTTGAGAGGTTTCTTTTGAAACAGGAAGTAAAATTGCAGTTTTGCCATTTTTTTTAGCTTCTGAAAAAAAATCCAAGATTATTTCTTTCAAAATACTTTCATTCGTACAAATTGGATCAGATGCTCCAATCCATGCTGATGAGGCATCCATGTAGGCAATCACCCCTTGTTCACCGCGGATCTCTTTTTTATAATATTTAAATTTTGAGTAGAGAGTTAAAAAGGATGTACTGCTCTTTCCTTCGTTAAGAATAAAATCAAATATATCTTTTTGGGGGAGATTATTCATGATGATTAAGTGCAATGATTTGAGGATGAAATGGACAAAAACTTTTTCCTGATTTTATGATTTCATTTTTTTCTGAATCTTTTAGTAGCTCATGGAGATGTAAATAGATTCCTGGGTTGCAAGGATTGGTGAGAAGTGAGTTTTTATCGTCTCTGATCGATTTGGTTTTGTTCCCCAGGAGTTCATGAGTTCTTCCCGACACCTCAAGAACTTCCCATCGATTGGAGTCAAGTTTTAATGCATGATCTATAATTTTTCTTGCTTTTTTAGGCTGATGGCTTTTTATGTATTTCTTCGCTTCTAAAACGGCATCAATCATATCTGCATGTAAAACAAGCCTGTTAGATATAGTATTTAAAATGCTTTCCCAATTTGTTTCCTCAGGATCTAAATAAAGATCTGCAAAATCTCTAAATTTTATCGTTTCATCTGGATGATTGCTGAGCAAAACCAGTGGGGTGACACTCCCAAGTGTGGTTTTTTTAAATTGATTCAATTCTGATATTATTTCAGGCGATTGCATTTCAGATTCGATTAAAATTGAACCGATTCTAAACTGAAATTCTAAAATATTTTTTTTAAATTCATCTAAACTATTAACAAAAATGATTTTTTTCCAGTGAACGGTTTCTGCGCTCTTATACATGGCTTCGATTGCAGTGTTATTATATTTATTTCCAATCACTAGAATTTTACTCCGCTGTTTCGCTCGTCGTCTTTGAGCTTTGAGAATCGCGGTTTTTAGTTGTCTGATTCCAAATGGTTTAATGATATTTGTATCAATTCGAGATAGTGGATCCTGGCTATTATTTGATTGAATAGTGTTACCAGAATGATTGGAGATATGGATTAAGGATGTTAAATTGAGTGATTCTTTTTGGATGATCAATCTAGCTAATGGATTGTCGATGCCCTGATTGGGAGAGCTATCAAAAAGTACCAATTTAATATTTTTTTGCTCTTTAATAAAATAATAATCCGCTTCATCAACATTGTTGGTTACCAATACTTTTGGGTATCCTATCTGTTGAAGGAGGGAGCTTATAGTTTGTTGCAAATGCTGATCTTCTGAAACGACAATGGCTATCATGATGTTCAGAGTTCATGATATAAGGAGTTTGAGTTGATGCGAATCTAAATGTGGGTAAATGGAATAAATCTTACACCGTCAAAAAACTATCTAGAGGCCATTTTTCTTGCTGGTGTGATCACTGCTGATACTGCTTTTAATGCATCAAGAGAACCCGCTGCAGCAACTTTGCCGCGAAGGTTTTGTGAAAGAGAAGCTGATTTCATGATCACTTCTTTGATTTGTGCAGGAGTGAGAGAAGGTTGTTTGGAAATGATCAAGGCAGCAACACCAGTTACGAATGCAGTTGCTTGTGAAGTACCGGTGAGTTTTCCGTATTTTCCACCAGGGATTGTGCTGAGGATGCCTTCACCTGGAGCTGCGATATCTACTGATTTTACACCGTAGTTTGAAGAAGCGAGTAAGCGACCTTCGCTATCAATGGATGCTACAGAGATAATGTTTTTCAAACCTTTATTTTCGTAAGCAGCAGGGTAGTAACGATTTTCTTCAAGATCAGTGTTGTGGTGATCATTGCCAGCAGCAGCTACAATCAAAATTCCTTTGTCTTGAGCTCTCTTCATTGCTTGGAACTCTTCTTCAGAATATTCTGGGCCGCCACCTGAGTAATTGATAATGCGTGCACCGTTATCAATTGCGTAATGAAGAGCTTTAATCGTGTTCGCAAGATTTACACTTCCTGGAGCCGCATCTGAGTAGTAACGGATAGGCATGATTTGAACATTTTGAGCCACTCCCGCTGTTCCTGTTTTAGGATTAGCGATTGCGCCGATGATTCCTGCGATGTGTGTTCCGTGTCCGTGAGAATCGGTAGGGTTAGCTGAACGAGTTACGAAATCCCAACCGTAAGTGCTGCTCTTGAGTGGAGCTTTCCAAAGGTTAGCTTTTAAATCTGGGTGATTTGCATCGATGCCAGTATCGATCACAGCAACGATTACGTTTTTACTTCCTTGAGTGAGTGCCCAAGCTTTTTGAACTTTTGCAGCTGAAGAACCTAATGCCCAGTTTTTAGAGTTGAAATCAGAAAGAGAGGCAGCAGTTGCTGTCTGAGTGATAAACGCTGTAGTGATGAGAATCAATGATAGTAATTTCACGTTATTTGCTCGCCTTCTTACCTCCCTTATTGCGAAAGAAGTGCCAAAAGGTAAGACACGGTCAAAATATTTTCTCCTTTAATTAAGGTATTGAAATGATAGCAATTTACACAAAATCTGTGTAGTAAGTGTTCAGCTCGTGAGTGTGATTTCTTGGGGGTAGGTATGAATTTTACACACAGCTGTATAAAGCTAAGACACTTTTATGCCGAAAGGTTATTTATGATGTTGTCTATATTGATGATGATTTTAAGTACTCAAACGAACGCAGCCGAAATCAACCCAAATAGTGGATTGGCAAAAGCCATTACTTTATTAGAGAGAACCACGATGGGTAAAGAAGCGATGCAAGCTGCACGAGATAAAAGTTTAACCATTATTGAAGGGAAGATCTCCAAAACGGAGATTGTTGCCACCAGAGTAGTAAAGAATGGTGAGGAAAAATTAGATTTTAATGTTCAGGTGATTATCTCTCGAGATAAAAGTCCAGTATTTCAAGCGATCGATTTGGCTCATGAATTAGTTCATGCACTACACCCTAAATCAAATCCATTTGATCCTAAGTTAAACGCTGTAGATTATATCCGTGAAGGGATTGAATCTGAAGGCGGAGAGGCACATGCAATTTTGCAAGAATGTACAGTAGGAAAAGAATTAGTAGCGATGGTAGAGCAAGAGCCAGCTCAATTGATCAAAGCCCGCTGCCAATATGTTTGGAAAACCGAAAAAGATCAAAACCAATGGAAACTTTCTTTTTATCACTTGGGTAAACAATTTGCCTTATTCCATTCGAAGCTGAACTCAGTGAATGCTGATCAGGATAAAAATACTGAAATTTCAAAAATGGTGAAAGCCAAAGATCCACTATTTACATCCGCTGCCGCGAATAAACCTTATCCATTGGCTCTGCTAGATGAATATGTAGAGATCACGCAAAAGATTTGTAATAAATCTCAAGAGAGAAAAGTGGCATCCATTTCTTCGCCATTGGATTCTTCAGCAATGGATGAACGTTGCCAATCCTTATCTTCTGCAAAATTCACTCCCTAAATGGTGCATAAGCGTCTGATTCTCATTCGACATGCTCACCGTGATACTGAAAATCACGCGCTTGATAATGGCTTGAGTGATAAGGGAAAAAAACAAGTAAAACAAATGATCGAGTTTGCTCACTCACGAAATATTGAAGGGGCAGTGTTTTTATCTTCTCCAAAAAAACGTTGTCTTGAAACAATCACACCTTTGGCTGATCAATATCAATCAAAAGTAAAAGTAGAGCCCGGATTGGGTGAGGGTTGTTCTTCCTCTGTTTTAGATTCATTTTTAGATCAATGGAAGTACTCGGGGGCTGAACTTACGATTGCTTCATCTCATGGCGACGTGATCCCCCTAATGATTGAAAAACTCACGGGTGGGGTGATTTCCATTAAAAAAGCCGGTTGGTGTGAAATTGAACTGGTGGGACGCGACTGTTATCTCACTTGGCTTGTTCAAAAGTATGAGTAGTGATAAAAGAAATTAGTGAGCATTGATTCAAACAACTATCTAACGAAAAATTATTCTTTTGAGCTTCCTGAAAGCCTCATTGCGAGTGAACCTTTGAGTGTGAGAGATCATTCTCGATTACTCGTGGTGAACCGAACTCTTGGCACGATCGAGCATAAACAGATTTTAGATCTTCCTCAAATTTTAGATTCCTCTTATTCCTTGGTGGCTAACAATACAAAAGTGATCCG
>CANBTI010000061.1 GCA_947372355.1 Bdellovibrionales bacterium | reverse complement strand
CAATCACTCATCAGTGGATCATCGTGCAATAGATGCCGTTCACTGGAACAAGGAGCATCGAGCAAGATTCGATCGAAGGTATTTTCCTTCTTTAGTCCGAATTGGTTTCCATCATAACCGGTAACATTAATTAACCCTCTAAAACTCTCAGGAACATGTTCTTCAATTACTTTAATCAATCGAGCTTTTCGATCCCTTGATAATTCATTTGCCACAAGAGAACCCTTACCCTGAAGCATCTCAGCCAAGATCAATGCTTTGCCACCAGGAGCTGCACAAAGATCTAAAACTTGATCACCTGGAGTCACGCCTAAGGCCTGGGCAGCCCGAATGGAGGCTAAATCCATATAATACTGGGCATAGCCACAAAAACAGCTTCTCTCCGTTTTACGCTCCTCTAAAAGCAAACTCTGCTTTAAAGAAGGCCATCTGGATTCATAAACACCTAAAAAAAATGATTCAAACTGTGGATTCACGTTAAAACCACTATATCGTTTTTTAGAAAAAAATAAAGATTATTGACATTTAAACAAACTTAGTTTAATAAGTGCGCATGATTTTAAATATCTCAAAAATCCAAGCACTCTCTTTTATCGCTCTCCTCACCCTGCCTATGCATTCAGCCCTTGCTGATCGCACCTGGGACGACGCCAATAGTCCTGATAACTTCGATTCCAGATACATTAAAAACTTTAATCATCTTCCCCTTACGGGTGAAATCGATCATTCTACCAAACGCGGCTGGGCTGATTCTTACTGGCCAAATGTAAACGGATCCATCGCTGATCGATGGCAAGTAAAGGGTTCAAAATTTAAAGAAGATCACTCCCCCTCTTACAGTGAGCTCAACAACATGAGTGATTCACAAATTGATCTTCTCTCCCCAGCTGAAAAATTTGATATTGCTCGTGGAAAATTCAGTTTTCCAGTTGCTACGTTTATTAGAAAGAAAACTAAAGACACAGATAAAGATTGGAGAGGTATCTGCAATGGCTGGACTCACTCTTCCCTCAACTATGCTGAACCAAATCCAATTGTTTATATTGATCCAACTACGAAAAGAAAAATTCCATTCGGATCAGGAGATATCAAAGGCTTACTTGCTTACTATCATGCAAAAAAAGATATCTACAGTGGCGCGAAATTCATTGGAAGATCTTGCAGAGCTGGTAGTAGATTGTTTTTTAATTTGAATGGCGCCTGCACCGATGTTCACCCTGCTTCATTTCACATCATGATGGCAAATGAACTAGGAATTAAACATCAAGGTTTTGCTGCAGATCGTGATCCTTCTGTTCAAGTATGGAATCAACCTTTCGTAAAATTCCAATCTAGAATCGATAACATCAAAACTAGTGATCTCAGCAAAAAAGCTACAGATGGAACTCGTAAAGAAGTGACTGTAACCAGCACTCTTACTTACGTGAACGAACTATACGATAGCAATAATCCGATGGATGAAACAGCAGAACACGTTGCTCCTTCCTACACTCCAGTATTAGGAACTCAAAAACTTAAAACCATTGAGTATCAATATGTATTAGAACTCGATTACAATGACCGTATTATTGGTGGTGAATGGATTTCAGATCTTCGCCCAGATCTAATCTGGAAACAAGATTTCAAACTTCCTGGTGTATCTATAGACGAAAATAAAGATAGTGATGATTGGTCATTACTTGCAAAACTAGTAAAACTTGCAACTGAGAACCTTTAATTACTTACTTTTGGTAAAAAACACCATCGGGGAAGCCCATTGCCTAGCGCGATAAACAACCCGATCGTATTTTCCAACCAATCGAGACGCATATTTAGGTTCTAGTAATTGATCAATGAGTACATACTCAGCATCCAACTGATCCGGTGCATTTTGCTCCGTGTGGTATCCCACTTGATTAATTTCACCCAATAAAAATGGCAAAGGCCAAGTGAATTGGCTGATCACTTGAATTCTCAAAGTTTTCTTGAGTGAAGGATCTTCTTTCACTCGATTTAAAATTTGTTGAATTGGCACCATAACATCACGGTAAGTTTGCCCATAAATATAATAAGAATCATCAGCATCTACATTAACAAAAGAGACATCATACGCCTGATAAACAGATTGAATTCCAACTATCGCTAGAACAAACGCCACAGTTTTTTTATTCTTATCCCACAACCTAGAACACCAATAAGCAAAAACCAAAACAAAGCCCCATTGAAAACTCAGTAAACACCAAGGGGTTTTATAATTTACAATTGAATATGCGAGTAGCATTCCTACGCTCACCACACTCGTTAATCTGATTGACTGGGGCATTTTCATCAAAGCAAATGGCGCGAGCACTACACCTGCTAACGTTGCCCATTCATATTTTGCAAAAACCAAAATCCAATATTCAAATGGTTTCTGATGTCCGTTACCTTTTGAACCTGTTTCAGACCAAAAATTAAATGCTTGAAAGAAGTTTGTGATCCCCTTCTCATCCCTGCCTAAAGCGCTATAAACCAAGATCACAACAAAGAATGCAATCAAGCTCATTCCAGAGTAATAGGAGTACTTTTTAGGGAAGGAATATTCTTTTGCATAAATCCGAACCATGATTTCACCAATAAAAAGGCAACCTAAAAAAATAACAAAATTTTCTTTCAAGCAAGCAAGAACACCTAGAGTGAGTCCCAATCCTAGCAAAATTTTATATGAAAAAACTTCCTCTCTCGCTCTTAACCAGAAATAGAAAAACAATGCTGTAAAAAATGCGAATGGAATTTCATGAATCACATACCGAGAATAAAACACCACTGCCGGTGAAACAGCCAAAATAAATGCAGCAATCCAAGCAGCACGGTTACCAATCCAACGACTATACAAAAAAGGGACGAAGGTGAGAAGTGCACCAAAGAATACGGTTACCGTTCTTAATGCCTCCACACTTCTTCCAAACATCAATTCTGCAATTGCTAAAAAATAAAAATATAATGGGCCATGATAATTTTGTGGATCATAATGATAAAATCCTGTTTTAAACAAACCATCCACAAACCAACCATTCACGGATTCATCATGATGAGGCGGGCGAATATCAAGATGAAATAAACGAGCTAAAATGAAACTTAAAATCAAAAACAGAGGTAGCATGGTACGTGATGACATGATTCAATGTTAATAGAGGTTACGGAAATATGAAATGGGCTATTTTAACCCTGATTTCGATTTTTATCTGTGTATGTTGCTCCCAAATGCTGGAGTGGGATCAAGCGGGCAATTTAATTGCTCACCACTATTCGATCTGGGGTGATTGGTCTGCTCATTTTACTTTCATCTCAAGTTTTATGAACAGGGGAATTCAATGGATTTCTGGCGATAATCCTGTTTTTTACGGTATGCCGTTTCAATATCCTTTCTTGAGTCATGGTTTTACCGCCATCATATCGTCGATCACCCCATTAAACATGGTCAATTCTACTTACTACATCAGTTTAGCTTTGATGTTTACTCTCCCCTTCGTCTTATTCAATTTCTTTAAAGTAGCAGGACTCACGGTAAGGCAAGCCATCCTGGCGGTGATTCTATTTTTATTTCTAGGAGGCATTCAAGCATTTGATTCAACACTCAATCCAGCTGAACCATTCACCAATCAATTCAAGGGTGGTTCTGTGTTTACTCAAATTATTTTATTTGAACTATTCCCTCAAAGAGCCTTTTTGTTTGGGATGATTTTGTTACTTTTGGGAGTGACTGAATCTTATAAAAAAATTAAACTCGGAATTTTTAATAGAGCTCACTTTATTTTCTTTGCCCTCTATTTTTCATTCCTTTCTTGGATGCATCTTCATAGCTGGATCACCATTAGTTCATTAATTTTGGTGTACTTTGTTTTTAGTTTAAAAAATAAAAATGCACTAAGAATTTTTCTTTTCGGTTTAGGTGTTCTTTGTATTTCAGCACCCATGATCTATTTTTTACTATTGAGATCAAATCATTCTAGCGAAGTGAATATGGCTGCCACTAGCTGGCAAAAATGGTTTCCGGGTTGGGCTCAGAATCCAAACGCTAACCTACCCGTTGCTGAATCCATGAATCCAATCATTTTTTGGATCTATAATACTGGAATCTTTTTACCGATGGCTGCAATCGGTAAGTTTTTACTTTGGAAGAAGAAATTAAAAATTTCTGAATCACCGATATTCATCCTTGGCACAACAGGCGGCATCCTATTCATCATAGCAATGCTGTTTAATATCCAGCCTTACTACTACGATAATTTAAAGATTTTTACTTATGCATTTTTATTATTAGCACCTTTTGCTGCACTTGGTGTGGATTCACTTTTTCAGAAAAAATATCTAATTCCGATAGGTCTAATCCTCATCATTTTTCAATCCTATACCGGGTTCCAAGATTATTTGTTTTTTTACCATCAAAAACAAACTGCAACTTTTTTAACTCATGAAGAATTTGAACTCTCAGATCAGTTTAAGGGCTTAAGAAGATCTCCAGATTCATTAGTTTTGATTGCTCCCAAGCATAATCATTGGATACCCACTCTCACTGGTAATCCAATTTTAATGGGGTATCCAGGGTGGTTGTGGTCTTGGGGAATTTCTTACTCAGCCAGAGAAATTGAAGTGAATGAGATATTATCCGGTGGTCAAAATGCTATGAACTTGCTGGCAAAATACCCGATAGAATACATTGTGGTGAATGAACAAGAGATGGCTGGAAAAGTACCTGTATCGATGACGTTCCTGAAATCTCACTTTCAGATTTTAATGGAACACGGTCTTTGGCATGTTTTTAAAATTAAATAACTACTGCCACTCAAAATCTCCATCCCGATCCGTTCGGTGAATAGGAATATGTTCTTTCATTAATAAATTAATCACAGAAAAATGGGGATGATGGTAGTGATTATGAAAGCCAACTGAAATTACGGCTCGATTGGGGCTCACCTTTTCAATGAAATCCATTTTTGATGAATTTTTAGAACCATGATGACTAATTTTCAATATCCTTCTCGGATACATCATTATTTCTTTGTGATGTCGATTCCAGAAAATTTCTTCTTGTTTTGAATCAGAATCACCCAACGCCAAATAGATCTCTTTTTCCGAAAGTTGAATCATGACTGTAGACATTAAATCATTGCCTGAATTACCAATTTTTTTAGAAGAGGCAGGCTTAGCATTAATCCAATCCACGCTTCCAGATTTAAAACACCCCTTTTCACACCATGTGGTAGTTGGAAAAAACTGAAGCCAATTTCTCATCATTTCAGTTCTCTCTAAATTAGAATTTACCTCAACGTGATCTGTAGGAACCCATGGCAATAGGAGCCTCAATCCACCAGCGTGATCTTCATCTAAATGTGAAAAAAGCACAGAATTGACCTGATTTTCTCCGTATTTTGCAAGATGAAGAATCATTGCTTCGGGTTTTACATCTCGAGATGTTCCTAAATCAATCATTTCAGTAAGATTATTTTTCTTCACTAATAATGAATCCCCTTGTCCAACATCTAATTGAATAAGCTTCATCCTCACTTTAGTATCTAAGTTAAACTCTTTAAAACCAAATAAAGTAATCAAACAGGAAATAATAAATAATTTTCGGTATTTCTTATCCGCTACTTTTAAAAATATAACTGTGGTGACAATTGAAAAGATCAGTGAAGATAAAATCACCGATTCATTCACTACACTAAAAGTGAATCCATGATCAGCCAATTTCAAAAGCATTTCGATTCCCTGATTCCAAACGCTCATTAAAAAATCTGGTATTCGATCTAAGATCACGTATGAAAATACACTGAGCGGATACAATATCAATGCGATCAGAGGAATCGTGATCATGCTCCAAACGGGGGTCATCCATGAAATAGTGTGATGTTCATAGAGATCCAGTGGTGCGGTCATTAACCAAGATGCCACTGCAAGATAAAGATGCTGAATGAATACATTTTGATCTTTGGCTAATTCGAGCCCTAACATGCCGCCTAATATAGCCAAGTAGTAGTGCTGCCAACCCGAGTTTATTCCAAGTGCAAAATCAAAACATAAGGCCAAAAATAATGGATAATAGACACGCCATTTAAATCCTTTTTCACGTGCCAAAGCTCGAAGAAAAAACAAAACTAAAACCCTGGCAAATCCCAACCGAAATCCCTGAAGCTTCCAGATCAAGATGATGAAGAACCAAAATAAAAGCGTCAATATTTTCTTCCTGTATACACTTTGCCCTATGAGGCGCTGTAAAAATGCCTCCAGCGCTAGAAGATGAAGTCCGCTCGCGGAATAGAGATGTACAAACCCCAATAGTCGAAGCACCCCCTCCGGAGAGGGCTGTATTGGATCGTTTAATATTAATCGGTGGAGAATGCCGTATTCATCGCCTGAAATCATTCTCCCTTGTGTGCAGGAACTATACCTTTTACAATCTTCTTAGATGAACTTCAAATGGGTAGCCGAACACTTCAATCAACTGCAATATGTATTTTTAGGATTAGTTTTATTTTTTACCTGGAAAAACCTTAAAACTAAAAATGAAGACTCGAACTTTAAAACCAGAGAAGCCAATCGCTCAGATCTAGATCAGCTACTTAAATCAGAAAGCGCTTTAGCGGGTGCGAAACTTCACACTAAAAAAACGAATTCTCCCCCACTCTCACTTCCAGGACTCAATCTCACCGGTGAGCCTCATGAAATTTTAGGAGTCGATGTTCAGGCTCGAGAGCCGGAAATCATGCGTGCTTATAAAGAAAAAATTAAACAGTTTCATCCCGATCGCATTCAAGGACAAGCTCGTGAACAGATCAAATTTTACGAAGAAGCTTCGGCAAAAATCAACCTAGCTAAAGAAACCATGCTCGCACGTTTCAAAAAATAACTCCTTTTCTAAGTAGGCATTCGTTTTGCACTCTTCTCTGAAATGAAAATCTACTCATTCTTAGCTCAAGGTAACGATATTCAATCGATAGAAGTACAAGTTCACATCCGATTCCAAATTCCCAGTTTCCAAATCTTAGGACTCGCGGGACCAGAAATTCAAGAAGCGCGTGAACGCATCATTGCTGCTTTTGCATCCAGCGAATTAGAATTTCCAAAAAAGAAAGTGATCGTGAATCTTGCTCCTTCGGATGTTAAAAAAACAGGCACAGGTCATGATTTAGCCATGGCACTTGGAATTCTTAAGGAAACGAGTGATTTTGAAGGATGTTTTAATCAAAACGAAGATTTGTTTGCATGGGGTTCTTTAGGGCTAGATGGAAAAATTCAACCTTGTGGTAAAATGGCATCTCTACTCCATTTACTTTGCAAAGATTCCTCCAATAAAATTTTATATCTCTCGATCGAAGATGCCAATCACTTCCAGGAATTGATCGAATGGAGAAAAGAAAAAAACCTGAGTATCCCTCAAAATTTGGAATTAAGAGTTTTAGAGAGCTTGAAAGATTTATTAAAAAAACCTTATGTGATTCTCAGTGAAGATCGGAAATTGCTTTCCACACCTCTTCCCGATCTACTTCCCCTTCCACCCCACCAAGAAAGAATTATTACGCTTTCTATTGTGGGGAGGCATCACACCCTCATTCTTGGGCCGAAGGGTATAGGAAAATCACAAATGCTAGAGTGGTATCGCTGGCTTTCGCCAGAAAGTGATCCTGAAAAAACTTGGCAACGTTTCATCTATGAAGACACGGCTAAAAATAAATTCTCCATCCCCAGAGTTTTTCCTCTGCGTTCGGTTCATGCACAAGTGAAACCATCGCATTTACTGGGCAGTTGGGGGCTTCGAGGGTTTAGGGCTGGTGAACTTTCACTTGCTCATGGCGGTATATTAGTTGCTGATGAGTTTTTAGAATGGCATCGGGATGCAAAAGAATGTTTAAGGGAACCACTTCAAAATAAAAAAACGACGATTACCCGCGTTCAAGGAACTACCGAGATCGATTGTGATTTTCAATTGATCGCAACTGGAAATCTCTGCCCCTGTGGAGGATTACCCGCACAATTTAGAAATAAAAAATCATCACTCACGTGTAAATGTCATCCGAGTAAGGTTCAAGAATACCTTCAACGATTATCCGGCCCCATTGCCGATCGAATTGATCTCATCAGTGTGGTGCATCCTGAGATTCATCATCATCAAAATTTATATTTAGAAAAAATTGATGAAAAAAAACTTTTAGAACAAAAACACTCACTCTTAGAAATGCAAAAGTTTGCGGTTAACGAATTTGGTGTTATTCCTAGCGAGCTTTCGGTTCGCTGGTTAGAGAACAATATCCCAAAAGATGCCGAGTTTGAGAAAATGCTCCAATCACGCACCACAAGCCTTCGTTCACGTCATAAAGCCCTGCGTTTGGCTCGAACGATTCAAGCAGTAGAGAAAACTACCACCTTTAAAATAGAGCATCTATTTGAGGCACTGAGTTTTAGGTTTTAGTAACCAAAACGCTGTTTTTCTGCGTTAAAATTAATAGATGGGATTGCAGGATTTGCGCTGTCGTAAAAACGCATGTTTGCAATTTCACCATTAAATTTATATTGCTGGCCAGTATAGTCACTCCCCAATATTAATCTTCTGGCTTTAATTGGAAAAGTATTTTGTGCTGGTAAACTTGTATTTGAACTAACTTGAACACCATTGACATAAAGTGTATTTGTTAAATTATTTTGATCCCAAATCACGGTGAGATGGTACCAAGATCCATAACTATATACAGTATTATTTACACTTTCAAACGAAGTTCCATCAGGCCTTTTCATAAAAGTTGTTAATTTATATCCACCACCCGATGGTCTCATCAATATTCTCATTCCTTCATCAGTAGTATCCAAATAGTAATTTAGAACTACACCTACTGTGGTATCGTAATTACCACTCCATCCATTCCAGTTTTGAGGTGCGCCATTTGCTTTAGTCCATAGATCAATCGCCACGGATTGATTTACGTTTGTGCTTAAATTGCTGGATTGATGAATATCAATAAAATTCCAAACGGGTTCATCAGGGTTGTTCATTCTGATTGCATAAGGTGCAGCTGTGGTTCCATTCCCTACCCAACCATTAGTACCATAGTTTCCCCATTCATTTAATGTACTATTCAATGTACCCACCAAATCTTTTAATGATTTATCCGGTTTCGTATTTTGCCCACCCGATGCCAATGCAAACTGAGCATCATAATAATGTGAAAGATTGGCGGTAATCAAAGAATTTGGAACTACATCTACAATAGCACAATAAGAGCTTGTTGGATTTGGTGTTGCAGCTTGGGTTGCAGAAACACAAAATTCATACGGTCCATACGCGGTAAGAGGAGGAGTCCAAGAAAGGAGTGCTGAAGAACTAAAGGTAGCATTTGTTGAAACTCCACTTAGAGTACTGCATAAGGATCCACTCGCTGCTGTATTGTCTACTAACCGATCATACTTACAGGTGTAAGTAATTCCTGTTGGATCCGTTGCATGAAAATCAAGTGTGATTGGAAATCCCGCTTTAACTTGTCCAGTTGGAAAGATAAGAGAAGTAGGATGATTAAGAACTGGGGTAATCACCTGATAATAAGATTGTTGAGTGCTAATACAGGATGAGTAAACTTGTGAAGCTGGATCTTGAAATTTACCATAAAAATTTATTTGCCCACCACTGGCGATCGCAGTAGCTACATTACCTGTACCACCTGCATTGAGAAGGACACTTCCTGTTAAATTACTGCAGCTTGAATCTGAATAAAGAAAATAAGTAAAACCGCCAGGAGCGCCAGTTAATACATTGATTGAAGGATTAGTACTCGTGCTCACAGGGGGCGCTCCAGATGCAGCAGGAGAAAGTGTAAGACTATACGTAGTATTATTCATTCCATACACAGCACTACATTTAGTGCTTGGTAAATTTGTGGAATTATTTCCAGTGACACAAAATTCATATTTACCAGTCCACGAGTTTGCTGGTGTCCAAGTTAATTGCCCATTGCTGGTATTAAAAGACGCATTAATGCTTGCTCCCGCAAGTGTGGAACAATTTGCACCTGCACTAGCACTCCCATCCACCACACTATCGTACTTGCAACTATAGCCCATTCCATTGTTATCACTATTTCCGAAGTTTAGAATCACAGCCGAACCAGCCGCATGCCCCGTGGAAGGAATTAATACGGATGTGGGTTGCGCAAGTACGGGAGCAACGATCTGATAATAACTTACATTGGTATTTGAGCAGGTAGTGGTAGTAGCACCATTGGTTAAGGTTGCATAAAAACTTTTCGGTCCACCTCCGGATTCAGGTAAACTAAGAGTTGTTCCAACTCCAGATCCATTAATCGTGGTTGTTCCTAAAATATGTAAACAAGTTGAATCGCTATAAATATTTAAAGTAAATCCTGCAGGCGCTTGTGTCACTGAAATGGTTGGCGCTGTATCAGAACTCATTGCTGGAATGCCCGTAGTAACAGTAGGAGTTGTATGAAGCGTAAAAGTTAATCCAGATATACCTAAACTCCCTTGATAAATATAAGCTCCACAACTGGCAGTTGTGCATGGAGATGGTAGAGATCCAATTGTTGTTTCAAGCACAACCGCACCTGTACATAAACAAATACTACTAGAACAGCCTATCAGAGACTGTTTCAATATATATCCATTACTAGTAATCGCTTGAACAGTTGAAGCCGTATACATCCAATGAGGAGGATTAGCGGCGCAACTTGCATATCCAGCCACCGGTGTATAGCAAGTTGATGATCCCCCATTCGGAAAAGTAACATAAGAACTAGTGCAATTTGCGCCCGAACCCTGACAAGTAGTTAATGAATTATACATCGTACCACCCGAGTAAGTTTGGCAAGTGTATGAACTGAGTGTAGCGCTGGCAGACGTGGTTGCAGTTGAAGTAGATGCTGGCGCCTCAATTTTTAACTTACAGGCATTCAATCCCATGATCATCAACAATAATAAAATAGAATGAAAATTTATTTTATTCATAGATCACTCCACCGGATTCCCGCAAAAGCGAATATTAGGAAAAGCAGCATTAATATAAGGTTCTAAATGACCCTTGTGCGCATCGCCTGGAAGCATATTTACCGGAAGATGATTTATATCTAAAATAGGAACACCGGTTTTGACTCCACAACAATTACTCAGGGGTTGATCTTTATTGACCTTACTCGGGTTTGAATTCACCGAATAAGTACAACTATACTTTTTATCTTTAGCTAAATCAGTAGATAACATATCTTGAATGTCTTCATCACCTGATTGAAGTGGAAATCCACGATAATCTTGATAAGCATCAAACATCACTGTACGATCGCAACGATTTGCCGATGCTCCCGATGCATTACCTAAAAATCCTAAACAGGTAGCATAATCAGCACCAGCTGTCGTTTCTAAACTCAACTCACAAACCTTACTCGCTGCAGTACTAGAACAACTATTGTATTGATCCAATCCACCTCCAGCACCAGCTGTATATTCATGAGAAGTAAACCAAGGCACTTGTGCAATATTAGTATTTCCAGCGATTGCATTTCCCCAATTCACTACTTTTGCATCAATCGTTCCGCCGTTAGGATGTTTTTTGGCATTTAAATCAATCCAATGTGGATTTTGAGTTGGATATACTTTTGAACACCATGCCACTTCTGAAGCCGCATTTTTATAAAAATGAAGTGGTGGTTCTACGTATGCATCAGAGATCGGTACACAAGCTTGAAAGGAAGTATCTTCTACATATTCTGGATTCCAACGCTGAACCGGATTCATGTGAATTTCACCAAGATAAAGATCACGCAAACCTAAGGTGATTTTATCTGAACGATTATAATAAGAAGTGATCATTCTAGCCGCACTCGGTACACCCACTACATCATCATAAATAGAAATTGCCGCAGAACAGGATGGTGCAATCGGACTACTACTCGTTCCATCACGTTCAAAATTGGGAAGAATTCTGCCATCAGGATTTACATCTATATCTGCACCCACAATCCCTTTATAATCTTTTAAATAATATTTTGAAGTTGCCTTATAAGAAGGCAATGAATTTGAAAAATTAGTTTGAAAATTTTGGTTTACAGCCCCACCGCTTCTATCTGTTACCCCTTCATGATCAAACCAAGAAAAATTACAAGGTTTTGGACCATAAATCATATTGCCAGTGAGTTTACCTGTAGTATCTACCACTAAACGATCGGCTACATAAATTTGATCGGCCTCAGGACGCTCTTGTGCTACATTTCCAGAATTTTGATAAGAAGAAGGATAAACCACTCGGTAACGGCGTAAACGAGTGAGTGGTCGAGTTAAACCATTGTTATCTAAAATAGTTCCACAGGTTCCATTGGCATTTGGTTTTTTACCATAACCAAGCATCTTCCATGCGATTCCTGCATTGGTAGTAGTGAATTCTTTTAAGCGATCACTAGCATTAATTCCAGTATCATCTAATGTTGCATTGTTACCAGAAACCATTAAAACTGAAGCCGCAGGAATAGGTACACTCCACTCACTAGATGTAGCTGTTGCTACCGCAAAAGTGGTATCCCGTGGCCAAAATCTATTTTGTTCAGCAGCAGGAATGGTTAATGGAGTATTCGCACTATAAGAAATGGATTCCAAAACTTTCGGGCAATCATAACGTGCATTTGATGATTGAGCAGTACCCAATAAATCCGAACGCACAAAAAGATTTCGATAATAACTTTGAGCTGAATAACCACTACGAGGAGTTAAGCAATTTGCACCCGCTGTACCACAAAGCTGACTTGCCATCATCATTTCATAAGTAACGGTTGTAGTGCCTTGAGTGGCTGTCGCTTGAGTAAAAGAGTTTAAGATTTCATGTGAAACATCATTTCTGCTCTTAGTAAAACAAGTGTAATGAATAATATTTCTAAAGGGAGTGAGAGTATCATCTACAAAATCACCGGCTGGAGCGGTACTCGTTCCTTTTTTGTAGCCAATGGATTGAACGGTGAGCCCTGTGGTATTAGGTGAAACCGCCACAATATTCATTCTCATCACCGTTCCACTCGGAATTTCATTCCAAAAAGCATCCGTCATGGAGCATTTCACTAATCCACTTTGAACAGCGGTGAGTGTTAATTTTTTTGTTCTAGGTACTGTGGTGGTGTTACCACCCACAGTATTCGTTTCTTGCCAGGTGAGAACACAAGAACAAGGTTTGGTATTGGTTGTACCAACACTACAATATTGGGTAAGAGGTTGTGAGCCAGTCACCACTGAAAGCGATAATCCCCAATCAGGTGGTGATCCTGTGGTGAGTTGGGCAATATTTACATTTTGAAGTGTGTGAGTATAAGTAACGGTACTTGCAGAAAACGCAGGATTGGTAAGAGTATTGGTGGCCCGATTTTTAAGTTCGGCCATATTGGTGCACGCAGAAAGAGTGATCAATGAAATAAAAGTGAATATTTTTTTTGTTGTTAACATTTCCCCTCCCCCTTTCTAATCCGTAAATTGCAAGACACAAAGCGGATACTGATTCGGCCCTGTGGGTGCATCCACATCTTTAATGTTAATATCCCAAGTTATCATTTTTGAAGGTAAACAAGTGGCATTACTCACTCCATTACAATCTAAATTCGTTTTATAAGTCACTGGTGTATAATATGAAACTGAACTCGCCTGAGAAATCATGCTGGAATCATTCACACTCGTATCTGAAACCACAAATAAATTATCATTATAATTTGCAGTAGTGAGAGTGGTTACCGATAGTTGAGAATCTTTTGGAGCGGTCGGAGCGATCACTGGAGCGGCGGCTCCACCACTAGAAAAAACACGCTGTACAGTACCATCAGAAGCTTTAGTGGTAGCGGATTGATAGATTCCCCACGGTAAATCTTTCATATTTTGTAGTGTAGGATTTGAAGTAAAACTTGCATAAGTACTTGGACTCCATAATTCTTGTCCAGCCGTCATCGATACTGAATCAAGATTATAACAAGCATTTGCTCCAGAGGTAGAAGACATCACCACCACTCTAGATGCTAATGTTCCTGCAGCAGGAGAAGTGCCTACGGTTTCCATCGAAGTTCCAAAAGTTGTGGGGTTCGCACTTGAAATAGCGGCATCACAGGAAGGAAGTAAACCAAGTTTAGGATTACAACCAATTTGATAATTGGCAGGATTCATTGCTGTAGAAGTGGTGACATATCTTGGAGGGAGAATATTATTCGCTTTAAAGTTCCAAAGCTTTACCCATGAAGCATTCGAAGGAATCGTGATATTAGGACAAGTGGAAACGCCACTCACATTTGGAATAGGTCTCGCAGCATAGCCGATCGTATCATAGTTAGAGGCTACATAACTCAATGGTGCAACCGCAGCCTTCACTGGAATTTGAAATACACCATAACTTTGTTTTGCCAAAGAAAAGGACGCTCTTCGCTTTCCATTTGCAGAAAGATTAGTGACGGGAATTTTTCCGCTCTCTAAACTATTTTGTGGATACATCAATTCATTATCACCACTACAAAATGAATTAGTGCAGCCTGAGGTAGAATAAACGTTTGGATTTGACCACCAATGCAGTGAACGATCATGAGTTGGGGTTAAGGTACAATCCCAATCTTGATTACTGCTTTGCTGCATTTGCCATAAACTAGAGGCAACGTTGCTAGTGTAAAAATTAAATGGGTAAATGATTTTTGGATCCACGGATTGAATCGGATCAATCAAATTAGGACTCATCGGATTTGGAATAAATGCAAGCTTACGGCATTGAAAACGCTTCACTTGTTGATACGCTTCTTCTTTGGTGAGATCTGTATAATTGGTATTGGTGAATCCACCAGATGCTAAATTAACCGTGATAGAATTGGAATGATCTCCTGATCCATTGGCTACTACTTTCACATCAAATGATGCCACACCACTAGGAACTACATTCAAACATCTCACTAAATTTGATTCTTGATATTGTACAGCACCTTGATCCGTGACCGTACCTTGGCCTGGAGAAACATAAGTATACTCACAAGCACATGGACCATTGGTTCCAGAACAATAAGTATCAAATTGACTATCGGCACCCACCATATCATACATGGTTCCCGGTGATTGCTGGCTTGCTAAAACAGAAGTGAGAGTGAATGCACCACCACCCGCTGCAGTTGGATCTGCAAGTGTAATTTCACTCGTTGGTGCTCGACTCGCCAGTGATGCTAAATTAGTACAAGAAGTTAAAATGAGAGCGAAAGAAAACGCAAAA
>CANBTI010000060.1 GCA_947372355.1 Bdellovibrionales bacterium | reverse complement strand
AAATACTTTAAAAACAAAAACTTAACTAGATTAATTGATTGAATCCACAAAATTCCTTCATCTATAAAAATGCACAATAGGCTGCTCTTGCGAGTCAGCCTAGCGTGTTTATTTCTAGAAAGCATTTGTAGAATAATCTTTAAAGTGTCTTAGCTAATTCTCTCGCTAAATGCACCATACCTCGACGAGAATTACAAACCTCGCCCGCTTCATCTGCCTGAATCAATGCATTCGCTACTTGAATGATCGAAACCTGATGATCTAGCTTACGATTGATCTTACGATGTAACTTTTTCAAATAAGATCCTGCAAAAGCATCTGAATACTTTGCTTCATGATATGCGCTAAATTGATGAGCATCTTGAATTGCTAAAAGTACATTATCCGCATTTTCGAGTCGAATCATCTCATAAACTGACAATGCGGTACCACCTAAGAGCATTCCAAGACTAACGGGAAAGGATGCATACGCAACCAAAAGACTAGCCAGTGTTGCACGTTTACCAATCAAAGCAAATTTTCTTGAACTTTGCTGAACTTGACGAACATTTCTTTCAAGAAAATGGGTGCAAGTTTCTCTTCCCGCGAATTCAAACGCGATCATCTGATCAGATGGGCTAAAATCAAGTCCACTCATATCAGCTTGATCAGAAGCTTCAGTTTCAATTGGTGACTGTAAATCTGATACATTTGCTGTTTGTGCCTGCGATGTTACCGTAAATAACATCATTAATAAAACCGAACATACTTTAATACTTTTTTGATTTTTCATTTTATTATCCTCTTTCTTATTTTATTTATTTAAATTCACCTGGAATCAACACTCCGTTACTGATATCCACAATTATTTGCAGCATTTCTAAATTTTCTTGCGTTTGGTAGAGCAATTCAGAAACAGACATTCCAGTAATTGCAGCCAAATATCGAAGGTCTTGGGATGTAACCTTTAGTCCGTAACCCGAACGTGCAGTGATTGGAACTCCGTAATTTTCAATTAGTTTTTCAAGTTTATGAAACTCTTTAGAATCGCGATCTTTAAAAGAGTTCAGAATGCTTGCATCTAAAATACCGACTGTACCAACTGATAATGCTGACATTCCTATTTTAGAAAAAACACCATTTTCAGGATCACAATCACCATCTCCGAAAAAATAAATGCGGTTGATTTTTCCGTTCTCAGATCTAATTTTTTCAATTGCCTGCCGGATGGGTTCATAGGCATTTTCAGAAGGTACATGATCTAAAAACTCAATTGCCCTTTGCTTCACTTCAGCCGTAGCATTGATCACTTTTCCATCGTTAAAATAAATATTTCTTCCTGAGAGAAAAACAATGGTGAAAAGTTGGCTTTCATTCATTTCCAGAATTGTTTGCTTTAAACTTTCAATTACTCTTAATTGAAATTGCTGAAATGAACGTGATGTATCGATGATATATGCAATTTTTTCTTCCTTCACTTTGCCAAACACTGCCTGTTTTGTATCCGCATCTGCATCTACTTCTGCAGTTGCAATCGAACTATCGGTAGCGGTTTGTGTAGCGGTTTGTGTAGCGGTTTGTGTAGTCACATCAACTTTAATTGATTTTTTCTTAAACTTTACACATTTTGGAATTTCAATTTGATCATCTAATGAACTCAATAAATTGCCATTGGAGGCAAAACTTCCTGTTTGAACAATCTTTACTTCACAATCGGATACAGCTCCATAACTTACACCCTGATGAAGTACGCTAGTACGAACAACTCTAGTTGGATATTGTGAATCGCCAAATACCAAATAATCCTGAGTGAGAATTACCGTGTAATTCTCAACAAATGCTCTTTGAACGCGAAAATCATGAATTGATTCTTTTCTTAATTCAAGCCTCTTTGCTTCAGTCATATCAACCACTGGTCCACTCTGATAAGCGGGTGGAGTGATTTTTTCACTAATCATTAATGGGTTTTGAACACTCACTTGCTGTTCTTGTGCAAACACATTTGTGCATAAAAAAAGCACTGATGTTAAAAAAAGAATTTTCATATTTATCATTCATATAAAATATCAAACCAGATCACGAAGTGGGGGGAAAATTTATCCAATTTTCGCTTGATTTAAACTGCAATGTGTTTCATTGATGAAAACTTTTTAAATCGAAATAAAACCACTCACAGTAAAAACAAGACTACCAATAAGGTAAATCCATGCACTAGCTGGTGAAAGTACATTCACTGCACTCACCATCGAATAAAAAGAAAGAGGCATTAAAATCCAAAATGTATGCGCAGAAGCGCCCTTAATGGAAAAAAGAAAAGTAAAAGTCATCAAAATCGGGAGAAGAAACTCAATTCTAGAAAATCCATTTTTTAAATGATGACTTAATCCGATCCAACGTTTTAAAAATATAAAAACCAATACCCCACTCCCCACAAAAGAAATCAAGGCCGGAAACCATAACAATGGCGCTTGATTTAAAACTCCGATCATTCCCTGAAAACCATGCCCCTGAGGAGTGATAAACCGCGATATTTCGGAGGTTGAAAATGAAATATATCTAAAAAAAGCTTTTGGAATATCGGGTAAATTTTCTAAATGAATTCCCACCACACCCGTAGGAGCACTTGCAGCCCCCTCCATTTTTTTAATCAACCAGGGAATTAAAAATAATCCCCCGGTAGCAATACCCAATAATCCTGAAAGAATAAAACGGATTGGTTTTTGAATGAATGGGAGCGCGATCAACATGGTAATCGCTAGTAAAACTGCCGATAAATGCAGCTGCAAACAAAGAATTGCAATCACACCTAAGAAGTATGGCTCGCTATCTTTTTGTTTTAAATTCGGATCTAAAACTCTTTCTAAAATCCAAAAAAACAAAACTGAAAAGACTGGAAGAAAACTTGGATTCCATGCTGGCGAAAATAAAATGGACCAAGGTGAAAATGCCAAAAACACAGCGAGGATAATATGACTTTCGGGTTTTACTTTACTCTTTAGCCAGAAAAACAACAAAAGTACAGAAACCCAATTGAGAAACCCTACCCAAAGCTGAAGTCCGATTGGTTCACCATGAGAAAAAACCAAAGGAAAACCAGCCATAATTGCTTGAAATCCACCTGGTATCGATTCACCAGTATAAACTAAGCGAGGACCTTCGGCGGGAATGATTCCCGTTTCGTAAAATTTTTTTCCGATTTCATAAATAGCAATTTGATCTACACCAAAATCTAATTTGGGTGTAATCCAAAATCGCAAAAGTAAAGAAAACAAAAAAACCAGGCTAATGATCAGAGCTTGCATTCGCTTCCATCTTAACCTGGTTTTAATTTAAAATGCATTGATCAAATTTTACTGACAGAATTTTTCAGAATCTCTCTGTTTTGTCATCTTTTTTAAGGCATGATCAATAAATTCATGGTTTTTCTGATCAACAACTGAAGAGTAAATTCCCATACCAACGCGATCAGTATTTAAAATCACCACAAACTGCTTCAAAACAATTTGAGAACGACTAACATAAGATTGTTCAGTCAATATTTTTAATGCTTCATCCATTGCTGCTCGCAATGAGTTCTTTAATTGCTCTTCACTAGTCATTTGACCTAAATTTTTATCCATCAAAATTTGATTTTGATCATTTACGATTGCCAACTTCACCTCCGAAGCATTCACTTGTGGTGCACCCATACTATCCACACCTACAATATAGGGTTTTCCTTTAGCATCGAATTGAATTGCAGAACTACCTGAATCTCCATGTTGGGGTAAGGCACTCGTGTAGCGTGAAGATAAATCCACAGAAATAGGTAAATTATTTCCAATTCTACTACCCACCAAATTTTGAATTGCAGATACCGATGGTCTTCCATCGATCATCATTAATGCATTATCAATTCCAGAAGCCATTTTTGAAACTTCGACTATCGGATCATGAATCTCCTTTGAAGCATTTTGCCCAAAATCACTCACGGCCCATTGATTATAACCTGCATGCAAAACACCCGACACTGTTCCTTCCGGAGAGGTAATGCCATATCCTGCTATCAAAACATTTTTAGAAAGTTCATTAGCTATTTTTTCGTTTGCGATGGAAATGGGCTTAATATCAGTCAATGCACTATTTTCACAATGAGTTGATTTAAACATGACCAGCGATAGATCAGTACTCACTATGCTCAAACCACGTTGCTCTAATTTCCCTGGAGCGCTGATGACACTCACTACTTCATATTCAGGATTATCATTTAACGTAATTTTACTTCCAGCCACTAACTGATCAGCGCAATGATTGGCGGTGAGTAAAATGTTTTTTGCCACTAAAGTTGATGAACAAGTTTCTTTTGAAAAAAAACTTCCTTGTTCCAATTTGATAATGGAAGCTAAAGTTCCAGAGTTTTCACTCAATGCTTTTTCAGTATACCCCTCAATCGGACTAGCCATCGCTGAAAAACTAACTAAGCTCATCAAACCAAGTAAATAAATCTGTTTATTCATAACGCTTCTTTCCAAGTAAATTGATATAAAACATCGACACGTAACGCATTCTACAATACCTGATTAATTAATTCAACATTATTTATTACACTCATATTGTTTAACTAATTTAGTGGAGTTTTTACTTTCTATTTTGGCCTAACCGAGATTAAATTGGGGCATGTCTCAGCTACAAAAAAAACGCGTGGTAGTGACCGGTATCGGCATCGTTAGTCCTGTTGGAAACACTAGAGAATCCTCATGGAACTCCATCAAAGAGGGCAAATCTGGAATTGGAAAAATTACCCTTTTTGATACCAAGGATTGCACCGCTCAAATTGCTGGTGAAGTCAAAGATTTCGATCCCTGCGCTTCCCTTGAATCACCCCTCTACCCAAGAGGAAAAGATTCGGCTCCGTTGATTCAACCGATCAACCTAAAAGATAAAAAGAAGATGGATCGATTCATTCATCTCTCGATTGCTGCAACTGTGGAGGCTTATCAAGATTCTGGACTAGACCAAGCTCGCGATCTCATCAGTCCAACCATGATCGGTGTCAATATCGGTGTTGGGATGGGCGGATTACCAGGCATTGAAGAAACTCACTCCACTTTGCTAGAAAAAGGATTTAGAAGAATCACTCCATTTTTTATTCCGCAAGTGATCCCCAATCTTGCGGCCGGACAAGTGAGTATTTTACTTTATACCCAAAATACAAACTATTGTTCGGTTTCCGCATGCGCTTCCAGCGCTCATTCGATCGGTGAATCTTTCCGCACCATTCAGCGAGGAGAATCAACCGTGATGATTGCAGGTGGAGCAGAAGCGGTAGTTTGCGCTCTCGGTATTGGTGGGTTTGCAGCAATGCGCGCACTCTCCACTCGTAACGATGCCCCTGAACTTGCTTCGCGCCCTTTTGATACCGCCCGCGATGGTTTCATCATGGGTGAAGGTGCTGCAACTTTAGTGTTAGAAGAATATGAATTCGCAAAAAAACGGGGTGCAAAAATCTACGGAGAAATTTGTGGATATGGCGCAAGCTCGGATGCTTATCACATCACTCAGCCACTTGAAGATGGTGATGGCGGCTTTCGCGCCATGAAACATGCTCTCGAAGAATCGGGAATCCCTGCTTCAGAAATTGATTATGTGAATGCACATGGCACATCCACTCCACTGGGTGATATTCAAGAATCAAAAGCAGTAGCAAGATTACTCGTGGGCGCAAAAAATCTTCATGTGAGTTCAACTAAATCCATGACCGGCCATTTACTCGGAGCTGCGGGTGCAATTGAAGCAGCGTTTTCCTTGCTTGCGATTCGGGATGGAATTGTTCCTCCTACCATTAATCTTGAAAATCTAGATCCAGAGTGCGCAGCCACTGGATTAAATTTCACTCCTAATAAAATAGTTAAAAAAGAAATCAAAACTGCGATTAGCAATAGTTTCGGTTTTGGTGGCACTAACGTTTCACTCATGTTTAAAAAATTGGATTAATCTAATATGAAGAAAATTTTAATTGCTTCCGATCACGCTGGTTACGAATTCAAAGAGGCCCTCAGATTAAAGTCGATGGCAATGATGGCTGAACATGGATATGAATTTGAAGATTTAGGAACCCACACTCTTGAAAGTGTGGATTATCCCGATTATGCAAAAGCACTGCACGAGCATCTTACTCCTACTCAAAAGCAAAAGGGCTCTCCAGAAAATAAAGAAGCATTTGGAGTTTTAATCTGTGGCAGCGGTGTGGGTGTATCCATTATGGCCAATCGATATCCTGAAATTCGAGCCGTTCTAGCTGAAAGCTCCACCGTAGCAAGACTCGCCCGAGAACATAATCACGCAAACGTTCTTTGCTTGGGTGCTAGAATTGTGAGCATCGATAGTGCGATTCAAATTTTAAAAATGTTTTTAGAAAGTAAACCAGACGAAGGCGATCGTCATGTGAGAAGGATCAATAAACTTTATGAGTGCTAATTATTTTTTGAATTCTTTATCTGAAGGTGATCCTGAAATTTTTGCAGCAATTCAAAAAGAATCCGTCAGAGAAGAAAACGGGCTGGAATTAATTGCATCCGAGAATTATGTTTCTAAGGCTGTTTTAGAAGCTCAAGGATCTATCCTCACCAATAAATATGCGGAAGGATATCCAGGAAAAAGATATTATGGCGGATGTTCTTTTGTGGACATTGCCGAACAATTGGCAATTGATCGCGCCTGCAAACTGTTCGGTGCAGAAGCAGCAAACGTTCAACCCCACTCAGGCTCAAGTGCCAATATGGGTGTTTACATGTCTCTTCTTCAACCTGGAGATAAAATCCTTGGTATGGATCTCTCTCACGGCGGACACCTCACTCATGGAAGCCCTGTAAATTTTAGCGGTAAAATTTATCAAGCAGCTCACTATGGTCTTCACCCGGAAACTCATCGTCTTGATATGAACATGATTCGTGAGATTGCAAAAAAAGAAAAACCTAAAATGATCATTGCTGGTGCAAGCGCTTATGCCCGCATCATTGATTTTGCAACATTTGGAGAAATCGCAAAAGAAGTGGGCGCAAAACTAGTCGTAGATATGGCCCATATTGCAGGATTAGTTGCAGCGGGATTACACCCTTCTCCCATTCCTCATGCAACCTATTCCACTACTACTACCCACAAAACTTTACGTGGACCTCGTGGAGGAATAATTTTGTGCTCTCAAGAAAATTTAAAAGCAATCAACTCTTTGATTTTTCCAGGCATTCAAGGTGGACCACTCATGCACGTGATTGCTGCAAAAGCAGTAGCATTTGGTGAAGCACTTCAACCTGAATTTAAGCAATATCAAAAATCAGTGATTGAAAATGCAAATACTTTGGCAAATTCATTGATGGAAAATGGATTTAAACTGGTTACCGATGGAACAGATAATCACTTAATGTTGATTGATCTCACCGGAAGCTTGGATGGAACCGTTACCGGAAAAGAAGCAGAAGCTTGGCTAGATCTCGCTGGCATTACTGTGAATAAAAACACGATTCCAAACGAGAAACGCTCTCCCTTTATCACTAGTGGAATTAGAATTGGAACTCCTGCCATGACCACTCGCGGATTAGGTTCTTCAGAAATGAAAACACTAGCAATATGGATTAAAGCGGTAATTGAGAGCAAAGGCAATGAAGCCGTTCTCACTAAAATAAAGGGCGAAGTTAAAAACCTTTGCGCCCAATTCCCTCTCTATGGCTCACATTAAAACTAAGGCACTCCCATGAATTACGAAAAATATTTATACGACACTACTTTTGAAACTGAAGCCCAGACAGAAATTCGCACCTTAGCCAGAAAATTTGCGCGCGAGAAAATTCTACCCTTAGTGGAAAAAGATGAAGAAACTCAAACTTTTCGTCCGGAGATCATTCAAGGGCTAGGCGAATTAGGACTCACCGGAATTCCTACTGAAGAAAAATACGGTGGAGCTGAATTAGGTTACCAAGAATACATTGCTGTAGTTCAAGAAATTGCTGCTGTGAACGCTTCTTATGCCGTGAGTGTTTGTGTATCTGGATTGCCCCAAGTGATTTTACAAAATTTTGGAACTGAAACTCAAAAACAAAAATACATTCCAAAACTCGCAGCGGGAAATGCCATTGGAGCATTTGCACTCTCAGAAGCCGGAGCAGGGTCAGATGCCGGTAGTTTGAGAACGAATGCAAAAAAAGAAGGCAATCACTACATTTTAAATGGAACTAAACTATGGATCACCCAAGCCGATGTTTCAGAAGTGATGATTGTCATGGCTCGTACCGGAGTGGATGGTCCCAAAGGAGTTTCAGCATTTATTCTTGAAAAAGGAATGCCTGGAATCAAAATGGGCAAAAAAGAAAAGAAAATGGGACTCAACATATCCCACACCATGGAAGTTCTTTTTGAAAACGTAAAAGTTCCCGTGGAAAACCTACTTGGCAATGAAGGGGATGGAATGAAAGTGGCCCTTTCTGCACTAGATTCCGGAAGAATCACCATCGGCGCAACTGCTCTAGGGGTTGCAAGATCTGCTATTGAAGAAGCTATTAAACATGCAAATCTTCGCGAGCAATTTGGTAAACCTGTTTTAGATTTTCAAGGGGTTGGTTTCATGCTTGCAGATATGATCACTGAATATCATGCCGCTAAACTTTTAGTTCAAAAAGCAGCACTCCTCAAGGATCAAGGAAAAGAACATTCCATCGCCGCTGCACAAGCAAAAGTTGCATCAACCGATATGTGCATGAAAATTACGACTGATGCTGTGCAAGTTTTAGGCGGCTCGGGTTACACTCAAGAGTTTCCAGTAGAACGATTCATGCGTGAATCAAAAGTTTTTCAAATTTTCGAAGGTACGAATCAAATACAACGCCTAGTTATTTCAAGGGCTTTAAAAGGATAATTTATGTCAGTCACTGCTTCTCGCTTTGGTAGTTCTCCCTTACTTTTAGATTGGAATGGATTAAATGCTCATTCTAAAGAAATTCCTTCCGATCAACGTTCTATGTTTGGAATGCATTGGGATAAAACAAAAGCAAAACTACACGATCGTGTATCTGGCTTTTATGATTGCCCCGTAGATCCAGATCTCTCACAAGTGGAAGCAAGTGAAAATCTTGCAAAAAAACTGATTAAAACAGGGCAATACAGAGATTGTTTGTTTATTGGAATTGGGGGTAGCAGCTTGGGCCCCATGTGCTTAATTGATTCACTTAAGCATCTTGCTAAAAATCCAATTCAATTTCATTTTTTTGAAAATCCAGATCCCATTGATTGGAGTTATCGAATTCAAAAACTCAATCCAGCGCAAACTTTAGTTTGCGTGGTCACCAAATCTGGTACCACTTACGAAACTCTTTCTATCTTTATGCTCGCATTTGATTGGCTGAAGAAATCATTGGGTGAGGATGGTGCAATTGAGCATACGGTAGCCATTACCGATCCAGAAAAAAGTGAGCTCCTTAACTTTGCACGTGAAAAAAGCATTAATACTCTCACCATCTCCCCTTCGGTCGGTGGACGCTACAGTGTATTCACTCCCGTCGGATTATTCGCTGCTGCACTAGCTGGACTTGATGTTCAAAAATTTATTTTAGGCGCAAAAAAAATTAGGGATTATTGTGAAAAGCATAATTCTCATTCTGAAAAAAATCTTTTTATCACTTTAGCTAGTTCCATTCAGACATTAGCAAAATCTCATCCTATTCATGTGATGATGCCTTACGCCACTCCCATTCGCTTGGTCGCTAATTGGTGGGTACAGCTCTGGGCTGAATCTTTAGGGAAAAATGGATTAGGATTTACCGCTGTTCCTTCTTTGGGCGCCATAGATCAACACTCCATGCTTCAGTTACTCCGAGATGGGCCGAATGATAAAATAATTTGGTTCATGAATATTCAAGATTTTGAAAAAAAAGTAACTGTTCCGAATATTGGTTTTAGCTCTAAAACTTTTGATCTACTCGAACAACAAGATCTAGGAAGTATTCTGAATACAGAATTCCGGGCTATTCAAAAAGTGATGACCAATCAAAATCGCCCGAACTTTCAATTGCAAATTGATACTTTGAACGAAGAGTCCATGGGATCGATCTTTTTCTTTTTCAGTGTTCTCACCAGTTTCATGGGAGAAATCATGGGCGTGAATCCATTCGATCAGCCAGGTGTAGAAGAAGGAAAAATTTACATTCAAGAAAACCTAAAGAAGCAAAAAGAACTCAATCTTGCTGCAGCATCTTCAAATGAAGATGAAGTTCACCGTCTTAGATTGGGTCGCGAATAGTTTAGAAATGGGGATCGCCGGAAGCACCCGGAGTTCTACGATCTACGCCATCCCAAAATTCTGCTAATTCCCCGTGTTGGGTAAAGTCGAGTCCTACTTGTTCATCCTCTACACTCACTTCAAGCGGTAGAATCATGCGAATAAATCGATAGATTAAATAGCTAACTCCAAAGCTGTAGCTCACTACGATCAACAAACCGATAGTATGAACTCCAAGTAAGTGAAAACCGCCTCCGTGAAGTAATCCACCATTTTCAGCAAATACCGCTGTTAAAAGCATACCGGTAATACCACCCATTCCGTGGCAGGGGAAAACATCTAAGGTATCATCGATGCCCGCTTTAGAACGAAGATGAATCGCATAGAAACTCACGATCGCTCCGATTGCACCAATCCAAATACTTGCTGATAAAGATACAAATCCGCCTGCAGGAGTAATGGCAACCAAACCCACAATTGCACCAATACAAGAGCCTACTGCTGATACTTTTTTATTTCGGATATAATCTAAACTCATCCAAACTACCATTGCTGCTGCTGATGCAAGATGAGTGTTCATCACTGTTTGTACTGCAATTTCATTTGCAGCCAAAGCCGATCCTCCATTAAAGCCGAACCAACCAAACCAAAGAAGTGCTCCTCCTAAAAGAATAAATGGAACACTAGAATACTTTAAATCCTGATCTTGTCGTTTACGAAAAGCCATTGCTGCTGCCAAAGATGCCATTCCCGCTGTGATATGAACTACGGTTCCTCCAGCGAAATCAAGAACACCCCAACGGTGTAAAAATCCATCCGGATGCCATGTCCAATGTGCAACGGGCGCGTAAACGAGGATGGAGAATAAAACGATAAATGCCAAATAGGCACGAAAATGAATTCTCTCTGCGAATGCACCGGTCACTAAAGCAGGAGTAATGATCGCAAATTTCAATTGAAATAGCGCAAATAACATAAAGGGAATGGTTGATGAAAAAGCCGGATTGGGAGCAATTCCAACATTTTTAAAAAATGAATAAGAACCGGGACTCCCGATAAAACCACCGATAGAATTTCCAAAACATAAACTAAATCCAAAAAAATACCAAACCAAGGAGATCACAGCCATGCAGACAAAACTCTGGGCCATGGTTGAAACCAAGTTTTTCTTCTTCACCATTCCACCGTAAAAAAAGGAAACGCCGGGGGTCATCAACAACACCAGCCCGGAGGAAACGAGTAGAAAAGCAATATCAGCGCCATTTGTTGCAGTATTCATATTATAAAAGCTTGATGTTAAACGCTTTAATGAGCAACATCAATTTTTTGACACTAAATATAAATTACTCATTACTTTTCATTAACGAAAGTTTCCAATAAACTAATTGAGCCATGGCAAGTGATAATTCAGACAAAACAGCAATGATCGGTCTCGATCAAGAGACCATTAACCGAGAGATTCTTAAAGCAAAAGAATCCCCCGCATGTTTAATTTTAATTAGAGGAACCCCTCAAGGACATCGTTACTTCATCGATAAAGATGAAATGATCATTGGCCGTGATCCTACTGCAGATATCACCATTACTGATCCACTCATTTCACGTAAGCATGCAAAAATTTCTCGTGAAGGAACAGTGATTAAAATTGAAGATCTAGGATCTTCAAACGGAACGGTAATTAACGGAAAAAAACTAGAAGCGGGGAATGTCTCTAAACTTGCTAAAGAGGACATGATCAAGCTTGGTAACTCGATTGTAAAATATCTACCTGCTGGTGAGATCGAAATTATTTTTTACGGCAATTTAAATCAGGCTGCAAATACTGATCCGATGACCAAATGTTTTAATAAAGGCTATTTTTTAGAAGCCATTGATGCAGAAGTAAAAAGAGCAAAAGCACTTTCTAGTCCGCTGACTTTAATATTCTTTGATTTAGATCATTTTAAAAAAGTAAACGATACTTATGGCCACGATGCTGGCGATTACGTACTAAAAGAATTCACTGCATTGCTTAGAAACTCTGGAGTTTATAAACAAAAAGATATTTTTGCACGATACGGAGGCGAAGAGTTTTGTTTACTCATGCCGGGAATCGGCTCTGAAGAAGCTGCTCCGATTGCTGAATCGATCCGTGGAAAAGTACACATGCACTCCTTCATGTATGAAGGTAAAAAAATTCCTGTCACTACTTCATTGGGTGTTTCCGAATTGAAGGGCGATATTGAAAGCGCACAAGATCTTATTAAATCTGCAGATAAAGCTCTCTATCAATCAAAAGAGAGCGGACGCAATAAAGTAACGATTGCTTAAACCGGAAACTTACAAATAAAAGCAGTTCCCACTCCAATTTTGCTTTCAACAAAGGCCGTTCCACCATGTCTTTGCATTATGTGTTTCACAATCGCTAGTCCCAAACCTGTTCCACCGGTTTCACGAGATCTACCCTTATCCACTCGGTAAAACCTCTCAAATAATCGATCTAAATATTTTTCTGGAATTCCAGGACCATGATCAATCACTTTTAAAATAACTTCATCATCCACTTTTGACCACTCCACATTGACTACTGATTTAGGAGGGCAATATTTAATCGCATTATCGATCAAGTTGGTCATCACTTGTTCTAATCGCTTCGGATCTGCTTTCACTAAATTAGTTCTGCAATCAAGTACAATTTCCATGTCTTTTGATTTGGCATGGTGATGAAGGTTGCTCACTACATGTTTTGAAATTTCAAGAATATCCAAATCACATAAATTAATTTGATCTGCACCCGATTCAATCGCAGAAAGATCTAGCAGATCATTAATGAGAGCAATTAAGCGATTTGAATTTTTTAGAATAATTTTTAAAAAATCAGGATCAATAGCCCTTCCCTCTTCAAAATCTTGAAGTAATGTTTCAGCGTATCCTTTGATCGAGGTCATCGGAGTGCGTAACTCGTGGGAAACATTTGCCACGAATTCGATTCTCATTTTCTCTGCACGCCTGAGCGCCTCAATTACATCTTGACTCATTTTCTTCTACTCATTTTCTAAAGCGATATCCAAACCCGCGAACAGTTTCAATTAAATCAGCTTTTGCTAATATTTTTTTCCTTAATCCTAATATCAGTGTATCGATCGTTCGCTCCACCACACTCACATCTGATCCCTGAATTGCTGCAACTAAAACTGATCTCTCCATCACCGTTCCAGCTTTCATCATGAGAGCAGCGAGCAATTTAAATTCAAAGGGCGTGAGTAAAATTTCCACTTCATCCACGCTCACCTTTTTAGAGGAAAGATTCACTCTCACTCCAAAAGAACTGATTTCATCTTGTATTTGACTTTGATTTCTTCGCAACAGCGCTCTTACTCTTGCAACAAACTCTCTAATCTCAAATGGCTTTGTAAGATAATCATCAGCACCAATTTCTAAGCCTAAAACTTTATCCATGGTATCTGCCCTAGCCGTTAACATCAAAATAGGGGCTTTCACATTAAACTTGGTACGAAGTGCTTTACATAAATCTAAACCGGATAACCCAGGTAACATCCAATCTAAAATAAAAAGATCAAAGGATTGATGTGTGCATTCTAGTAATGCTTTTTCGCTATCTTCAGTAGCAACTACTTCGTATCCTTCTCTTTTTAGATGAAGGATTAACAACTCGCGAACATCAACTTCATCTTCTACGACCAATACTTTTATCATTAGTTAAATTCTCATCTTCAGTGTATCTACACTTTACGAAAAAAACTAATAAGAATTGCAATACTCAGCAGAAGCATTCCGGTAAATAGAGATTCCATTGTTTTCCTCCTTGAAAAACTGAAAGCTTAGTTTTTGTGTTTTAATTTTTTCTAAAATTGATTCAACGTTTCTTTCACCCTCGAAGCATGATTTCCAAGAACTCATCTGTGAAAATCGATGTAAGTCAGAATTTGCGATCATTGGCAGTCCAGAATTCATCACCTCAGGAAAGAGCACCGCACCACTCGCCACTTCCCAAGCATCTACCAGTAATGATAGCTCTTCCCTTTGCTTCCAAAGATGAAAGGTCTGCTTTTCGATTCTCTGAGTAGATACAGGATGGGCCGCTATAGAAACAGCCCCCTGATTACGAATGTTTTTTAATATGGTCTCTATAGAATCATCGGCGGAAACAAACTCACTTACCCCTAATGCCAAAATATGGGCTGATCGATGATTAGATAGATAATTTTTGGTGATTTCAAAGCCGGGGATCAGTTTCATTCCGTATTGATGCTCTGCGCGCTCTGCTTCAATTTGAATGGTTTCCAGATATTTCGAAAAATTCACTCGATTCAGTGTTCGATTGAGGTAGGTTGCTCCTACTCCTAAAAAGGTATTGGTTTCGCATAAATGATCCGTGATCGCGATGGATCCAAATCCACGTTTTCCATAATAATCCACAATTTCTGAAATGGAATGTTTCCCATCACTGAACTGACTATGAATGTGAAAATCGGCCATAAACATACATTCTCAGTATGCTCAATAAAATGAATTACAGCTGTCAGCTGTTGGTATCGTTTGTGTCAGGAACTGGTTAGGACCCACTAATTTCCCAAAGTGAGTTCAGCATAGCCAAATGAAAAAAAACTATTGGTTAAACTACCATCTGATTTTAAAAAACGGCTGTCGGCAGTAGGGATTACATCTCCCTTAAACCACGATTCATGATCAGAAACACTTTCCTCTTTTAATCTAAGTTCTAAGGCGTAAGCAGCGGCATTTTCTGCTGTCAGTTCTTTTTTCATCAATACCTTAAGATAAGGAGTTTTAATTTCAGATCTGACTGGATCTGGAATCAACCACTCTAGTGGTTGAGTGACCACAGGCAATCCACCGTTGAGAGGATTATTCGTATTTCTGGGCTTACAAGAAAAGATCCATTGATCTTTTTGAATGATTTTACAATTTTCATCCTCGGCCGACCAACTCAGCATAAAAACACTCTTCTCACTTAATGTAGAAAGAATTTCTGCATTTTTCTTGATCAAGTTAGATCGAGTATTCCCAGCATCCTCAGTATCTAGCCCTTCAATTAGCCGAAGTGCCTTTTTATTTGCACTCAAAATATTAGTTAAATTGAAAATATCTTTCCATTCTTCTGGTAAATAATTCTTCTCAAAAATTACAATGAAAAGCTCTTGAACTCTTTTATGTTTAAA
>CANBTI010000059.1 GCA_947372355.1 Bdellovibrionales bacterium | reverse complement strand
GGTGTTGGCGTTGCAGTTGGAACCGGTGTTGGTGTTGCAGTCGGAACTGGTGTTGGTGTTGCAGTCGGAACTGGTGTTGGTGTTGCAGTCGGAACTGGTGTTGGTGTTGCAGTCGGAACTGGTGTTGGTGTTGCAGTCGGAACTGGTGTTGGTGTTGCAACTACAATGGGAATATCTTCTACTTTTGGATTACTCACACTAGTTTTGCTGGCGTTGCTTCCGCATGCACTCAGCATTAAAGAACCACTGATCAAAATCCATCCGTAGTGTTTTAACATAGTAGAATTCCTTTCCTACTTTATTAGTATACGTGGATTGAGTTCACATCTTCAATATCTATTGTTTAATAATGAAACAAGCGCATTCCCTATTTGAAATAGGGAGTTATTTGCCTACTTGTTTCTTCTTTTAAGGATCATGATCGCTACAATTGCAACTAACGCGATTCCACCGTAGAAAAACATTGGGTCATCGGCGAGTGAAGCTTTTCTCTTAGGCTTGGAATCGTCTGCACCTTGGATATTTCCAAACACAGTATCGTTGCTAAGGGCTACTTTTGCATTTTTGAATAAATCACTACTTGCGGGAGCAGCATTTAAACCACCATCACGACGAAAAGCTTTCAATGATTTCACCATGGTTTCAAACATGGCTGTATATTCTTGGTATTTATTTTTGTTCACGGAGTAGGTAACGAGAATGCCGATTCCATCTTTTACTGTTGCAAGGTAACGGGTATAAAAGCCGGAAATTTCAGATTCTAAATGAAGTGCATCTACCCAAGATTGTTCGCCAATGCTTTTATTTTGAGCGTATCTCACTTCAGAGGTAACTTGTTTGCCTTGTGGAGTGGTGTAAGATTTTGGGTTTTTCAAATAACCAATGTACTGATCAAGCGAATCTTGATCTCCTTGAATCTTAGCTGCAAGAACGATGATTGCATCTTTCTTTTTATTAGCATCTTGTTGGTTTTGGCAAACCCATTCAGCGCCTTCTAAAATACAAACCCAACCACTGGGGAGTTCAAATTCAACGAATTGATTCGCAAACTTAGAGGCATGTGCTTTTGGCGCAAAAGTAGAAATAAAAATTGAACTAATTAAAACTAATGAGGAGATTGCCTTACGCATCTGATTTCCTTTCGTTGCGAGAGCTATGGATCTTGGACCACTCTTTTTGCAATTGCATCAACTTCAATGGATTGCTCTTTGAAATATTCTAACACACGAAGTGCTGATTCATCACTTTTTACATTAGTCACTTTTGTTCTTGCTACCATTTTATTTTCGATGAAAATGTCAAAAATTTGTCCTTTTTCTACCCCTTGGTCAGAGCCCTGATCAATTTTAACCAAATAAAGCTGATCATTCACGGATAGTACTTTTCCCTGTAAATCATACTGTTTAAACGTTCCTGGGCGAACATTGTGTGACAAGGTTTTTTTATTTGAACTTCCACCAAAATCAAATTGAACTCCGAATGAAACTTGCATCCCTTCTGGCGAATTTTTACCAGCTACTGGGATGGCGCCACTCAAAGTATAGTTAATGTTGTCTTTGGTTTGGTATCCAACCGATGCTTGCACGAGGGTCCAACTCGGGTTGATGGCATTGATGATGTAACTTCCACCAGCGCCTCTGTTTTGATCAAGAGCTGCATTGGTTGCGTTAGTGAGATCAGTTTCCATGGAAAGATTTCCACGCATTCCTAAACCAAAGGTCATTCCATTGATTGTTGGATAACGTTTCAGCAAAACATTCCAAGGTACAGCTGAAGAATATCCTTTGGATCTCATTGTGAATCCAGCGCCACCATCTAAATACATGAGATAAGTGGGTTGAGAAGTGATGGGAATTTCAGCAAAAGCTCCAATGGTAAAATCAGTTGAGCCATCACCTAAAAAAGGCTTCGAATTGATCACCGAGTTTGCATTCACATAAGCGGGTAAGGTCACTTCTCCTTGAAGGTTGATGCTCACCCCTGAGCTATTTTGAAATAATCGGTAAGCACTGCCGAGCATTTGATCGCTGAGTCCAAAAATACTTTGATCGCTGAGTCCTACTCCTGTGATTTTGGTGTAAAGCGCTGATATACGACCGAAAATAAAAAAACTTTCATCAAATCCATATGAAACATCTGCATCAATATAGAATCTTTGTGCGTTTATATTGTTAGTGAGTAGAAAAGATTGCCCGGTGAGATCGTAATTTTGGTTGGTATTAAAATAAGTGAGTCTTGGACCAATGCTGAATCCCTGGCCGGCTCCTGTTCTGTTTTGCCATGCTTCAATGAGTGGATGAGCGCTCGCATTGAAGCTAAAAAGCATACTTAGAAACAAGCCGCACAGCATATAACGTGAACCTTGAGTTTTCATGTGTTTAATCCTACCATAAGCTCAACCAAGCAAGGAACAAGCCCATGTCAATTTACGAAGAGTCTTTAGAATATCATTCCCGTGGACGCAAAGGAAAGATCGAAGTTGTACCCACTAAATCAGTACTCACGCAAAAGGATCTATCTTTAGCGTATAGCCCAGGGGTTGCTGAACCATGCATGAGAATTGCTGCGAACCCAGATCTTGCTTATGAGTACACCACCAAGGGAAATTTGGTAGCAGTGCTTTCAAACGGAACGGCGGTTTTAGGACTAGGAAATATTGGAGCTCTTGCCTCAAAACCAGTGATGGAAGGAAAGGGTATTTTATTTAAGAAATTCGCCGACATTGATGTTTTTGATATCGAAATCAACGCTCCAAATCCAGATGATGTGATTAGAGCTTGTGAGATGTTGGAGCCCACTTTTGGTGGCATTAATTTAGAAGATATTAAAGCCCCAGAGTGTTTTTACATCGAAGAGGAATTAAAAAAGAAATTAAAAATCCCAGTATTTCATGACGATCAACATGGAACAGCGGTGATCAGTAGTGCGGCATTTTTAAATGCTCTCGAATTAGTGAACAAAAAGATTGATCAAGTGAAAGTGGTGTTTAGTGGTGGTGGTGCGGCTGCAATTGCCTGCGCCAATTTATATCTAAATTTAGGCGTTAAACGTGAAAATATTATCATGTGTGATTCCAAAGGTGTGATCTTTAAAGGCCGTACGGATGGAATGAATCCCTATAAGGAAAGATATGCGGTAGACACTAAAAAAAGAACACTAGCAGAAGCCCTGAATGGTGCGGATGCATTCGTGGGTGTATCTGCAAAGGGTGTTGTTTCCAAAGAGATGGTTGCATCGATGGCCAAGGATCCAATTATTTTTGCGATGGCAAATCCTGAACCTGAAATCAATCCTGAAGATATTTTGGAAGTGCGTAGTGATGCAATCATTGCCACCGGCCGCAGCGATTATCCAAATCAAGTGAATAATGTTTTGGGGTTTCCATTCATTTTTCGTGGTGCACTCGATACGATGTCAACTGCGATCAATGAAGAGATGAAAATGGCTGCCGTAAAAGCACTTGCTCAACTGGCAAAAGAAGATGTGCCTGAATATGTTTCTCGTGCTTACGGTGGACAACAATTTAAATTCGGTCGTGAATATTTGATTCCAAAACCATTTGATCGTCGAGCATTGATTTATGTTGCGCCAGCGGTTGCTCAAGCGGCAATGGATTCGGGCGTCGCTCGTAAGCAGATTGACATGAAACAATACAAAGAGAAGCTTGAAGGTTTCCTTGGTTTTGCTTATACAGCGATGAGATTTGTGAAAAAACAAGTTCGCAAAGCAGAACGCGATATGGGTAGAAAAATTACCTTGGTGTTTCCTGAAGGGGAACATGCAAAAATTCTTCATGCTGCTAAAATTATTCGCGATGAAAATATTGCAGAGCCAATTCTTTTGGGTAACCCAGATAAAATTAAAGCAGAAATTGAACGCCTTGGTTTAGGTACGGCACTGGATGGGGTTCAAATCATTCGCCCTTCAATGAGTGAAATGATTGATCGCTTTGCACAAAAGTTTTATGAAAAACGTCAACGTAAGGGAATTACTTTTGCCAACGCACAAGTGTTAATGAAGCAAAGTACTTATTTTGCAGCGATGATGGTGGAAGAAGGCTTAGCGGATGGAACGATTGGTGGAGCTGCTCAAAGTTATCCTGATACTTTAAAACCGGCACTTCAAGTGATTGGCACTCAAAAAGGAAGTACTTTAGCTGGGATCTATATGATCGTGACGAAGAAAAAAACTTATTGGTTTGCAGATACTACGATCAATGTTGAACCTAACGCTGAAGAATTAGCACAGATTGCAGTGGCAACTGCACAGTTTGTGAAAACATCTACAGGCGTTGATCCAAAAGTAGCGATGCTTTCCTTTTCTAATTTCGGATCCAATGATCATCCTGCAACACAGCCCGTGAGAGATGCAGTAAAAATTCTTCGTGAGAAACATCCAGAATTAGTGGTGGATGGCGAGATGCAAGCGGATACGGCAATCATTCCAGAAATTTCGGCGGAAAGTTTTCCATTCAGCCAAGTTCCAGGAGATGCTAATGTTCTTATTTTCCCGAATCTTCATGCAGCTAACATTGCTTACAAATTAGTTTGGCGCATGGGTGGGGTAGAAGCCATCGGACCAGTGTTACTTGGAATGAATAAACCCGTTTGCGTGCTTCAGCGTGGAAGTGATGTGAGCGATATTGTGAACATGGCTTCAATCACAGCATTTGAAGCGTATAATAAAGGTAAAAAATGAAAAAAGAAATTTTAACAAAAGAAGCGCCTGCACCTATTGGTCCCTATTCTCAAGCAATTGATGTGGGAAGCTTTGTGTTTTGTTCAGGTCAAATTCCGCTAGATCCAGTGACGGGTGAAATTATTGGAACCGGAGATGTAGAAGCTCAAACCAAACAAGTGATGAAAAATATTGCAGCAATGGTGAAAGCTGCAGAAGCAACGATGAGTCAAGTGGTGAAAACTACTATTTTTTTAAAGAACATGGCTGATTTTCCAAAAGTGAATCCAATTTATGGAGAGTCTTTTCAGGCACCATTTCCTGCGCGCTCTACAGTAGAAGTTGCTCGTTTACCTAAAGATGTACTTGTTGAAATTGAAGTGATCATCGCTCGCTGATTGATTCATGAAAAAATATTTAGCGATCCTTTTCTCACTGTTAATTGGGGCATTTTTCAGCGCACTAGTGTTTTTATGGCTAGCAGCGGGGGAAATCTATGATTATCAAGACAACTTTATTGTAGAACGGGATGGCGCTCAAGTGGATGTGGTTCTTTGCTTGGCAGGAGGTAAAGGCCGAATCCCGGTAGCCGTTCAGATTTGGCAAAAATTAAAATCGCTTGAAAATCGAACACTCACTCCTGTTTTATTTCTCTCCGGGGTTGGACTTCATGCAAACGAAGAAACCTTGATTGAACAAGGCGTTTCAAGAGAAGTGGTAAAGAACATGAAGCGAGATGATATTGTTTTTGAAAGAGTGAGCACCAATACTTTTGAAAATGCACAAATTTTTTCTTCCTTTGTTCACCAAAAAAAATGGAAAAATGTATTGCTAGTCACCTCTGGATATCACATGCGTAGGGCAAGTGATATATTGCGTAAAGCGATAGGGCCGGGTGCTAATATTTATTCTGAAACCGTGGATGCTGAACATTTTGATCGTAATCAATGGCATAATGATGCCTATGCGATTCGAGTCACCATCATGGAATACATCAAATGGTTGTTTTATCGGTACAGTTACTGATTTTTCGTAAGTCTCACGACCGTGTATCCTTCACGGGTGAGAACTTTGTGAATGGATAATTTACTTTTCGCAGAAAACTTCTTTACCCAATCTTTTTCGATTTTATCTAAACACAAAATAAGAGCATCTCCACCCTTGATGAGAGAATTTTCAATCGCTTGTAATTCTGAAAGTGCAACCGCTTCATCTGCGGAAGGAGAAAGCTCTCCCAAGATGAGATTGAATTTTTCATCAGGTAAAATTGATTCTGGAAAATGTGCTTTTTCGCGAATTTCTAAATTTTGTCCGAGTGAAAGTTTTTCAGCATTCACTCTCGTAAATGAAGTGCCAAGCAAATCTCGATCAACCGCAACCACCCGTGCATTCGGCCAGCGTTTAAGACTCAGAAGTGGAAGTTGTCCATAGCCCGACCTGAAGCAAAGAATTTTAAAATCTTTGGGAGGTGCTTGTCTGGGTAAAGTATCAATTAAAACGGGTAAGCCTACCCGTAAGCGTTTTTGATCATCACCACCGAGATCAAATGGACGTTCTAAAATTAATCCATCCACATTCACTTGATCACGAGAATAAAGAATGTCATCAGGAACCGCTTCGCCCGAAAACTCTGATGCTTTGATTGAATAAATTGAATGACGTGGACCTTTTGCGATCAACTTCATTTCACTCACGATGGGTGCAAGATCATTGATCACCACTACCCGCAGTTCTCCGCCATGATTTAGTTTTGAGCAGCCGAGATGGATCAGGTTTTTGATGAATGGTTCACCGATACGGGCTGGAACATTACACAATATCCAATTATATTTGCCTTGAATATTGCGAAAACCGAGGCTTCCGTAGGCATGAACATTATTGAGTGAATTCAAAAGTGCATTTTTTTCAGACCAAGCCACCGCCAGAAGATCTCGATCTACCATTTCAACTTTAGCTTCTGGATATACGGCTGCGATGGGTAGCCCTAAAGCTCCATAGCCACAACCCATGTCTAAAATGCTGGAAGGATTTGTTTCAGGAAGATGATCTAAAAGTAAAAGGGTGCCTTCATCGATTCTTTGAGTGGAGAAGACATCGTGGGGAATTCCAATTTTTAAATTTTTGCCTAATGCCGAATATTGAAATGTGGATTTGTACCAAGGATCATTCATTTTAATATTTACGGACGAGCGATCACAATTTCTTGATTGGTAATTTGGGACATCAGTAAATCCACCGCCAAGGCACGATGAGAAATTTTATTTTTTTGGGCAGGGGTCATTTCGGCTAGAGTTTTATCCATCCCTTTTGGAATGAAAATGGGATCATATCCAAAACCTTCAACTCCTCGAGGTTCAAACGCGATGGTTCCCTCTAAAATTCCTTCAGCATGAAATAAAGTTCCTTCCATCACTAAAGCAAGATGACAAACAAAACGTGCGCTTCTTTGTGTAGTTTGAACATTTTTCATTTCATCTAAAAGTTTTGCCATGTTGGCTTGATCTTGTGTTTGGCCAAACTTTGGAATTGCATAACGATGAGAGCGAACGCCTGGACGTCCTTCTAATGCCATGACTTCAATGCCTGAGTCATCTGCAAGTGATGGATAGTGGCAACCATGATTGCAAGTGCGGGCCTTAGCCATCGCATTTTCAAGATATTGATCTGAAGTTTCAACTAGTCCTAATTTTTCAGAGTTACGAATATAATCTTGGACAGGAACAATTTTGAGTTCCGGATATTTTTTGAAAAGAGTTTCAAACTCTTCAAATTTGTGGCGATTAGTGGAAGCGAGTACAATAGTGTTGGCAACTCTCATATACGGAGAGTTTACTCATAATGAACAATATATTCCAGAGCTTTGATCTTCGCGGCGTCTTCAATTTTTAAAACACCGGTTTGCTTTATGTATAAATCAAATAATGATCGAGCACTGGATAGTTCATTGGCTGTACAGCCTGTTCCATCGTTATAGCAGCTGGCTAAACGGGTGAGGTCTTCGGAGCAATCACCATCGATGATGCGTGAAAATGTATAGGTGAGTGCCATTGAACCGGCAACGGGCGCCTTAGTTCCATCTGAATAGGTGATGCTTCCAGGTTTAGTTCGGTCTAAAGTTCCTTCGTGAGTAATTTCGTATTGAGTCAAGCAATTTGGATTACTCCACAATACAAAAGGCCCTTCAGTTGGAATATAATCCCTGGCGATGTTTCCATTCGAATCAAGGGTGGTATCAAATCCATAGGTGTCTGTGTAATCCCTAAAAACAGGACTGAGTGATGGATCCTTAGGTACTGCTAAATAGACGGGATCAGAAAATACGTTCAATATTGTAGATGGAATAGAAGAAAGTGAAGCTTTGTTGTTAGTGTTAATCACTGCGTTAGGACCAGAGAGTGCGTTTAAATATACTCTCGTTTCAAATTGCTTTGGGCTCGTGAAAAAAAACTCAACATTATAGGAAGATTGGCTTTTTAAAGGCTTTGCCTGATCGGCATAGTTCCCAAATCTACATCCACTCAAAAATGATGTAGAAATTAAAACTAAGGTAAAAAGGCTGTAAAATACTGTTTTATTCATGAGAGTCCGTCCTCAAGGTACTTCTCGGCTTATTTAATAAATAGATGAAGAGGTAGAAATTGCCTATCTGAGTCAGCTGCCAAAGCGCCATTATTTGATCAGTAAGTTTTTGACAGTGAATCTCTTGTTATTTGTATGACAAACCATCTAGGATCTTCGGAAGGGGATTGAATGATAAATTTACTAAAACTCGCAGTAGTTTTTGGTCTTTTCATTTTCGGGGGTAATGTTTTTGCTTCGTCAGAAACATTCTACGATAATGCTTCAGGCTCTCCAATTTTCCTATTATTACAATCAGCAAAAGTATCCATCGATATCGAAATTTATGAAATTGAAGATTCACGTGTTCAAAGTGAAATCTTAAAAGCGATGGATCGTGGTGTTCGTGTTCGGGTAATTCAAGAATCAGAAGCGGTGGGAAGTTCTTGTCCCGTATTTGACAAAATTTTTGCAGGCGACACTCCTGATTGTAAAATTCAAAAGCAATTTATTCAAAATGTAAGAGCAAAAGGTGGATATTATACACCGTTTTCCTACCAACAATTTTGCTCGGCATCTAAATTCAGATGTTTAGAGCACGGAAAAATGATTCTTGTGGATCATCAATGGTCGCTCCTCAGTACAGGAAATTTTAATGCTTCTAATTTATGTGATGCAAAAGGTACAACATCAGATTTAACGACTTGTAACCGTGATTATACGGTTTTGAGTTCTGATCCCAATGTAGTTTCTTCTTTATATTCAATTTTTGAATTGGATTTTAAAGGCAATGCTTATGATCTTCCCACTATTTTAAAAAGCAATTCTGCCCAGAAGATTACTGTTAGTCCTTATTCTTTAAATCCAATTGTCATGTTCATTCGCACTGCTAAAAAATCAATTTTAATTGAAAATCAGTACTTAAAGAACTCTGTGATGAATGATGAGTTGATGGCTGCATCCAAGAGGGGCGTGAAAGTTTTTATTGTGGTGAGTAGTACCTGTTCATTTGGAAAACCTGATCCAACCAAAGACGCCAACGCAATTGCGTTGTGGCAAAATACATTCAAAGCATTTGATTCAGCGGGAATAAAGAGCCGTATTTTTACAAAACAAATTCCAATTAATGGTCATAGTGGTTATCTCCACGCTAAAGCGATTGTGGTTGATGGTGCACAAGCATGGGTTGGATCTGTGAATGGATCCACTCAAGCGCTCACCTTGAATAGAGAATATGGAATCTTCCTAACGGATCCAAAAGAAGTGGCAAAGCTCACTAGTTTTATTGTTTATGATTTCAATCATCCAAATACAGAATCTTGGCAGGAAAGTCTGCTCTGCAAAAAAGACTAATCTTCCTCTATGAATAGAAAATTTTATTGGTTTGTTGTTGCTCGTTTTTTATTTGTAATGGCAACTCAAATTCAAGCTGTTCTCATGGGTTGGCAAATGTATGATATTTCGCACGATCCACTTCAATTGGGTTTAATTGGTCTAGCCGAAGCCGTACCTGCCCTCAGTCTTGCTATTTTTGCAGGCTGGTTAGTAGATCGTTTTAATCCATTTAGATTTTATCAAGTAACACTTTTGGTGAGTTTTGTTTCTATTGTTATTTCAAGTCTTGCTCATCAAACCCACTACCTTTTTTATGCAGCCATTCTCACTGGGATTGCACGAAGCTTTACGGGGCCTGCTGCAAATAGCATTATTCCTAGAATTGTTACGAGAGAAGAACTAAAACGTTCTTCGGCTTTTACCACCATAGCATTCAAAGCAGGAACGGTTTTAGGTCCCGGTATTGCCGGAGTATTACTTGCCGTTCAGGGGTATATTCTCCCTTACCGAGTGGCTCAGGTGAGTTTAATTTTAGGCTCTATAAGCCTTTTGTTTATTGAGTATTCCCATCAAAAACCACTAAAAGTTAAAAACCCTTCCTTGCTTCCTGAACTTTTAATGGGTGTAAAGTTCGTGATGAAACATCCCCTATTATTGTCGGTGATGAGTTTAGATATGTTTGCTGTTTTGTTTGGTGGAGTGGTGGCAATGCTTCCCATTTATGCTGTTGAAGTTTTGCACATGGGCCCCGAAGGACTAGGTTGGTTAAGAGCAGCGCCTGCTTTTGGAGCAATTTTTACTAGCCTTTATTTAATTAAAAATCCGGTGAGTAAACATGCCGGACCAGCGCTTTTGTGGTCTGTTTTTGGATTTGGAATTTGTGTGATTGTTTTTGGAATCTCTAAAAACTTCTGGCTTTCTTTTGCAGCCCTAGCTTTGAGTGGGGCACTGGATAGCGTGAGCATGGTGATTCGCGGAGCAATCGTACAACTTTGCTCCCCAGAGGCAATGCGTGGAAGAATCGCAGCAGTAAATTCAATATTTATTGGTTCTTCAAACGAAATTGGCCAATTTGAATCGGGTGTTGCAGCGAAATTATTGGGCACAGTGAATTCCGTTTTATTTGGTGGAACCATGACCCTGGTGACCGTTGGAATTGTATTTTTCAGATTTAAAGAGCTGAGAAAATTAAATCTTGATGAGATTTAATAAATAAACAAAGTATCGATTCATTAAACTAAATTTTCCTTTTAGTAATGAAGTAATGATTAGAAAGATTAAATTCTTTTTAATGATATTTAATTCACGAGCTTTTTTCGCAAGAGGATAAAGTTTTTTTTCATCTAGTTTTTTAGCTAAACTCAAGTACAAAGCCGTTTCTTCTTTAAATCTCTCTAAATTTTGATTCATGAGTTGAGTCGTATTAGAATCATGACGGCGATATTCAAAAAGTGGCTGAAGGTACAGTCCTTGGAGGCTAAAACCTTGCATCAGTAGATCCAGGGTTAACTCAAAGTCAGTGACCATTTTTAATTTTGGATCAAACCTACGGCTTAAAAGTGAGTTTCTATAACAAAGGGTGGGGCAAAAAATAAAGTTACCAGGAATAAGCGATCGAATGCCATCGATTCCATTTAGATTAATTATTCCATTTGTTTTTTTTGGGAGTAGAATTTTTTTATAAAAATCTGTGAATGAAAAAGATCTTTTTCCATTACCATCTATCACAGCAGCCTCACAAAAAAATGCTACAGTATTTGGATTGTTTTTTATTGCGATTAACATTTCTGAAACATATTCAGGCATTAAGCGATCGTCAGCATGAAGAATGACAGTTGCAATTGCATTTGGATAGTTTTGACCTAAATCTAAAGCTTGATTCCAGTTGTTTGCCATACCGATGTTTTGAATATTTTTTTTATATTCAATTCGATGATCGGATAGTTTTTTCACTAGATTTTCTGCCTTTATAGCTTCTTCAGATTCTAATGAATCATCTAGGACAACCGCATGCCAGTGAGAGGAAGTTTGAGCGAGTAGGCTGAGTAAAGTATCTTCTAAAAAATTAATATTTTTAAAAAAAGGAATACCTAAGAATATCATAAGGTTTTAAAAAAAATCATAAGTTAATTAAGACACTGGCTCTTCTTTTTTAAGAAGTGCGATTTCTTTTTCAAATTGTCGTATTTGCTTATGTTGCTCAGATACGATGATTGATAAGTGAAGTACGATTGCCATAGTGCCACCCACAGCCACCACGAGAATGGCAGCTGGAGTAAAGTAAATACCCAGCATGGCAGCAAGAGTTTCTACAAAACCAGGAAATATTCCCATACAGATAAATAACAAACTAAATAAAAACCAAGTGATTGCGTAGATATTGTAAATTCTTCTTCTGCGAACGAGGAATGAAATTAAAGCTAAAACAGCAATACCTAACAAAACACTAATGAGTCGAGCCTTAAAACTCATCATACAGATACACCTCTTTTGGTTCTAATCGGTTTTTTAAGAATAATAGGAACAGACAAAATCAAATCAAGAATATTTTTAAACATGTAGAAGAAGGCAATCATCGGTGAAAAAGAAGATTGACCTGTTAGTCTTGGTGCCATGTTAATGAACTCTTCTTTGATGATAAAGCCCGCTTTGTGTGCCATCCAAATTGCTCTGATTTCGGAATATTCAAAATCTTTATCTCGAGCAAAATACTGTACTACTTCACGGGTATAGATTTGGCAACCTGAAGTACAATCAGTAATTTTAACTCGATGAAGGAATTTTAGTAAAAAACAAATAGTGGAAATACTTACATTTCTTAATAAATTAGGACTGTAATCTGCATCTCCTAAAAAACGGGACCCAATCACAAAATCCGCCTCACCTTTTAGTAGTGGAGTAAGTAATTTTTTAACTTCACTGGGAGGGTGTTGTCCATCGGCATCAATCCGTACCAATAGTTGATAGTTTCCGCGATCTGCGTACAAGATTCCTGCTTCAATTGCAGCAGCAATACCGAATGCTTTATCTACTTGAATCACATGAGCGCCATGTTTGCGTGAAACTTCCACGGTGTTATCGCGGGAATATCCATCTATGACCAATACGTCACAATGATTAAGTTCTTTTTTAATTCCCACTATCACATCTGCAATTGCTTTTTCCTCATTCAAACTAGGAATGATGACTAGAATTTCATTACTCAAGATGATTGCTCCTCAACACGATGAGATACTTCATCTAGATTTTCGGCGTTCTCGATTCCCTTCCAGAAATCTTTAATCTCATAAGCGCCAACTTTTTCTCCACGTGCCAGATAAGAATTAATCAGATCAGGCATGGTGTAGAACTCAAGATTAGGGATTTGGCGAATTGCTTTTCCCTTTAAAACGTAAATACCGGCGCTGAATCGGAAAGTGGTTTCAGGTTTTTCAATGATTTTGTTGATTTGGTTATGGGAAATGTCTAGTACACCAAAACTACTTTTTTCAGTTTTTTCAACATAACCGACAAGTAGATCTAGTTTGTTGTCGCTGGCAAACATTGCCATTTTTTCAAAATTTAGCTCAGTATAAATGTCACCATTAATTAAAAACAAATAATCATCATCTGAAAATTCATCTTTCATGAGTGAAAGTGGCCCAGCTGTTCCAAGTGGTTTTTCTTCATGAAAGTATTTAATGCTCACTCCAAATCTTTCACCATTGCCAAAGTACGCGCGCACTAATTCTGATTGATAACCTGTTGAAACTAAAAACTGAGTTATCCCACTTTTTTTAAACCGGTTGATCAAATGAAGTAATATTGGATCCTCTCCAATGGGCATGAGTGGTTTAGGAATGACAAATGAAAAAGGTCTAAATCGAGTGCCTTTTCCTCCAGCCAAAATTACAGCTTTCATATTTTTTACTGACATAAGCTTTTTAATCCGTTCTCAATACTGATTTTTGGTGACCATCCGGTAGCTTTTTTAAGCTTAGAATTATCGGCTACCATAAAAATTTTCTCATTTGCTCTTACTTTTTTTTCATCGATTAAAATTTCATCATTATAATTTAACAATGGAGACAAAATTTCTGCGATGGTTTTAATGGATGTTCCTTGAGCGGTGCTCACGTTGTAGATGCTGCCACTCGTATTTTTATTGATAGCTAAATTGATCAAAGCATCTACCACATCTTGAACATGGATGAAATCACGAATGGATTTGGTATTCCCCATTGATATTTTTTGTCCACTTCTCATTTGTGCAATCAATGAAGGGATCACTGCTGCTGATGATTGTAATGGGCCATACACGTTTGATAATCTAGCGATAGAAACGGGGAGTGAGAAATCCTTAAAGTACGATAGACCTAAAGCTTCCGTAGATATTTTAGTGGCTGAATAAATCGAATCATTTTGAAGTGCATGTGATTCGTCTAAAAGTTCCTGAGAATGATCTTCATCGATTCCATAGACAGCGAGTGAAGAGATCAAGATTACTTTTTTAACTGTTTCTTGTTTTCGAGCATACTCGAGAATATTGAGCGTTCCATTAAAACTTGTTTTCAGGGTTTCAGCTGGATTTTCTCTAGCAAGTGAAGCGCTTTTTTGTCCTGCTAGGTGAAAAATATAATCGATCGATTTTCCGTAAGTGGAAGAGGTGATTTTGAAGATTTGATGAATTTCTTCTGCAGATGAAATGTCAGCGCCATGGATTCCTGTTGATGGTTTTCGGTCAACGCCAATAATATTTGCACCTAAACTTTTCAAAGTATTCAGTAGGTGACCACCGATAAATCCACCTGCTCCTGTGATGAGAACAGTGCTACCTTTTACTGCAGATAGATCAATTGTTGAGTTAGACATTATAGACATCGGATTTATAAATGCTTTTATGTTCTGTTAAGAATTGGATGGTTTCGTTAAGTCCTTTTTCAAGGTTATAATCGGGTTTCCATTGAGTTGCTTTCACTAGTTTGCCATTTTCGCAAAACAATCTTTCCACTTCGCTCTGAGTAGGGCGAATGCGTTGCTCATCACTCACGATTTCAATTTCAGTTTTCATGAGTTTTGCAATGAGCAGAACTAAATCTCGGACAGAAATTTCGTGTTTCATTCCTATGTTTATATACTCACCGTTGAACTCATCATGCTGAGCGATGGTGAGAAATCCAGACACGGTATCCTTTACAAAAGTGAGATCTCGAGTTGGATCAACATTTCCTAGTTTAATTTTTTTCTGACCATTTAAGATTTGGATGATGATACTTGGAATGATGGCTCTTGCAGATTGGCGTGGACCATAAATATTAAATGGGCGAACAATCTTTACTGGAGTTCCAAAAGAACGAAAGTAGCTTACGGCTAAATTATCGGCGCCAATTTTCGAGGCAGAGTAAGGGGATTGTCCTACCATGGGATGTTTTTCATCCATGGGAACGTATTGTGCACTTCCGTAGGTTTCACTAGTAGAAGTCACAAGTACATTTTTTGTTTCTAAAATTTTTGCAGATTGAAGAACGTTATAAGTTCCCTCAACATTTGTTTTTATGTATGCAAGCGGTGAAACGTAGGAGTAGGGAATGCCAATGAGTGCTGCTAAATGAAATACTGTGTCCACGCCTTGCATTGCTGCAAACACGGAATCGTAATCACGAATATCACCAGTGATGACTTCAATGTTTTTTTTATGGGGTGAGTTTTCCAACCATCCCCAATTGTTTTTAGAGTTGTAATGGGTGAATGCCTTTACTTGATAGCCAAGCTCTACACATTTTTCAGTAAGGTGAGAGCCTACAAAGCCGGCGGCGCCAGTCACTAAAATTTTCATGCTCAAATCCTACCTGCTTTTCAGTGAATCTAACAGTCGGAAATGGGGTTTAAGGGGGCTGAAATGCATTTAAACAGTTCCAGCAGCTTAACAGGGGCAAATATTTGAATTCTCTGACATTTTGCGTAAATTGTGATAGAATCCGCCTACCTTATGAAAACCTTTCAAGAATTAGTATTACCTCAAACGATTCATCAAGCTTTAAAAGAGATGAATTTCACCGTTCCTACCCCGATCCAAGCGC
>CANBTI010000058.1 GCA_947372355.1 Bdellovibrionales bacterium | reverse complement strand
TTCCCACCATTCTCTCTGGCGGAAGCGGAACTCGCCTTTGGCCAGTTTCCAGAACTAAATTTCCCAAGCAATTCTGCGAGCTTTTTGAAGAATCTTTATTTCAAAAAACAATCACTCGTTTGCAAAAATTAGGTTCGCCCTGGGTAGTGACCAACGAATCCATGAAAGCACTCACCGAATCGGTGATGAACTCTTCAAACGTTCCCCTTTCTCAAGCACTCTATGAACCAAAGGCCAACAACACAGCTCCTGCCATCGCTCTTCTTTGCAAGGTGCTCGAGCTGCAAAATCGCTCGGCCGATATTGTCGGAATTTTTTCTTCCGATCATTTGATTCAAAATGATGAAAACTTTATCAAAGCCGTAAATCTTGGAATTGAATGTGCAAAAAAAGGACAAGTTGCAACTCTTGGAATCAAACCCACTTATCCAGCTACCGGATACGGTTACATTGAAGTGAGCTCAGAAACCTACTTGGGTGATGCGCGCCCTACTCTTGGATTCCGTGAAAAACCAAATCAAGATACCGCTCAAAAATTCATTCAATCTGGAAATTATTTTTGGAATGCAGGAATGTTCATATTTGAAGTGGCAACTATGATCAAGCACTTGAAAAAATTCATGCCTGAAACTTGGAGTAGCATCAATGAACTAAAGGCCGATCATTCCAATCTTAAAGAAGTTTATGGAAAATGCCCTTCTCAAAGCATTGATTTTGGATTGATGGAAAAACTCAAAGAACAAGTTTGTATTCCCGCTGATTTAGGCTGGAGCGATGTGGGATCTTGGGATGAATTGGCTGAGCTCAGCGATTCGAGCCAAAAATATGAGACCGAAGGAACCGGGAATTATTTTTATTCAAAACAAAATCGAATGGCAAGTTTTGTGGATGTGAACGATCTCATCGTTGTGGATACCGCCGATGCACTATTGATCACCAAAAAAGGTTCCTCTCAAAAAGTGAAACACATTGTGGAACAAATGAATGCGGCAAAAGATTCACGAGTTCATGATCATGTTTTTGAATATCGCCCTTGGGGTAAATTTGAAATTTTAAAAGATACGGATACGTTCAAATCAAAAGTGATTCACGTCAATCCTGGGCAACAGCTTTCTTACCAAAGTCATAAAAAACGCGCTGAACACTGGGTGATCACCAAGGGGCATCCTGAAGTGGTGTTGAACGATGTCACTCATCAATTAAATCCAGGCGAAAATATTTATATTCCTTTGGGCGCTAAACATCGCATTCGTAATCCAGGCACTAGCGTAGTTGAATTTGTAGAAGTGCAAGTAGGAACTTATTTCGGGGAAGACGACATCATTCGATATCAAGATGACTACAAAAGATCTTAGCCTTTAAAACTAATCCAAAAAGTTTACTGTTTTGGATACATCTTATTTAAGGTCGAAATATCTTTTGCGCTCAAACCATTACGAATAAAATAGGTTTTCTTTTTCGTCTTTTTATTTGTGGTTACCGTGTAGAGAGTTTGATCTGGTACGTTCGGCAATACATTCACTACATTTCCAATTAATCCGAGAGTAGAACTCCAACAATAATTCATGATTGAATTTGGATCATAATCTTCGTAATTAATCGCTGAATCCAAAATGGTTTCATCAATTACAAAATTCATATTTTTACAATTTGGGTCGTCTTTTGCTTCGGGGCGAATGTGTTCATGTCTTAACCCTGCAGCATGTCCAAACTCATGAAGTGCGGTTGCTTGAAGTTCTTCCGTTGGTTTATAAAACTCGGAACCAACTCTAAACATGGGCTGATAGAGTAAATACATCGTTGATAGTTGTTGATTGCGATTAAAGTAACCATTATGTTCATTGATTTTTTCTTCGCGTCCGCCCTGGCCTAACACCGAAAATCCTTCAACTTTTGCTTTTCGATAAATATCGACTAAATTGTTGGTGGGTAAAATATCGATGTCTTGGTAGATTTCTAAATCGTAATTCGTAATGGTGGAACAATCTTCCCAACCAAAAAATGTGATTCCTACCTTCGGAACTGTATACTCTTGCTCCACAATTTGTTGTACAGCGAGTTTTTGTTCAATTTTAAAATCATTGGGTGCGTAACTAGGATTATCTTTACCGGCATTATGCCAGCAAACGTGAATTTGTCGCTTCATCCAGGCCACATTGGGTTCACCAATTCCATCGACCGAGGCATTTGCAGCGGTCATCATTAGAACCAACAATATAAGGGTAGGCTTCATCATGCGCCGGACATTACTGCAGGAGTTTTATTTAATCAACTAAATAAGTTTAATTATTCTCTGATGATTTAAAATAGAGAAGAGTCTTGGCTAAGCCATCCGCCAACTTCACCTTTGGCTCCCATTGAAGTAGCGATTTTGCCAATGATATTATTGGCTTACGTTGTTTTGGATCATCCTGAGGCAAGGGTTGAAACACAAGGGTGCTTTGGGTTGGAACCAATTGTTTCACTTTTTCAGCAAATTCTAAAATCGTGAATTCATCCGGGTTACCCAAGTTTACGGGTAAAACATAATCCGCTTTCATGAGACGATCTATGCCATCTACTAAATCTGAAACATACTGAAAACTACGAGTTTGTTTGCCATCACCATAGATCGTCATCGGCTGATTCCGTAGAGCCTGAAACATGAGGTTCGTAACCACTCTTCCATCTTCAGGATCCATCTTTGGTCCATAAGTATTGAAGATTCGAATTACGCGAACATCCACCTTGAACTCGCGATGGTAAGAATAAATCATGGCTTCAGCATAACGTTTCGCTTCATCGTAAATAGAGCGCACACCAATTGAGTTTACATTTCCCCAATAAGATTCCGGCTGAGGATGAACAAGTGGATCGCCATAAACTTCTGAAGTGGAGGAATAGAAAAATTTTGCGTTAGTGGTACGAGCGAGTTCGAGTAAATGGCGCGTACCTTCTGCATTCACCGTCATGGTTTCAATCGGGATTGAAAAATATTTGGGAGGAGATGCCGGGGAAGCAAAATGAAAAATCCAATCCCATTTTTTAAGCCCTGAAATTGCTGCTGGCAATGGCTTAGAAACATCTACATTTTCAAATTTAAATTGAGGATTAGATTTAAATTCCTCAATATTTTTTAATCTACCAGTACAAAGATTATCCAGAGCCAAAACAAAATGCCCTTGGTTGAGAAAGTGTTCACACAGATGACTCCCAATAAATCCTGCCCCACCGGTGATTAAAATGTTCACGAACTTCTACCTAAAGTGATCATTTTTAGACCAGCTTTTTTGATTGCCACTGGATCCAAGTGATTACGACCATCAAGGATTAACGGATTTTTCATTTTTTCTTTTGATTTAGAAAAATTAATATCTAAGAACTCAGGCCATTCCGTAATCAATAACACTGCATCGGCTTCTTCAAAAACCGCTTCCGCAGTTTCAGCAAACTGAATTTCTGATTGAGCCCATTCTTTTTTTGCGCGATTCATCGCGATTGGATCAAACCCAATTACTTTTGCACCACGATCTATCAGTTTTTGAGCCACATCAAATGCAGGAGCATCTCGTAAATCATCGGTGAAAGGCTTGAATGCTAGCCCCAAGATTCCGATTTTACGGCCTTTTAAAATTTTAAGTTCGTTGGCTAAAATTTCCACCATACGAATGCGTTGGCGTGTGTTCACGTCTTTTGCGGCTTGAGTGATCACCATCGGTAAACCGTATTCTTTACCCGTAGAGATGAGTGCGGCCGTATCTTTAGCAAAACAAGATCCACCCCATCCTAAACCTGCTTGAAGAAACTTATTTCCAATTCGAGTATCTAATCCGATTCCTTTTGCTACATGAGAAATATCGGCGCCTACTTTTTCAGAGAGTTCGGAAATTTCATTGATGAAGGAAACCTTCAGAGCTAAAAATGCATTTGCTGCATACTTAATTAATTCTGCAGATTGCAAATCACTGGAAAGAAAATTCACCATCTTGAAATTTTCCGGGCGAGGCAAGAATGATGGAGGTGTAAAGGTTTGCTCGATCAATGGTTGATAGAGTTTTCGCATCGTAGAGATCGCTTTTTCATCATCAGAGCCCACTACCACGCGATCCGCATACAACATATCTTGAAGCGCTGAACCTTCACGTAAAAACTCAGGATTAGAGGCCACTACGAATTGAGATTTAGAACCACTGTTTTTTGAGCGAAAAGCATCACGCACTAAACTCTCAACCCAGTTTCCACTTCCGATGGGCACTGTGGATTTATTCACGATCACCACGTATGGATTTTGAATGTGTTCGCCCACCGCTTCTGCTGCCGATTTTAAATAAGTGAGATTGGGATTTCCATCTGCAAGTGAAGGCGTTCCCACTGCAATGAAAATCACTTCTGCCTGAGATAATGCATCTGAAGCTGAAGTAGAAAACTTCAAACGGGAACGTGCTGCCTTCATGAGTTCATCCAGATGAGGTTCATAAATGGGGGAAATGCCTTGATTGAGCTGTGCAATTTTTGCAGCATCCACATCTAAACAAGTCACTTCATGTCCGAGGAACGCAAGCGTTACTCCGGTAGTGAGTCCAACATAGCCGGTTCCAATGATTGCAACTTTCATCACTCTTATTCCTTAATTTTATTTCTTAAATTTTTGGATCAAAATCGTTTTGGTCTGCACCAGTTGATTCATCAGCTGATAATTCATGACCTTGTGTTTTTCTCGTGAGTGGGAAAAGTACACAGTCTTTGATGTTTTCAGAATTGGTTACGAATTGAACCAAACGATCAATCCCAATACCCCACCCTGAAATCGGAGGCATGCCGTATTCCATTGCCATCACATAATCTTCATCCATCACCATGGCATCTTCATCACCACCCGCATTCAAGCGAGCTTGATCTTCTAAGCGTTTCATTTGCTCAATTGGATCTACCAGTTCTGAATATGCATTCACGATCTCAACGCCATTCACCACTAATTGAAAACGATCGGTGAGTTCAGGGTTTTGATCACTCGCCCGTGCAAGTGGAGAAAGATCAATGGGATGCTCGGTTAAGAAAGTAGGACCAACCATCTTCGGACGGCTCACTTTTTTATAAAGCACATCAATTAAATTACCGCGTCCGAGCTTGTTGGCTTCTGGATCATCGAGATCAATGCGTTTATCTTTAATTGCGGCAAGAAGTTCAGGAGCAGTTTTGTGTTTCTCGATATCGATTCCGCAATCTTGTAATAACAACTCACGAAAAGTGATCACATTCCATTCACCACCGAAATCGACTTCAGTTTCTTTGCCATCGGCAACGAGTTTTAATTTTGTAGTGCCTAAAGTTTTTTGAAAAATGGTTTGAAACAAACGTTTCATGAGATCCATATTATCTTTGTAATTCCAGTAAGCAGAATATCCTTCTACCATCGTGAATTCTTGAAGATGATTGGGAGAAATTCCTTCGTTACGATAACAACGAGCGAATTCAAATACGTGATGAAAACCACCGACTACCAGGCGTTTTAAATAAGTTTCAGGTGCAATCCGAAGAAACAAATCAATATCAAGCGCATTGTGATGAGTTTTAAATGGTTTCGCTAGTGCGCCCGAAGCATTGGGTTGCAAGCTCGCGGTTTCAGCTTCCATGAAGCCTTCGCCTTCTAAAAAATTTCTCATCTCACGAATGATTTTTGAACGAAGCACAAAACGTGCGCGGGCTTCTTCACTCGTGATCAAATCCAAATAACGTTGGCGATATTTGATCTCTACATCTTGAAGTCCATGAAATTTTTCTGGAAGTGGCTTCATGCATTTTCCAAGGAAAGTAAATGCCTTCACTTGAACCGTTTTTTCACCCATCTTGGTGGTGAACATGGCGCCTTCAGCTCCGAAGAAATCTCCGAGATCTAAAAAATCTACAAATTTTTGATATTGATCAGCAAGGTTATCAATTTTCAAACAAAGTTGAATCTTACCTTGAAGATCTTGAATCGTGACAAACGCAAGTTTTCCCATGCGGCGAATCGCAGTCACTCGTCCCGCAACCTTGATGCCTTCTGTTCCATCGGCAAGAGCTCCCACATCTTTAAGAGCGTGAGAAATTTCAAAGCGTTCTGGATACGCTTGAACTCCTGATTCGATCATTTTTTGTAACTTTTCGCGACGAACGCGTTCTTGTTCCGGGAGCTGAGAAAGATCTTGTTGCATACCGAATAAAGTAACGGAATTTTGACGGAATGACGAGGAGAAATCTTAATTAACGCGCCAAGCAAACTAAATCTTAAACCCAGCCGCTTCAGAATCTTTCTTAAACGTTTGAACTGTATCCAAACTCAATTCAGAAAGGGTTTTAAAGCTGGAATCAAGTTTTGCTAACACATCAAATGGAACGGTGATGATTTTACAACCCGCGCGTTCGGCTTCGTAAATATTGTAAACTTCACGAGTAGAAGCCCATAAACATTCAATTTCTGATCCGCTGGATTCAGCATAAGCATTACAAATTTCAGCGGATGCAATCATCGTAGGAATTGGATCATGGCCAAGATCGGCGGCGCGTCCTGCAAAAACAGAAACGATCGATGGAGCCCCACCCGCAACTGCCTGGCAAGTTTCAACCACTTGTTTCACCGTATAAAGAGCAGTTACATTTAATTTTATTCCGTCCTTGGTGAGTGTTTTCACAAGTTCAATCGAGGATTTGCCTTCACTGTTTTGAATCGGAATTTTTACGTAAACATTTTTTCCCCAAGTCGCGATCTCGCGGGCTTGTTTTTCCATGGTGACGAAATCATCGGCAAACACTTCAAATGAAATCGGTTTTTCCTTGATGTGGGTTAGAATGTCTTTGCAAAAAGTTCCGTAATTACTGATTCCGGCTTTTTTCATGAGTGAGGGATTGGTGGTCATCCCACTGATCATCGGATTTTGATTCATTTTCAATAATGAATCTTTTTCTGCACCGTCTGAGTAAATTTTAATCTTGTATTGTCTTTTTGATTTCATTGTTTCACTTCACATTTCATCGGCATTTTACTATTTAAAAAACTAGCTGGATCGCAATCTTGCTTGGAAGCAGCAGTTTTCATTGTTTTTGTTGATGCAGGAGCAGCGTAGTTTTTATATTCATAAGCTGTTCTCACCGTCATTTTTTCGAATGAATCGCCCACTTTTCTACGAAGCGCACTTTCACCTTCAAACGCGAATAACTCACCCGATTTTTCTTTTACATAAAAATACATCGGCTTCACCGCAAGACTCACAATCAAACTGGATGGAGCCATTTCTAAAACCTGTATGGATTCACCATCAAGTGATTTTTCATCTCTCACTTTTTTAATATAAAAACTAAAAGACTCCCGACGATCCAGCACCGCTATCTTGAGTTTTACTTTTTCACCTTTAGTAATTTTTTCCGCAAAAGGTTTAATATAAGTGAGAACTGTAGAAGGAACCACTAGGTTATCTTCCCAATTTTCTTCTGAATTTTTTTTACTTTGATCCGTTAAATCAAGAACACTGTAAAATGTTTTTCCGTCTTTCACTTCTAGTGTTGAAAGTTTTTTGAGTGCACGATTTTCAATGATGGCCTTAGTCACCTTGCCATCTTTTTCCCAAGATTGTTCGAGCACTTGATCACCCTCTGGCCCGCCAAAGGTAGCCTTATTATAAGTGAGCTCACCGTCTTTTTTAGATTCTAAGTGATACTTTCCATAGGAGTTAGCGTTACATTTCACGCCTTGAAGTAAGTTTTTACATTCTTCGGGAAATGAATCTTTGGGGAAAATTTTTCCATTCACTTCTAAAAGTAAACCTTGTGAAACACCAACAACCATTAAAAAAGGAACCGTTCTCTTCATGCTGAATAGTGTAACGCCTGAATTTGGGCTTGTAAAAGTATGAATTTATTCGGCAAGTTTCGCCACAGCAGCGGAATTTTGTCGGCGCAAAAACCATTCGTAAGAGCGAGCTTCTAGACGGGTACCGAAAGAATCACGCACATAGACAGCCCCTTTTTTCCCCTCGCAAACCTTAGAATCTAACTCGTAGCATTCACCCTCAATATTATCGTCGTAACCAACGATTAAGGTAACATGCCAATAATCCTCATCATTACCCACTGCAATAATAGGGCTTTGGTATTTCACCAAGGCTTCTTTCACTTGATTTAAGTGAGATTGATTGAGCACACCACGGGAATACTTATCAAATGCATACAAAGTAAGGGTTTCGATTTTTGGAAGCTTAATACGCGGCGCAGAGTCAAAGTTTGACGGTACGTTCCATACATCATAATTGATGTCACCATTTTCAGTGAACGACTCAAAAGGCATATCCCGAGTGAGTACTGCCACTCCAGAATCAAACTTAAGAAACGCATCTTCAAACCAAGAATTGGAACGGCTCGAAAGAGCTTCGGAAATAGTATATCGCTCTGAAATATCTGTTTGACCATTCACCTGTGGATGATGAATGCCCAATTTTTTATTCAATAAAACTTCCATGGCTCCTGTTGAGGCCATAAATAAACAAGTGTTTACTTGGCCCTGATTGGGAGCAACCAAAACATAATCATTTAAGCCGGTATAACGGGAGGGCAAGCCCCCTTCAGCATCCATTCCTGCGAAAGCAAGTTTCGCAGTGATCAGACTCAACAATAAAAAAGTTTTAACCATAATGTTATAACTTAATCAAACTTCAGAATATTACAATGGTAATTTCTTCTCATCTAGATCTGGCTCAATAAAAACTTTCAAGAAAGCCCCACCCTTCATGTTCTTCATGAGAACTTGAAGCGGATAATGAGAAAATTCGCCTACCAGATTTGTGGGCAAATTAGCATCATTCATACCCAACCTTGAACTCAAATTTGCCATTTTTGCAGCATTTTCACTCGATATTGATGAATCGGTAACTACCATTAACAGTTCAATATCCGCATCGGTGGATGGTTTAAAAAAATAAGAAATCTCTTCGGTGTATCCGCCCATCATTTTTACATCTGAAATGATTTTGCTAGTAATTTCATTTCGGAATGCGTCTGAGCCGAAAGGAATTCGGTAACGAAGCTTCTGTGAGGAAAGGGTGAGAGAGGATCTTTTCTCAGTTCCTGCCATCAGTTGCGCAAAGCTAGAACGATTTTCAGCATTGGCACAAAAAGAACCCGCCTGTTGCCAAGATCTGCAAATCCAAAAAACATGGAGCGTTTGATTAACAGAATTTACACGATGATCCGGATAAGCTTTTTCTTCTCCAGGCATGGAATACATAAAATCAGCTGATGGGTTTTTTACTGGGGCGCTTTGATATTTCAAAGTTCTAAAGAACTCTTTTGGAATCGAAACAGGAAAATCATCCCTGGAAATCAACACGATTTCTTTTGGATTCCACTTTCTTACTCGGTATGAACCAGAAGAAATCCAATCTTTAGTGAGTGGCTTGGCGTTTAGAGTTTTTTCAGATTTCATTGCTAGAAGATTGGTAGGATGAATCACACCCGTCATCGGATGAGAAAGTACCGTCTTTAGAAAAGCATCCACTTCAAAATTAGGGAGAGCATTTTTCCAGGTAAATTGAACTTGCGCAGGTGATTTCCACTCTACTTCTGCCGTGAGATAGGCATTCCAAAGTGGATCTGAAGCCCATTGCTGAAGATACGGCTTGCTCCATTCTCTTGATTTGATCCAGTGCTCAGGAAGAATTGCTTCGTGATTGGAAAATGTGAGTCCTGCTTTTAGATCGATGGTGAGCACACTTGAACTTGCTGCACCCTTGCCAGGTTTCCAATCCGATTTTTCCATCAAATGAGTTAAAGTTCCAATCACCCCATTTTGCGGCCCAATTTCTACTGCTACGTACGAATCCAGTGGTGAAGCAGTGGGTGGCAACTCATAGAGCCAAACATTTTTCACTTCTTCGATTAAGTAAGCTTTTTTAGAAAACACGAATGCGAAAATATTGACTCCAAAAGCGAGTGCAAATACCAATAAGGCGAGCTTTGATTTAGACATACCTTTTGTTACACTTGAAATGGTTCACATGCAACTTGAAGAGTTTCTCCAACGACAAAACGAATTCTCGCTCGGCCATTTATCTACTGAAGGATTTCATCCTGAGACGAGGAATCTATCTCAACAGGTTCAAGAAGATCTATCTGCTGCAATTGGCATTATTCAAAAAATAGACATCGCTGCCATTGAAAAAACAGAAACTCAGGGCAATCGAATTACTGAGCTCAGTGCAGCCATTCAAAAAACCTTTAAAAATGGACATAGTGTTTACCTTTCTGGATGTGGAGCCACTGGTCGCCTGGCACTCACTTTGGAATCCACTTGGCGAAAAGCATTTCAAGGTACCGATCGTGAAAACTCGGTACAAGCACTCATGGCGGGTGGAGATTTTGCCCTCGTTAAATCTGTAGAGAACTTTGAAGATTTTCCCGAATACGGACGTAGGCACTTAGACGATCTGGGGTTTCGTGCCGGAGATTTACTCATCGCCATCACTGAAGGTGGTGAAACTCCTTATGTGATTGGCACTGCTCACGAGGCTCTCTCTTATTCAAACGATAAAAATTTTCAAAAACCATGGTTTGTATACTGCAATCCAAGTGATGTGTTGTGCAAAACGGTGGAACGTTCTCGTGAGATCATTGAAAATAAAAATGTAGAAACCCTTTGCATTGATACTGGTCCGATGGCTTTATCCGGAAGCACTCGATTGCAAGCCGCCACTGCGCAGATGCTCGCTGTAGGTGCAGCTCTTTGGAATGATCTCTCCCTCATCACTCGCTTACGGGATGAATATGCGCGTTTTAAACTATCCTTATTTTTGCAGCCTGTAGTGGAATGGGAAACTGCAGTTTATCGGGAAAATAATTTTGTGATGTACCAAACCGATACTTTTCCCATCGCCGTTCTCACGGATACTACAGAGCGCTCACCCACTTTTAGCTTAACTCCATTTGAGAAAAAGAATGATTTTCATCCTTCTCATTATTCACTTTGTTATTTAGGCATCCCTTCAACTAGTTTGTCTCAGGAATCTTGGGAAGCAATTCTCAATCGTTTGCCCATTGGTTTAGAATGGAAAGAACTCAAAGGTAGATTGGGATATCGCTCTATTTTAGATTTTGATTTTAGCCAGCAATTTTTAAATGCCAGAGCTCGTAAACTTTTTCCCTGTGAACAAAAAACCATTTCTCTGAATCAATTTGAAAAGAAACTGGAATTCAGCACCGATCAGTTTACTTCCGTTATGGAATCTTCTTTATTGGATCACCCTCTTCTTGCCCAGCTGCTCGTAAAAATGATTTTAAATACTCATTCACTCATGGTGATGGGATTATTGGGGCGCTATGAAGGAAACGTGATGACCTGGGTTCGTGCCAGTAACGGAAAACTCATCGATCGCACTCTCAGGTATTTAAATTTCTTAATTGATAAAAGAGGACTCGTGAATCCTGGAAGAACTTCTTTATTAGAATTGATTTTTGAAGAGATGAAAAACATAGGGCCTAACGATGCCATGGTTTTAAAAATCTTAGAAAAGATCACTTCCCGCAGCACTTCTTGAACTTCTTTTGACTCCCACAAGAACAAGGATCATTACGTCCGATTTTTGCGGTCTCCCGTTCGATTGGCTTAATGCCATGATGTTGATGATTACAACCAGGACCATGCACATGAGTGTGTTTAGGTTCATTTAATTCATCAAATTCAATTTCATTTGTTTTTTTAATCATTTCCGTCAACTTACACCACACGTTAAAATTATTTAATAGAAATCTTGCAGCAAGGCAATTTTTTCCTCAATCAATAATCTACCGCCTCCGATGAGAAATCAACGGAGAGATTATGACGAAAAGATTTTCATTTTTTATTGCCCTCAGCTTAGCGAGTTTATTTTTCTTGTTCTCAGTGACCACTAGAGCTGCAAAAGGAGCTGAGATCAGCAAGTTTCTTCCGACTTCAGAAGTAGTATCGCAACTCTCTTCTCGCTCTAAATTACGTGCACCAGCCTCCATCTCATTTGCTGTAAATCATTCTGACATCGATCTACGCTCAAATGATTCACCTGTAGTGAGTCAATTTGGTGGAACTTGCTCTACTTTTGCAACTGCTGCGGCAATGGAAAATGTACTCCGATCACAAGGAAATCAAAAATTGGTTTCTCATCGTGATTTGTGGAGTCAATATGGCGTTTATGATGTGGATGCTGCAATCAATGCAGCAAGCTCAAATTTTATTACGGAACTTCAATACTGGCCAGACAACGGAACTCAAACCACTGATTATAAAGAACACCGTTCTTTAAAAATCAGTCGTTCAGTGGCTCATGAATATAATTACGAAGAAGCAATTAAAGCATTAGATCAAAAACATCCCGTTGTGATGGCGATCCAAGTGCCCTCTGATATTTCAAACTGTAAACCAACCATTAGCGAAAACTCCAAACGTACTAAGGGCAATCATGTAATGGCTGCTGTTGGTTATCATTTAGATCCCGCAGTAGCAGGTGGTGGATATTTTATTTTAAAAAACAGTTGGGGAACCAGTTGTGGAGACCAAGGCTATCATTACTACCCATTTGAATTGTGTAAGCGCAAAGATCTTTATTGCTACTTTATTGAAGTGGATGAAGTGGAATCTCGTTAATTAAAGCTTAATTTCAACACCTAATCTAGTGACCAATCCTCCGAAATCAGCTTTGAAGGCCTCGACATTCAATGAAGTGGATGCAGGATAGCTAGCACTTTGCATGCGATATCCAACATCAGCTAAAATTCCTAAACTAGATGAAATTGAATAACTACCTTGTAAGTTACCCATTTCACAAATATCCGTTGAAGTATAAGTTACCGTTGCACTCGATAAGGTTGTACTTTGCGCAATGGTCAATGAGGTCATCATTGAAAAACCAGCATACAAACCTACACCCAATCTAAACTTTTGTTTATGAATCGGAACATACATGATTCCAGCCATCACTGGTAAGGTATGAAAACTAAATGTTTGAGTGATCGTTGAACTCACGGTTTGAGAACTTGAGCTCAAAAGATATTCAGCTCTTCCGCCCCAATAAAAGTTCTCATTGATTTTAAACTGCATTTCAATTGTACCACCGTATCCAGATTTTGAATTGGTAACAGAAATCCCTGTTGGAAATCCTTTATTATTTAAAGTTTGGAGTCCACCTGAAATGAGTAATCGTGATTGTTCACTAGTAAAATTTGAATCTTTTGTATTTTTTGTTGCAACTGCAGCTGCTGTCTTAGCTCCTGGAGTAACCCCAGCAGCTAAAATATCACTTCCTGAAATCCAACCAATCACACCACTGGGGATTCTTGACTTAAAAAAACCATTGGTCGGAACATTACTCACCGATATGGAGGCATCTTTGGGAACCGTTCCCACTACGCTTGAATCCGCTTGCGGCTTATCATATACATTCGCATTCTCCACCACCACTTTAGCTGTTTGCGCAGCATTCACGGACAACCCAAATACTAAACCGAAAACAATAATTGCTTTTTTCATTCTGCTTTTACCTTTATTTCTCCATCTGAAAATTTCAAATGGAGAGTCTGTTTGGATTTAACCTGTTTTGAACTTCGAATTAACTTTTGGTGATCATCTTGAATCAGCGCATATCCACGCGAGAGAACTGCTAATGGAGAAAGTGCGTTTAATTGTGTCGCTGCTCTTTCTAAATTCATTTTTTTTCGTTCTAAAAAATGAGAAATTAATCGCTCTAATCGCATGGATAATTCATCCACTTTTTGAGCTTTTTCTCGTAACTGATCTTTTGGATTTTTTAATTGTGCCGCTAATGCTTCAAGAGTTCTACGTTTGAGAAGTACTTCACGTCTTAAAGATTGGGTCAGTCGCATTTTTAGTTGCTGTGATCGCTCCCGTAACTCCACCCAATGTTGAGTAATGATTTCTGCACCCGCTGAAGGTGTGGGTGCTCGCAAATCAGAAACAAAATCTGCAATGGTAAAATCAATCTCATGCCCCACCGCTGAAATAACAGGTATGGAACTATTGGCGATGGTCCGAGCCAGTTCTTCGTGATTAAATGCCCAAAGATCTTCAATACTCCCACCACCACGACTCAGTAAAATCACTTCACCCAACTGGTAGTGATTTGCCACTTTTAAAGCCTGAATTAATTTATTTGGAGCCTCATCGCCTTGAACTAATGAGGGTACAATGACCACCTCAACAAAAGGTGCTCTTCTTTTTAAAACTGTTAAAATATCTCTTAATGCAGCGGCTTGAGGAGAAGTGATCACCACAATTTTTGATGGGTATTTTGGAATTTCTCTTTTTCGTTCGAGATCAAATAGGCCATCTTTTGAGAGCTTTTCTTTTAACTGCTCAAACGCCAACTGAAGCGCTCCAGCCCCCAACGGTTCAATTGCATCTACTAATAATTGATAATTCCCACGAGGTGCATAAACGGAAACATTTCCTTTGCATAAAACCTGTAATCCGTCTTTCAGTGCAAATCCTGGTTTTTTCTTTCTTCCCCAATTGAATGCAGCAGCACTAATAGTTGCCCCTTCATCTTTTAATGAAAAATAGGCATGCCCACTGGTGGCTTCTTTCAAATTACTAATCTCACCTTGAACCCAAATTTCAGTAAATTCATCCTCAAGATTGCGTTTGATTTTGGATGTTAATGCACTCACGGTCATCGCTTTGGGAGCAGATGCAGGAGATTCATTTTGCTGAAACAAAGGGAGATCTTTATTGTTCATTCTTTTTTGATTTTTTTGAATACATCATATGACTTCAGATATTTTAGCGCTTGAGCCACCTGAACATCATCTTTTGAATTAAATAAAACCGGTGTCATATCGCTAGTTTCATCTTCATCGGATTTTTTTGCGTCCGCATTTTTAGCATTCACCTTATCCGAAAACTCTTGAACTGAGAATTCATCCTGATGAGCAGCTGCCGTTTGATTATTTACCAAATGGCCTTTTAAATCTCGTTCTCGAGTTGACTCACGTTTGATTTTAGCTTTTGCGAGTAATTTAGGATCATACTCTTCTAGAAAAATATCAGGCACCACGCCTTTTTCCTGAATGCTGTTTCCATTCGGAGTGAAATACCTTGCAATCGTGAGCTTCAATCCAAGATCTTGTCCTAGATCAATAATAGTTTGTACGGATCCTTTTCCAAAAGTAGTGTCTCCTAAAATCATCGCTCGATGATGTTCTTGAAGAGCTGCTGCTACAATTTCTGCAGCCGAAGCTGTGCTACTATTCACGAGCACCACCACTGGTAAATCTTTTCTCGCCATTCCTTTTTTTGCATAACGAACATCTTTTTGTAATGGATCACGACTCACAGTGGATACGATCACTCCATCATCAATAAACAAAGAAGCAACATCTACCGCCTGATCTAACAAACCACCTGGATTAGTACGCAAATCAAATACAATTCCTTTTAATTGATCTTTTCCATTTTTTGCTTCTAGTTTTTCAAGAGCAGATTGCACTTCTTTTGCAGCCGTTTCACTAAACTGAGCCAAACGAATGTAACCATATCCTGATTCCAGCTCGTCTGATTTTACCGTTTTCACTTTTACCGTTCCACGCTTTACCGTGATGTTTTTAAACTTGCTCCAACCTTTGCGGAAAATAGTAAACACTACCGGTGAACCATCTTTACCGCGCATTTTAAGAACCGCCTCAGAAAGCGAGAAACCTTTAGT